>NZ_NHRY01000033.1 GCF_002937115.1 Rhodopila globiformis | reverse complement strand
TTCACTCACGTTACGGCCCATCGAGTCGCTCAACCGCCAGAAGCGGCCTTTGTCGCAGGGCTTCGATACGGCCAATTGCCCAACCGCACCGCCTGCCAGCTACCGGGCCAACCGACCATTGCCCGGGTGGGACTTTCACCCGCAAGGTGATTGCACCCTTCGGGGCGCACCAGAGACACAGAGATCAGAACCGCCGCGCTGCCGACGCCTTCGTTGCAAACTCTGTGGCTCTGTGGCTCTGTGGTGGACCATTGTCGGCCGCCGCAGGCTCCGGCCATGACAGGGACGCACCCCTGACCGCACCGGCATGTGGTCCGGACCGACGCCCCGGCCCCAGCCCGAAGCGGACGATGCCGCCGCTGTATGCCTGCAAGCTGAATCCCCACCGTCCTGCGGTACGCTGTATCAACTTCGGCTCCGGCCAGGAGTCGATTGATTTTCAGGCTCTGACTCGTTCACACCCCTTCGTGGCCCTCAGTGGTCCTTCGCGTTCTCCGTGTTGAAAATCGGTCGCCAATCCAGGCTCCCCCGCTGCCTTGACCCTCCCCGGGAACGACACCGCCGCTCGTCGCAGAAGCTCAGGGCATGGGGGCGAAAGCCTCGACGGCCAATACCAGGGCAACACCGGCCTGGAGAAGACGGGTGTATCCTGCACCGGATGTCCGCGATAGCGTGCGGACGTCCGGTCCAGGATTCCGGGAATGGAAGGTCCATGCTGCACATACAAACGTTCGACGCACGCGCCGGGGGCAATGTCCTCTACAAGGCACTCGCCCATCCGCTGGCAGCCGAGGCGATCGAGCGCCTGTATGCGCGGCTGGACGGCCCGGTCGCGCTGTACGACCCGGACGGAATCGCCGACGCGCTGGCCGCGCTGTATCCGCGGCCGTTCGACTGCCTGTTCGTGCATGACGTCGCCCTCGTCGGCCAGCACCGCGCCGGCCTGGCCGCGCGGCCGCTGACGGCGTTGCCGGCGAGCGGCGCCCGCACCGTCCTGGTCGCCGCCTTTGACGCCGCCCGCATCGTCGCCCGCATCGCGCCGCTGCTGCCCGCCGGCGCCGCCGTCCTGACGCTGGACGAGGCGCGGCTGCCCGGGCATCTGCTCAGCGTCCCCGGCCGCTACCTCGACAAGCTGAACTTCGCGACGAACTTCGCCTTCTTCCGCGACGCCGATGGGCTGTCGACGCGGCTGGTCTCGGCCAACTACTGGGCCGGCTACGGCGCGCGGCACATGCGGCTGTGGCTGCGCCTGTTCGACGCCGGCGGCAAGGCGCTGGCGACCTGGGAGCAGGACCTGCCGGCCGGGCCTGGCGGCTTCGCGATCGACAGCCGGGATGCGCGGAGGCGGTTCGGACTGGACGCCTTCACCGGCCAGTTGTTCATCCACGCCGTCGGCGCCACCGGGCACGACGTGGTGAAATACGCGCTGGACACCTACGCCTCGGACAACGGCGCGTCGCTGTCCTGCACGCATGACGCCAACGCCTGGCCATCCGACCGCTTCGCCGGCCTGCCGGCGCCGCGCGCGGACGAGCGGGTGGTGCTGTGGCTGCAGAACAGCCACGCCGCGCCGATCCCGGTGGGGACGATCGCGCTCGACCGTATGGGCGCCGGGCAGCCGGTCGCGCTCGATCGGCCCGTCGGCCCGTTTGCCACCGTGGCGCTGGATGTCGCGGACCTGCTGCCGGACGTGCGCTGGCCGGCGCAGATCGAGCTGCGCGCCGGGCGGCACGTGGTGCGCCCGCGCTACGAGGTGACGCGCGCCGGCCGCGTCCGCATCGCCCACGTCAACGTCGAGCGCGACAACCTGCGCGCGGACCCGGGAATCCCGGCGCTGCCGGAGGCGCTGGGGCGCGGCTACCTGCTCCCCTTCCCGATCCTGCCGCGCGTCCGCTTCCGCACGGTCTTCCAGCCGACGCCGATGGCGACCACGCAGACCACCCTGCCGCTGCGGCTGGAGGTGTTCGATACCGACGGCACCCGGCGCGGCGAACGCTTCCTGGGTTGCCTGCCGCGCGACCACAGCCTGGCGATGGACCTGGACGGGTTCGACGTCGAACAGGGCCACGCCGAGCTGGTGTACGATTTCCGCGACGGCGGCGAGGCCGATGGCTGGATGCACGCGCTGTTCCGCTACGAGGACCGCGTCTCCGGCCACGGCGCCGAATCGAGCTTCGGCGCGCATATTTTCAACACCGCCATGACGTACCGGGATGAGCCGCAATCCTACTCCGGCCCGCCGCCCGGATTGTCCACGCGGCTGTTCCTCCGGCTCGGCGACGCATGGCGGCGCAGCTTCGCGGTGCTGATCTATCCCGCCTCCGCGCCCTGGCAGCGGCAGTCGGCGACGGCGCTGCAGCTTCATGACGGATCCGGACGGATGCTGGCCGAGCATCCGGTGCGGATCGCCTGTTCCGGTTCGGTCATGATATGGCCGCATCAGCTGTTCGCGTCCGCGGACTTGGCCGCGGCGGGGGCGGAGGGTTACGTGCTGGTGCGGGATACCACCTGCCGGCTGTTCGGCTACCACGGGCTGATGGACGAGGCTGGCGGCTTCTCGCTGGATCACATGTTCGGCTTTTAGCGCCCGAGGCGTCGGTCGCGCCGCCGATCGGCTGATCGAAATTGTCCTGTTTTTACAATGAAAACGGGCGGTTATGCGGCGCCGGCCTGCCGTCGGACCCGGACGGACCATCCGCCTGTTGCGTGGAACACACGCCAGGCGAGGCTGCGGGAGGATTTGGCAGGCGATCCGCGTCCGGCGCGATTTTTCTGTTGCAGGTCGAGCCGGCTTTGCGTCAAGACTATGGCACGGCATCACGTTGTGGTGAAATCACGCAGAATTTCACCCCGGATCTGGTGAAGCGAAACCAGCGGCCGTATCGAGTCCAAATCGAGTCGTCAACAGCGTATAGGGCTTTGGTCATGTTCAACCCAACCCAAGTCGCCGTCGAAGAGCATGTGCATGGTGACACCGTCTGGGTCGCGTTGCGGTCCCGTGGCGCCGACTGGTCCTGGCTGACGCCCGACGAGGCGGTCAGGCTCGGCCAGGCCCTGCTCGACAAGTACAGCCCGGCGCCGCAGCCAGCGGAATAGTTTCACGCCGCCAGGGGAACGGTCTGGCCTCGGCCCGGAGCCGCGGCCGTTCTCTTACCGTCATGGCCGGGCGTGTCCCCATGCGTATCAGGAGAAGACGACGGCCGGAGAAGGATTTGGCGCCTCGGCCGTTCTCTTACCGTCATGGCCGGGACACGCCCGGCCATGACGGTGAGGGAGAAGCCTTTGCTCCGCCAGTCCGCTTATCCCGATACGCATGGGCCCGCGCCCGGTTTCCGTCCTCGCCAGGCCCCCCTCACCCCGCCGGGAAGTTGCACTTCGGATTCAGCGGATGCAACACGTCCGCCGCCGGCGTGGTGCGGACCAGCTTGTACAGGTCCCACTCCCCCTTGCTCTCCGCCGGCGTCTTGATCTGAAACAGGTAGGCCGGGAACTCGCCGCGCCCGTCCGCGCGTATCCGCCCCTGGCCGAACGCGTCGTCATCCGTCGGCAGCGCCTTCATCTTCGCCACCACCGCCCGCCCGCTCTTCTTCGCTTCAGCCGGGCCCAGCGCCTTGACCGCCTTCAAGTAGTGAATGGTCGAGGCGTACGAACTGGCATGCGCCTGGTTCGGATAGTTGTTCCGCTTCGTCTGTGCCAGCAGCCGTTTGGTGAACCCGCGGGTGCGGTCGTTCATGTCCCAGTAGAACGTTTCAGTCGTCAGCAGCCCGCCGCAGATCTGCGTGCCGATGGCGTGCGGGTCCTGGATGAACATCAGCAGCGGCGCGATCTTCATCGTCTGGTTCAGCCCGAACTCATGCGCCTGCTTGATGCAGTTCTGCGCGTCCAGCCCGGCGTTGGCGAAGCCGACGACCTTCGCGCCGCTGGCCTGCGCCTGCTCCAGGTAGGACGAGAAATCGGTGGTCTCGGGGAACGGATAGCGCACCGCGCCCTTCACCTCGCCGCCGCCCTTCTTCACCACCTGGGACGTCAACTGCTCCAGCGACTGCCCGAAGGCATAGTCCGCGGTGATGAAATACCACGACTTGAAGCCCTCGTGGACGATCGACCCGCCGGTGGAGACCGCGTTCTCGTACGTATCGAAGCTCCAGACGATCGTGTTCGGGCTGCACTGGCTGTCGGTCAGCGCCGCGGCGGCGGCCGAGGCGTTCAGCATCAGCTTGTCCTTCTCCTTCGCCACCTCGGCCACCGCAAGCGCGACCGAGGATGTCGGCACGTCGGCGGCGACGTCGACGCCGCTGTCGAACCACTGCCGCACGATCGCCGAGGCGACGTCCGGCTTGTTCTGATGATCGGCGCTGATCACCGCCACGTCGCAGTCCAGGTGCGGCCGCATTTCCTCCACGGCCAGCTGCGTCGCCGCCACCGAGGTCGGCCCGGTGTTGTCGCGGTACGTGCCGGACAGGTCGGTGAGCACCCCGATGGTGATCTTCGGCCGGCCTTGCGCCCGCGCGCGGGCCAGTGGCGCGAGCGTCAGCGCGGCGGCGCTGCCGACGAAGCTGCGGCGTGTCGTGATCATTGGTCGTTCCCCCTGGCTGCCGCCGGTTTCTCTGTGCGGCGTTCTTGTCGTGCCGGCCTGAGTATCAGCCGAAGGGGCCTGCCCGCTCAAGTACGGTCCCGGTGACGATCCCGCGCGCCGGACGGTCCGCGGGGTCGATCGGCGTCAGGGTCGTTACGCGGAGGTGAGGGAACCCGGCCCCGCTCGTACGGGCGTCAAAGCAGGGATGCATGCGGCACGGCTGCGCCGTCGTATTGCGGCTGCCCGGGCAAAGGCCCCTACGGGATGCACACACCTCGGAAACAATTCGGAACCAGACGCTAAATCAGAGGCTTGCCTGATTCCCTGCGACGTTCCTCCATCGTCATGGCCCGGCTTGTCCGGGCCACCTATTCCAGCACCTGTGCCGCGACAGGTGGCCCGGACAAGCCGGGCCATGACGGTGAAGCAACGGCCGCGGCGGACAATTTCCGAGGTGTGTGCATCCCGTAGGGACAAGCCGGGCCATGACGGGATGATACCGGACCTGCGCGCCGGCATGACGAGTTGGCAACGCCCGCCGCCGTGCGATTGGCAAATGCCGCCCCGTCCGGGTGCTGTCACGCGACCTCGGGATTGCGCCCCTCGCTCCACTCCCGCCACAGCAGCACCAGCGCCGCCATGACCGCCGGGCCGAGGAACAGGCCGAGCAGCCCCCAGGTTTCCACCCCGCCGAGAATCCCCAGCAGCACCCAAAGGAACGGCAGCCGCGTCGTCTTGCCAATCAGCGACGGGCGGATGAAGTGGTCGGCCACGAAGGTGACGATGAAGCCGAACGCCACGATCACGATCGCCCCGAACACCTTGGCCTGGGTCAGCAGGACCAGCGCGGCGATGCCGAACACGACCGGCGCGCCGAACGGCACCATGGCGGCGATCGCGGTGAACAGCCCGAACAGCGTCGGATGCGGCACGCCGGTGAACAGGTAGACGATGCCCATCAGGAAGCCCTCGCCCAGGCCCACCAGCACCAGCCCATCGACCGTGCCGTGCACCGAGGCGATCATCTGCCGCCCGATGCGCTCTCCGGACGGGCCGAAGGCACGGGCGCTGGCGCGGCGCAACTGGCCGTTCAGCTTGTCGCCTTCCTTGAACAGGAAGAACAGGGTCAGCAGGGTGAAGCCGAACAGCACCAGCCGGTGCACCGCCTCGGCGCCCAGTTCGCGGCTGTTGGCGACCAGGCGGGAGTCCCGCGCGCGCTTCAGCAGGTCCGACGCCTGGTCGGGATTGGACAGGTTGGCCTGCCACCACTGCGTCGCCTGTGATGCGCCGACGGGCAGGTGGCCGAGCCACTCCGGCGGCGGGATGCCCTCGGTGCGCGCTTTGTCGATGGTGTCGTAGACGCCGCGGACTTCCTTGCCGGTCTGGTAGGCGACCATGCCGGCCGGCAGAATGAACACCAGCCCGATCGCCGCGGTGAACGCCGCCGGCAGCAGCACGTTGTGCGGACCGTTGTTCCCCTTGGGAGGCCAGCGGCGCAGCGCCCGCTGGTACAGCGGCCAGAAGGCGATCGCCAGGATCGCCGCCCAGATCAGCGCCGGCAAATAGCGGTGCAGCGCCCACATCCCCAGCCCGACCAGCACCAGCGCCAGCGCCAGCTTGGCCGCCTGCTGCATACGAGAGGCGCCGTGCGGCGCCAAAGGATCGCCGCCCGGGGTGGCGTTCATGGCGCCGCTCACCGTGGCGGCCCGCCCATCGGATAGGGCGGGATCTCGTGGCGCTCGCGCGGCCGGGCCAGCAGGCGCTGCGTCATCACCAGGGCGCCGACGACGGCCAACGCCAGCGCGATGATCCAGCGGCCGGCGGGGGCCGACGCCTCGCCCTCCGGCCGCCAGACCAGGAACAGGAAGGCGCCGGTGACGACGATCAGCGCCCAGACGCCGCGGCGCCCCTGCTGGATCGCCAGGGCGGCCAGGATGAAGAACACGACATAGATCGCGATCGCCGCCGCCCGGACCACGCCGAACACCTGCGCGCCCAGGCTGTAGGCCAGGTTGCGGACCAGGTCGTTCAGGCCGTTCATCAGCGCCAGGGTGGCGGCGATGAAGTTGTCCGGGCCGACAATATACAGGGCCACGGCGAGCACGAGGCCGCCGATCCAGATCATGGCTATGGTTTCTCGCCGCACGTGTATGCCTTGGCTCCTGGTTGGGTCGGGGCGGCTGTTCTACGCGAATACCGCGCCGGATGCACATCGCGGGAGACAGGATTGTGACCGTCCCGCCGCGGCTGCAACGTGGTGCCGGACGCGGCCGATGCAACAGGGCGGCGCCGTTGGCTTGAATTTCGTGGTTGGGTGGACCAAGTGGGCTTAGCCCGGAGGACTGACCATGCGCACGGTCAACATTCACGAAGCCAAGACGCATTTTTCGCAACTGGTCGAGGCGGCCGCGAACGGCGAGACGGTGATTATTGCCAGGGCCGGCAAACCGCTGGCCAGGCTGACCGCGCTGGAGCAACCTGCGGCGGGCGGGCAACGCCGGCTGGGCTTCATGCGGGGCCAGGTCACCGTTCCGGATGACTTCGACACGCTGGGCGCCGCCGAAATCGCCGCGATGTTTCATGGCGAGTCATCTTGAGATGGCTGCTGGATACGCACCTGTTGCTGTGGGCCGCCGCCGATTCAACACGCCTGCCGGCAGACGCACGCTCGTTGCTGGAGGATGAGGCCAACGTGCCTGTCTTCAGCGTGGCGAGCATCTGGGAGATCGCCATCAAGCGCAGCCTTGGCCGCGAGGATTTTCGCGTCGATCCGCGGGTGCTGCGGCGCGGCCTGCTCGACAACGGCTACGAGGAACTGCCGGTGCTTGGCCACCACGCCGTGGCGGTCGAGACGCTTCCTCCGCTGCATCGGGACCCGTTCGACCGGTTGCTGGTCGCCCAGTCGCTGACGGAGGGGCTGATGCTGCTGACGGCGGACCCGGTGGTGGCGCGGTATCCGGCGCCGGTGCGGCTGGTCTGAGCCTGCTCCGTTTCGATTGCACTGAACGGGCGCTTCATGCCCGTCCCGGCCGGACGGTGCAGGCTCGCCGCGGGTTGCAGTACGATCTGCTCTGCGGCCTCTGCGCCAGCTCTGCGCGCTCTGCGTTAAAAATGCGGTGCCGCAACAAAGACCGCTGTGGCCGGGGAGCCGCCTGACGGTAAACGCCGGTGGCGCGACAACCACCGCGCTGCAACGCAGAGCGCGCAGAGGTGGCGCAGAGGCCGCAGAGGAGCGGTTATTGCGGCCTGCGGCCGCGAAAGACCCGCATCCACCGTACCCTGTGCGCAAGCCACGCGATGGCAAGCAGTTCGTTACTTTGGCGCATGATATGGCAGATGAGCCCGCTTCTGTGCCGCAGGCCCCGCAAGCGCCTTTCCCCCGCCCGCCGACGATGGCGCCGCCGGCCGCGTCTTGACGTCCGTCCGCCGATCACGGACCAAGGGTTGCGCAATGCTCCCGGCGCACGCCCAGGGCCAAAACAAACGAGGAACCGCATGACGTCCGCCCGCCTCGCCGTCGATATCGGCGGCACCTTCACCGATCTCGCCCTGGAGCACGCCGGCACGCGGACCACCGTCAAGGTGCTGACCACGCCGGCGGCCCCCGAGCGCGGGGTGATGCAAGGCATGCAGGCGGTCATCCGCGCCGCCGGGGTGGCGCCGGGCGATATCGGCCTGATCATCCACGGCACCACGCTCGCCACCAACGCCATCATCGAGCGCAAGGGCGCCCGCACGGCGCTGATTACCACCGAGGGCTTCCGCGACGTCATCGCCATGGGCAACGAAAGCCGTTACGACCAGTACGACCTGAACATCGTGCTGCCCGAGCCTCTGGTGCCGCGCGCCCTGCGCCTGCCGGTACCGGAACGGCTGGACAACACCGGCGCCGTGCTGCGCCCTCTGGACGAGGCGGCGGTGGAGGCGCTGGTGCCGCTGCTGCGGCGGGAAAACGTCGAGAGCGTCGCCGTCGGCCTGCTGCACGCCTTCGTCAATCCGGCGCACGAACGGCGCATCGCGGCGATCCTGGCCCGCGCCCTGCCGGATGTTCCGGTGTCGCTGTCGTCCGAGGTCTCGCCCGAGATGCGGGAATGGGAACGGTTCTCCACCACCGTCGCCAATGCCTATGTGCAGCCCATGATGGCGCGCTACCTGCGGCGGCTGGAGGCGGAGCTGCACGACGCGGGCGCGACGGCGCCGCTGTTCCTGATGATGTCCGGCGGCGGGCTGACGACGATCGATACCGCCTGCCGCTTCCCGATCCGCCTGGTGGAAAGCGGCCCGGCCGGCGGCGCGATCTTCTCCGCCCACATCGCCCGGGAATGCGGGCTGGACAGCGTGCTGTCGTTCGACATGGGCGGCACCACGGCGAAGATCTGCCTGATTGACGCCTGCAAGCCGCAGACCGCCCGCTCCTTCGAGGTCGCCCGGATCGGCCGGTTCCGCAAGGGATCGGGGCTGCCGCTGCGGATTCCGGTGATCGAGATGGTGGAAATCGGCGCCGGCGGCGGGTCGCTGGCGCATGTCGATGCGATGGGCCGCATCGCCGTCGGACCGGAAAGCGCCGGGGCGGATCCGGGGCCGGCTTGTTACGGCAAGGGCGGGACGCATCCGGCGGTGACGGATGCCAACCTGGCGCTGGGCCGTTACGATCCTGGCCGTTTCGCCGGCGGTTCCATCGCGTTGGACGTCGCCGCGGCGCACGACGCGCTGCTGGCGGATGTCGGCGCCGGGCTGGGACTGACGGCGGAACTGGCGGCGCTGGGCGTGGTGGAAATGGTCGACGAGAACATGGCCAACGCCGCGCGAGTGCACGCGATCGAGTCCGGCAAGACATACGAAGGCCGCACGCTGATCGCCTTCGGCGGCGGCGGGCCGGTGCACGCCTGCCGGGTGGCGGAGAAGGTCGGCATCAGCCGCGTGCTGGTGCCCTCCGGCGCTGGCGTCGGCAGCGCCATCGGCTTCCTGCGCGCGCCGGTGGGGTACGAGGTTGTCCGCAGCCTGTACCAGCGGTTTTCGACCTTCGACGTGGCGGCGGTGAACGACCTGCTGGACGCCATGCGGCAGGAAGCCGAGGCGGCGGTGGCGCAGGGCAGTTTCGGCGCGCTAACGACGGAGACGCGGACGGCGTATATGCGCTATGTCGGACAGGGGCACGAAATCCCCGTGCCGCTGCCGGTGAAGGTGCTGGAGCAGGACGATATTGCGCTGATCCGGGCGCGTTACGATGAGGCATACGCCCGGTTCTACGATCGTCCGGTGCCGGGCTCGGATGTGGAGATCATGAGCTATGCCGTGGTGGTGACGACGGTGGCCGGGGCGGTGCCGGCGTTGCCGCAGGAAGACGTGGCGCCCGCGTCACAGGCGGCACCGGTGCGGACCCAGCCGGTGCGCGATACGACGACGGGGGCGGTGTCGGATTGGGCGGTGTATGACCGTGCGGCCCTTGCGCCGGGGGCCACGGTGGCCGGACCGGCCATCGTGGCGGAGGATGAAACCTCCACATTGGTCAGCCCGGGTTGGTCGGCGACAGTCAATCGGCTGGGATACATCACGTTGCTGCGCTGACAGGAGGGCGACGACATCGGGAGTTTTGTTACTTCCACGTTTCCTGACGGTCATAGAACAACACCCGGCAGCCGGGGATAAGTTGGGCAAGTATGTCGAAATCGCTGTCCTCGGTAATCACCGTAAAGCCGGCCTTGGCCGTCAGGACAGCCGTCAGGGCGTCGTTGATCAGCTCGACCCGGTCAAAGGCGGCTGCGATTTTGCGTCCGCCGCCGATCAGCACGCGGGCCGCCAGCCCTGCGAGCTCGCCGGCCGCCAGCCAGTCGGCATCGGTCGGCACCAGCACCTTGAACGGATCGACACGCGCCAGCACGGCCTCATACGTGGCAACGATGCGCGCCGAGCCAGGGTGATCCGGGTCCAGCCGCCCTTTTACCCAGGCCAGTTCAGCCCGCGTCGGTGCCGCGACGAAGACTCGCGGCAAGGCTTCCAGCAGGCTGCGCAACACCGCCGGGCCACGTCCCATTGGCGTTAAAATAGCGTGGCGGCACGATGCTTGCCATTCCGTCATGGCCCGGCTTGTCCGGGCCACCTATTCCAGCACTGTGCCGCGACAGGTGGCCCGGACGAGCCGGGCCATGACGACGAGGCAACAGCCAGCCCTATTTTAACGCCAATGGGGCCACGTCCGGCCAGGGCATTGATGAAGACATTGCTGTCCAGAACCACGGGCCCCGGTGGCACCGCGGCTCCAAGCCTGGGCAAAGCAGCCCTCTCACGCCGGATCGGCTTTGCCATCGCCGAACAGGGTCCGTGACGGCCTACAGGTCGATCTGGTCCAGCAGGTCCGGCGGAGCCTCGGCCAGGATACCCCAGTTCCGTGCGAGCCAGGGCCCCAGTTCATCCTCAGCCGCCAGCGATGCCAGCGCGGCGTTGATCACCGCCGCCGGGGATGTGGTGCCAATCCGTCTGGCCGCGGCCTGGAACAGCCTGGGCGAGACCTTGGCATTGCAGTGCTTGGTCTTCGGCCCGGCCAGCAGACCCATGCCATCGGCGATGCGAAGCGCGACCGTGCGTTGTGCCTTGCCGCCTGCGCCCCTGGCCACCGCGGGATGTGCCGCGGCGCGGGTCCGTCTGTGCTTGGTTTCACTCATTTCATGCCCCGCAGCGGCGGTATTACGATTTGGTTCGAAGAGTAAGAGCCTGTTTTACTCGAATTGCTCCTCCTTTATCGCAGCGAGCCGGGAAGTACCTCCACCCTTGACTGTCGGCAGGCGCGGGTCGTGCGCATCCTCCAACGACCGTTCCTCCATGGGAGTCGTGGGCGCCGTGTTCCTCTATCAGGTATCATGATAAACCATTGATCCATAAACACTATCCATTCAAACAGGCTCTAACACCAAGGTGGCTGGCGGGCCAGGATTTTCGTGCACGCTGGCACGGCGGCAAGATCCGGGCTCCACGCAATCACGACCTTAGCCCGAAAGCATAACCGCCACAGGATGGTCCGGTGATCATGAAAGCGAGGCGTCCCGGTCACTCTGCCCGTGGCGATCCCACAAACGGATTCCGTATCGTCACGCCCCGCCAGGTAAAGCCGTCCTGCATGTCCTCCGACAACAGCCAACGGCATCCTGACGCCGCCGCCACGGCCAGCACGATGGCATCCCACAGCGCAAACCGATGGCTGACCGCCAGTTCCATCGCGTCCAGCAGCACGGATGACGACGTATCGGCGACCGGGAACGCATCGTGCCACCCGAGCACCGCGGCCCGCGCGTCGGCGGCCGGACGCTGCGCCTTGCGGACCAGCAAGGTGAACAACTCGCCCAACGCCTGCGCCGGAATGACGATCGTCTCACCGGTCAGATCCTGCAGGATCCGGACGGCCTGCGCGCGGCGCTCCGCCCCGTTCACCCCTTCGGCATAGGCCAGGATTTTGGTGTCCAGGGCGATCGACACGGCTCAGCGCTCATACAGGTCATCGCGTGTCCAGGGACCGATATCGACAACGGGCTGATCCGCCAGCCGCCTGAGCAGGGCCGAACGCGCTGTCTCACGCGCCTGATCGGCCTCGTGGCAGGGAACGATACGGGCCACGGGCTTGCCGTGGGCGGTCACCACATAGGAGCATCCCTGCCGGACCTCCCTGAGAAGCCGGGAAAAGCTGCGGTTCGCTTCTGCGGCGGAAATAGCCTGATCCATCAGGGCACCTACATGTAGTGATTTTCACTATATATATGGTCGCAGCCGCATGCAACCGAAACCGCCACCCAGTTTGGCCCCCATCACCTCCCATGCCACACTGGCGCCAAACCACGCAGGACCCGTCCATGTCCCACGACACCGCCGCCCTCGCGCAGATCCACCGCCAGGTCATGTGGAACCGCCTGATCGCGGTGGTGGAGGAGCAGGCGCAGATCATGATCCGCACCGCCTTCTCCACCACGGTGCGCGAGGCCGGCGACCTGTCCGCCGGCGTGTTCGACCTGCACGGCCGGATGATGGCGCAGGCGGTCACCGGCACGCCTGGCCACGTCAACTCCATGATGGAATCCGTCGGGCACTTCCTGAAGAAATTCCCCGCCGCAACGATGCAGCCGGGCGATCATTACATCACCAACGATCCCTGGCTGGGCACCGGCCACCTGCACGACCTGACCGTCGTCACCCCCGCCTTCCACCACGGCGCCATCGTCGGCCTGTTCGCCAACACCGCGCATGTCATCGACGTCGGCGGCCTCGGCATGGGGCCGGAGGGACGCTCGGTGTTCGAGGAAGGCCTGTACATCCCGATCGTCAAATGTTTCGACCGCGGCGCGCCGAACGAGACCTTCTTCGACTTCATCCGCGCCGGCTCCCGCCTGCCGGTGGAACTGGAAGGCGACATCTATTCACTCTGCGCCTGCAACGACGCCGCCGCCCGCCGCCTGGCGGACATGATGGACGAATTCGGCCTGGCCAGTCTCGATCCGCTGGCGGACTTCATCTTCGACAGTTCGCTGCGCGCAACGTTGGCCGAAATCGCCCGCATTCCCGGCGGCACCTACCAGGCGGAAATCCATTCCGACGGCTACGACGAACCCGTCCGCCTCGCCGCCGCGATGACCGTCGGCAACGACGGCATCGCGGTCGACTTCGCCGGCACCGCCGGCCTGTCCTCGCGCGGCATCAACGTGCCGCCGGCGTATTGCCGCGCCTATGCCTGCTTCGGCATCAAGTGCGTCGTGGCGCCCGAGATCCCCAACAACTGGGCCTCCCTCGCCCCGTTCCGGATGAAAATACCGGAAGGCTGCATCCTGAACGCCCCCCGCCCCTACCCCGTCTCGGTCCGCCACGTCATCGGCCACCTGCTGCCCGACCTGATGATGGGCTGCCTGCACCAGGCGGTGCCGGACCGCGTCACCGCCGAGGGCGCCTCGGCGCTGTGGAACCCGCCGTTGCGCGGTGGCGGCGCGATCTCCGGCCAGGCGCGCGGCAACAAGCCGGTGGTCGCCGATTTCGAGATCATCACCTTCAACTCCGGCGGCACCGGCGCGCGGCCGACGCGGGACGGGCTGAACGCCACCGCCTTCCCCTCCGGCGTGCGCACCATGCCGGTGGAGGCGACCGAGAACGTCGCGCCGGTGGTCATCTGGCGCAAGGAACTGAAGCCCGACTCCGGCGGCGCCGGCCGCACCCGCGGCGGCGTCGGCCAGGTGATGGAAATCGCCACCAAGGGCGACCTGGAATTCGCCGTCAACGCCAGCTTCGACCGCATCGCCCACGCGCCGAAGGGCCGCGACGGCGGGCTGGACGGCGCCAACGGCCGGGTGGCGCTGAAGTCCGGCAAGACGCTGCGCACGAAAGGACTGCAGGTCATCCCCGACGGCGACCGCCTGATCCTGGAACTGCCCGGCGGCGCCGGCCTGGGCGATCCGGCGGACCGCGACCCGGCGCTGGTGGCGCGCGACGTGCGCGACGGCCTGGTCTCGGCGGATAACGCAAGGCGGCTTTACAAGGTGGCGCTGACCGACAGCCTCGGCGTCGATACAGCCGGAACCGCGCGGCTGCGTGGCGCGGCCTGAGCGCGGTTACCGCCGCCGCAGCGCCCGCCCACGCCGGCGAGGCCGTTGCCGCCCGGCAGCAGCGTCAGGCGCCGCGACCGGACGCGGGTCCCGGCGCACCCGATGCGGCGGATCGTCACGCCGTGGCCGCGTTGAACTTCCGGTAGGCTTCCGCCAGCTTGCCGTCGTAATCGTTGTCGGCATAGTCGGGACCGTTGTACAGCCGGGCGAAGGCCGCCCAGGCGCGCCGCCGCAACGCCGTCAGCGTGCGCGGGTCGCGCTGCACGAAGGCGACGAACGCGTCGAGCTGCTGCTGCTCGCTCGCCGCCATTGCCTCGACGAAGCCATCGACCGAAGCAAAGCCGCATGCGCCGTAATTCTCGCCCATGATCTGGAACGCGCCCCAGGATGCCGACTGCAGCGCGGCGGTTTCATCCAGCATGGCGGCACGCCGCAGCCGCGGCCACTGGGCCGCATACGGACCATAACCGCCGGGCACGGGGTTGCTGATGTCGGGATGGCTGGCGTCGAACTGCCGCCGCGTCAGCCGGCTGAAGTCATGCCGCTCGAACAGGATCGTCGGCCGGCCGTCGTCGTCCCAGGCGGCGCGGCAGGTCTCGGTCTCGGCGACCGCCTGCACCACGGCGGCATCGCTGCCCAGGCTGGCCGCGGCGCGGGCATAATCGGCGGCGACCAGCCCGCCGCCAGCGCGATCGATGCGGGCCGGAGCAAAGACCGGGCTGCGCAGCGGCGGGATGGCCGCGCGGTTAAGCCAGAGCAGCGTGAAACCGTGCGGCGAAACCAGGCTGTCCGGGTCCAGCAGCGCCGCCGCGTTGCGCTGGAAGGCGCCAATGGCTTGGCAGGTGACCGGATCCGCTTGTCCATTGACCGCGACCGCCGTCCCCTCGAGCCAGTATGCATGCCGCTGCAGCAACATCTGGACCTGGCGGACGTCGCCGGGCCGGTTGGCGCCGCCGACGCCGACGCCGGCTTTGATCGTCACCATGAATGAACCAAACCAGACATCTTTCCTAGAGATATAGGAAATTATACAGGAACGGTTGTTCCATTGCAACTCTTTTCTGGTTTTGGCCGCAAGGTGATTTGTGCGGTGATTTGCGCGGGCCGCGCCGCCCGTGGCAGGCTGCAGACCCACAAGCCGGAAACCGGCACCCGGACCATTCAGGGAGTCCGCCATGCAACAGGCTGTCGCGGCCTCGGCTATCCGCAAGGTTTACCTGCGCCTGCTGCCCATCGCCGTGATCACGTATTTCCTGTGCTACGTGGACCGCATCAATGTCGGCTTCGCGGCGCTGACCATGCGCGGCGACCTGGGCCTGTCCGCCACCGACTTCGGCTTCGCCGCCGGCACGTTCTACTGGGGCTATTTCCTGTTCGAGGTCCCGAGCAACATCATCATGGAGAAAGTCGGCGCGCGGCTGTGGATCGCCCGCATCATGATCACCTGGGGCCTGCTGGCCGGTGCCACCGCATTCGCCGCCGGGCCGCACAGCTTCGCCATGATCCGCTTCCTGCTGGGCCTGGCCGAGGCTGGTTTCTTCCCCGGACTGGTGCTGTACTTCACCTACTGGTTCCCGCACGACCACCACGCCCGCATCATGTCCGGCTTCCTGATTGGCCTGCCGATCGCCGTGGCGGCGGGGGCGCCGCTGTCGACGGCGCTGCTGGGGCTGGACGGCGTCTTCGGCCTGCACGGCTGGCAGGTGATGTACCTCCTGGAGGCGGTGCCAACCATTCTGATGGGCCTCGTTGTCCTTCTCATCCTGGCCGATCGGCCGGAGCAGGCGAAATTTTTGACGCCGGCGGAGCGCGACTGGCTCACCCGGACGATCGCCGCGGAGCGGCAGGCCAAGGAGACGGCCCAGGCCATGAGCCTGTGGCAGGCGATGATCGACCCGCGCGTGCTGCTGCTGTCGCTGAACTACCTGGGCATCGTCACCGCCAGCCTGGGGATGCTGCTGTTCATGCCGCAGATCGTCCGGTCGCTGGGGGTGAGCGGCACCATGGCCGTCGGCTGGCTGACCATGGTGCCGTATCTGTGCGCCACGGCGGCGCTGCTGGGCTGGGGCTGGCTGTCGGACCGGGCGAACGAGCGGCGCTGGCACCTGTTCTGGGCCTGCGTGCTGTCCACCGCCGGGCTGGTGATGGCGGGGATGACGATGGGCACGTGGTGGGCGCTGGTGGGGATGTCGATCGCCGCCTGCGGGTTCTACGGCTCCAAGGGGCCGTTCTGGGCGATGCCGCCGATGTTCCTGACCGGTCCGGCCGCGGCGGCGGCGATCGCGTGGATCAACTCCATCGGCAACCTGGGGGGCTTCTTCGGCCCCTGGTATGTCGGGTTCGCGAAAGATGCGACCGGCAGCTTCGCCGGCGGACTGTATGGACTGGCGATCTTCGGCATCGTCTCGGCGGTGATCTGCGCCTTCTGGCTGAATATCCGCGACAATGCGGAAACGGCACCGGCGGCGCCCGCGGTGGGGGCGGCGGAGTGACGGCTGGGAGGACGCGGATGCACGCACGGAGGCGCGGGGAACGCTGCGCCGGTGGTGGCTGCGTGTCACGAGCCGGCAGGCTTGGGCAGGACATAAAGCCCACTTCGTCCCCATCGGCCTGCCACAACCGGGCATCAGTCGCAACCGGGATGCGGTCTGCCACAGAAGCGATCCGACAGTTGGCCTGGCCCCCGGGTTTGACCCGCGACGCGCATCCGGGCATTTTCTGCCGCAACTGACGGCAGGAATTCAGAACTCAGAGATACGCAACCAAGCGTTTCTTCCGCATGAGGCAAACACCAGGGAGGCACCCATGGCAGTCGTTCTGACAGACAGCGGCGAGTTCCAGGTCGCGGCAACGGGCGGCCTGCGCGTTTCACCCGGGGATGCCGAGGCGATCACCGGTTGGACGCTGAAGCCCGAAGGCATGTGCCGCGACGCGCTTTGCGTGCCGCTGAACGACGAGGCCCGTCGCGACGGCAAGGTCGACGTCGCCGCATTCTGGCGCACCCTCGGGCATCCCGTCGTCTCCGACGCCCACGGCGAAACCTGGGTGCTGGGCACCGCGGCCGACAGCCGGACGGCTGCCCTGGCCGGACTCGAAGCGCCGGATTTCGCGCTGCCGGATCTTGCCGGGGCGCAGCACCGCCTGTCGGACCTCCGCGGCCGGAAGGTCTTCCTCACGACCTGGGCCTCCTGGTGAGGCTGCCGCTTTGACTTGCCCGTGTGGCAGCAATTGGCGGACAGCCTGAAGACCGAGAATTTCGCCGTCGTCGCCGTCGCCGAGGAGAGCCGCGGCGCCGAGCATGCCCGTCCCTGGATCGAGCAGGCGAATGCCTCCTACTGGTGCCTGATCGACGTCGACCATCGCGTCGCCAGCCTCTACGGCATGGTCAACGTGCCGCAATGCGTCTGGATCGACGAGGCCGGGCGGATCGTGCGCCCGCCGGAAACCGCCGGTTCGACTGACCATTTCCGCCGCATGGACCCGGTCACCCGCACGATGTCCGCCGAGGACCAGACCGCGCGCGAGACGGCGCGAGTCGCGTATCTGGACGCGGTGCGGGACTGGGTTCGCACTGGGCGGCACGCCCTGGCGACGGACCAGGCCCGGGCAAAGCTGCCGACGATCACGCCCGAGATGGCGCTCGCTGACGCCAATTTCCGGCTCGGCGTCTGGCTGCGCCGCCACGGGCGGGCGGACGAGGCGGCGCCGTTCCTGGCCGAGGCCAGCCGGCTGCATCCGGACTCCTGGAACATCTGGCGCCAGGCCGCGGATCTTGAGGAGGTTGGCAAAGCCTCCGGGCCGGAATTCTGGGACCGCGTGCGCGGCCTTGGCGACCGGCCCTACTACCCGCCGCCGGATATAGTCGTAGGCGCCAACATAACGGGTTGACGGCCATTGCCATTTCGGCACGGTTTGGCGTGCCCGGTGCATGGTTGAATGGTAACCATAACGAAGCCGGACCGGATTCATTCGCGAATGAATGCCAGCAGCTCGGCGTTCACCCGGTCCTTCAATGTCGTGCACATGCCGTGCGGCGCGCCTTCGTAGATCTTCAGGGTCGCGTTCCTGACGATCTTCGCCGACAACAGCGCCGAGTCGCCGATCGGCACGATCTGGTCGGCGTCGCCGTGCAGAATCAGCGTCGGCACGTCGATCTTCTTCAGGTCCCCGGTCTGGTCCGTTTCGGAAAACGCCTTGATGCAGAAATACGCCGCCGGCAGGCCGGCCATCATGCCCTGGCGCCAGAACGACTCGCGCACGCCCTCGGAAACCTTGGCGCCCGGTTTGTTGTAGCCATAAAACGGCAGACTCAGGTCCCGCCAGAACTGCGACCGGTCCGCCAGCACCGAAGCGCGCAGTTCGTCGAACACCGCGATCGGCGTTCCGCCGGGGTTGCTGTCGCTCTTGACCATGATGGGCGGGATGGCGCCGATCAGCACGGCCTTGGCGACGCGGTCGTTGCCATGCCGGCCGATATAGCGGGCGACCTCGCCGCCGCCGGTGGAGTGGCCGACATGGATCGCCTTCGCCAGGTCGAGATGCCTGACAAGCTCGGCAAGATCATCCGCATACGTATCGAGATCGTTGCCATGCCACGGCTGGCCCGACCGCCCGTGGCCGCGGCGATCGTGGGCGACGCAGCGATAGCCATGCGAGGCGAGAAAGAACATCTGGTCCTCGAACGCATCGGCGCAAAGCGGCCAGCCGTGGCTGAAGACGACCGGCTGTCCGCTGCCCCAGTCATTGTAGTAGATCTCGGTTCCGTCCTTGGTCGTGAACGTGCTCATGATCCTGCCTTGGGTTGGAGTGGGACACGTGTTCAGGCGTTTTGCTTCCGGATCGGTATCGCGCCCCGGCCGGGCACGCCGGCGGTGGCGGCAGTCGTCCAGGCAGGCTCCTGCCGCACTTCGCCTCTGCTGGCCTTCGAGTTTCCAAACCCGGATTTCGGGTTCACGTGGTGCGGTTCATCCTGCTCTTCGCCGTGCGTTTGCGCAACGCGCGATGCCTGTCCAGAAGACCGGCGGGCGATGCAAGTAAACCAATGAAGGCAAGGTTTGCATCGACCAGTACTCGCACCGTTGAACGCGGCGGCACGGGCCGAAGGTATATGCAGGCTTGCCGACTGACGGAGGACCGACAGCAATGAGCAAGAAGACGGATCAGATCAGGCACAACGAAGCCTCCACCACGACCGATCTCCCCGCCGAGGCGACACGGGATATCAGTGCAGCGCTCGCGGGCCTGCTGGCGGATGCGTTCGCGCTGTATCTCAAGACCAAGAACTTCCACTGGCACATGAGCGGGCCGCATTTCCGTGACTACCACCTTCTGCTCGATGAGCAGAGCGACCAGATTTTCGCAATGACCGACCCGATCGCCGAGCGGGCGCGGAAAATCGGCGGGACGACACTGCGCTCGATCAGCCACATCAGCCGCTTGCAGCGCATAGCGGACAACGACGCGGAGTACGTGCACCCGCAGGACATGCTGGCTGAACTGCGCGAGGACAACATGCGGCTGACGGCGGCCATGCGCCAGGCGCACAATACCTGTGACGAATACCACGACGTCGCCACGGCAAGCCTGCTCGAAGTCTGGATCGACGAAACCGAGCGGCGCACGTGGTTCCTGTATGAGGCATCGCGCGTCCCGCCAGGGCGTGAGTGACGCGAACGCGACGGTCCGGAACCTGTTCCCGATGCAACGGTTTTCTTGCAGTCCAGGAACGGACACGCCGTGCGCGACGACGCCTGTTCAGGCGGGCTTGCCGTCGTCCGCCACCAGCACCGCCGCGCCTTGCAGCCGCCCGGCCCGCAGGTCGTCCAGCGCGGCGTTCGCCTGGTCCAGCCGGTACGGCACGGCGGCGATCCGGACCGGCACCTTGGGCGCGAGCGCCAGGAATTCCTCGCCGTCGCGCCTGGTAAGGTTCGCAACGGAACGAACGACGCGCTCGCCCCACAGGATGTCGTAAGGGAAGCTGGGGATTGGGCTCATGTGGATGCCGGCGCAGACCACGGTGCCGCCGCGCTCCACCGCCCGCAGCGCTGCCGGCACCAGTGGCCCGACGGGGGCGAATATGATTGCGGCATCAAGCGGTTCCGGCGGCGGCTGATCGGAACCGCCGGCCCAGACGGCGCCGAGCGAGCGGGCGAAGTCCTGCGCCTCGGCGTCCCCGGGGCTGGTGAAGGCGAAGATCCGCCGCCCCTGCCAGCGTGCCACTTGCGCAATGATGTGCGCGGCGGCGCCGAAGCCGTACAGGCCCAGCCGCTCCCCCTCCCCCGCCATGCGCAGCGCGCGGTACCCGATCAACCCGGCGCACAGCAGCGGGGCGGCCTCGAGGTCGGAATAGGCGTCCGGCAGCGTGAAGCAGAAGCGCTGGTCGGCCACTGTATAGTCGCCGTAGCCGCCGTCGATCTGGTAGCCGGTGAAGCGAGCTTGGTCGCACAGGTTCTCCCGCCCCGACTGGCAGAAGCGGCAGGCGCCGCAACTCCAGCCCAGCCAGGGGACGCCGATGCGGTCGCCGAGGCGGAACCGCGTGACGCCCTGGCCCAGGGCGGCGATCCGGCCGACGATCTCGTGCCCCGGCACCAGCGGCAGCTTTGGCTGGGTCAGTTCGCCGTCGATCACGTGCAGGTCGGTGCGGCACACGCCGCAGGCGGCGATGCGCAGCAGCACCTGGCCGGGACCGGGCGTCGGCACCGCCATCGCGGTCAACCGCAATGGCCGGTGCGGCGCCTCCAGCACCATCGCCTGCATCCGGCCGCCCGTGTCTTGTTCGCTGTCCGTTGCCATCCGGCCCGCCTGTATCGCTGCCGGATACATTTAGCACAGGCCGGCGGGGCCGGTAAGCGACCCGTCACGTCGCCGATGCGGCCGGCACCGGCGCGTTGAGGACCTTGTCGATCAGGTCGGCCTTCACGTCGAGGGACGACCGCGCGCCCAGGTCGTCCCGGTGCGCGTCGAGCCATGCGTCGGCCGTCTGGTAGCCCGCGTCGTGCAGCGCGGACAGCAGGGTCCAGGAGGTGCTGCTCTTCGATACGAAGCCGAGCTGCTCGTTGAACTTATCATTGCGAATTGCGTGCAAATGGATCGGCTTGTAGCGCCCCGTGTATGGCACGTTGTCCCGCGCCAGTTCGGCGAGCAGCGTGTTGATCGCCTCGATGGCGTTGACCTCCAGCACGACCGAGGCGTTGAAGGTGATTTCGTTCAGCCGATCCATGATCGCCGGCGCGCTGCGCGGCGGCATGCCGTCACGGTGAAAGGGATTGACCAGGACAAGAAGCAGATCCTGCGCGTGATCGAGCAGCGGCGACAGGGACGGATTCCCGAGGTAGCCGCCGTCCCAGTACGGCACGCCGCCGATGGTGACCGCCTTGAAGTCCGTCGGCAGGGCGGCAGAGGCGCGCAGGGTGGCGGTGGAGATGTCGGGCTGGGTGAAAATCGCCCGGCCGTTGCTGGTCACGTCGGTGGCGGTCACGAACAGCCGCGGCGTCGCGGCGGCATTCAACGCGGCGAGTTCGGCCGCGGGGAAAGCCTGCGCGACCAGCGGCGCCAGGGCGTCGGTATAGAACGGGTTGGTATAGGGTGAAACAACCAATCCCATGGCTTCCAGCGCAATGGCGACAGGCGACCAGTCGAGGTTGAACCCGAAGAGGCCGGGCTCGTTGAAAAACAGGCTGTTGCCGTCGAGGAAGCCGCGGCGCGACAGGGAGCGCCAGAATTCCTCCAGCTTGCGCCGGGCAAGTTCGGCGCCACCCTGCACCAGTCCGCTGACGGTCAGGGCGGCGTTGAGCGCGCCGGCGCTGGCGCCGCTGACAGCGGAAATCCGCAGGCGGCCGGCTGCAACTTCCAGCAGCAGGCGATCGAGCACGCCCCAGGTGAACGCGCCGTGCGACCCGCCGCCTTGCAGGGCTAGCGCGACGGTCGGGGGCTGGTCTGGCATGGATGCCTCCGCAATGATGGCCTTGCGTGCGGTGTTTATCATCGGGATCGGGTTGGGCAAGCCGGGGATCAGGCGGCGTCGGGTCTGTTGCCCCTCGTCACGGACGGGACACGCCCGACCATGACGAGGGGCAACGGACCTGGCGCCAAATCCTTCTCGGACCGTTGCCTTATCGTGATACCCAGGGGGACACGCCTGTCCGTGCCGCTATGGGAACGGCCCTACGACGTGTGCCAGCCGAATTTCTGCGGCTTCCGGCCGGCTTCCGGATGCAGCTTGACGTTGACCAGCGCCGGACCGTGGAACGCCATCGCCTCGTCGAGGGCGGCGCGCAGTTGGGCGGGATCCTCGACGTACCAACCCCGGCCGCCGAAGGCCTCCATCATCCGGTCGTAACGCGCGCCCCAGATCAGCGCGCGCGGCGGGATCTTCGACTTGTCCTCGGGCAGGGTGTCCACGCCGCCGCCAATGCCGCCGTTGTTCAGCACGACGATCTTCACCGGCAGGTTGTAGCGACACACCGTTTCGATCTCCATCCCCGAGAAGCCAATCGCAGAATCACCTGATACCGAAACGATCGGCCGATCGGGATGGACAACGGCCGCGGCGAGGACGAAGCCCATGCCGATGCCCATCGTGCCGTAGCTGCCGGCGTCGAGGCGCAGCCGCGCGTTGCGGTTCGGCATCTGGGTGCGGCCGATGTCCATGGTGTTCGCGCCCTCGCCGATGATCACGGCATCCTGCGGCAGCCAGGCGCTGATGTCCTTGAAGGCGCGGTAGTAGTTCATTGGCGCCGCGTCGTCGTCGAGCATCGGCTGGATCTGCTTCGCGTTGGCCGCGGATTTCTGGGCGATGGCGGCGTGCCAGGGAGTGTCCTTCGGGTAAAACCACTGGCGGTTGGCGAGAGCCTTGTTCATTTGCGCAACGATCGCCTTGCCGTCGCCGACGAGACCGACCTCGGCCGGAACGTTCTGGCTGATCGCCTCGGGCGCGATGTCGACCTGCACGATGCGGACGTTGCGGTTGAACCGCGGCGGCAGGCCGAAATGCATGATCCAGTTGAGGCGCGCGCCAAGCAGGACGATGACGTCGGCCTCCTGCAGCGCGTGGGATCGGGCGGCGCCGACCGACAGCGGATGCGTGTCGTCGATCACGCCCTTGCCCATGGGGGAGGCGAGGAACGGGACCTGCGTGCGCTCGATGAAGGCACGGACTTCGTCTTCCGCGCGCGACCAGGCCATGCCCTTGCCGACGATCACCAGCGGGCGTTCGGCGGATTCGAGGACGTTCAGCGCGCGGTCGATGTCGGCGTCCACCGCCTGCATGCGGGGTGGATCGCCAACGGTGGCGGCCTGGTGGGCTTTTTCTTCTTCCACCTCACCCAGGATGATGTCGTCGGGCATGTCCAGGTAACAGGCGCCGGGACGGCCGTAGATGGCGTGGCGCACGGCCATTTCGACGTAGAACGGAATGCGGTGGACGTGCTCCACCGCGTGGGCGAACTTGCAGAACGGGCTGGCGATCTGGACCTGGCGCTCCTCCTGGAAGGCGCCCATGCCGTTCTGGTGGGTGGCCGAGGCGCCGCCAATCAGGATCATGGGCCAGCAGTTCTGTTGCGCATTCGCCAGGCCCGCCAGGCCATGCACGACGCCGGGGCCGGAGACGACGAGGCAGGCGCCGGGACGGCCGGTCAGGTAGCCGACCGCCTGCGCGGCGTAGGAGGCGGATTGTTCGTTGCGGCAGCCGATGTAGAGGATGCCCTCCTTCTGCGCGGCCGCGGCGATCGGCTGGACGGGGAACCCAACGATGCCGAACATGTACTCGACGCCCTGCTGCTTCAGGCTGCGTGCCATGAGGGTGGCGCCGTTGACCTTGGCCATGTGAGTCTCCTCGGTTGGTTTTGTGGGAGCCTGCGCGACGCCGGGGCGGGGGGCAAGTCCCCGGGGCGGGCGTGGGCGCGTCCGGTCGGCCCGTTCCCCGTCGCGCGGGGCAAGGTCGTCTCCCTATCGTCATGGCCGGGCGTGTCCCGGCCATCTGCGCGTCAACGGCGGGGGGTGGATGGCCGGGACACGCCCGGCCATGACGATAGAAAAACGGCTGCGCCGATGGAGGGTACGGCCGCCCCTATTCGAGGTCCTCGTGCCAGGTGCGGCCGTCGCGCTCGATCAGCGCGATGGCGGCGGTCGGGCCCCAACTGCCGGCGGGATAGGGGCGCGGATGGTCCGGGCGGCTGGCCCAGGCTTGCAGGATCGGCTCGACCCAACACCAGGCGGCTTCCACCTCGTCACGGCGCATGAACAGGGTGGGATCGCCGCGCACGGCGTCCATCAGCAGGCGCTCATAGGCGTCGGGGAAGCGGCGGCCGAAGGTCTTCTCGAAGCGAATGTCCAGGCCCGTCGGCGACAGGCGCAGGCCGCCGGGGCCGGGGTCCTTGGTCATCATCTCCAACCGCATGCCTTCCTCGGGCTGCAGGGTGACGATCAGGCTGTTCGGGTGCCACTCGGCCGCGTCGGAGGGGAAGATGGAGAACGGCACGGCACGGAACTGGATGACGATCTCCGACACCTTCTTCGGCAGGCGCTTGCCGGTGCGTAGGTAAAACGGCACGTTGGCCCAGCGCAGGGTACACAGCTGGGCCTTCAGGGCGACGAAGCTCTCGGTCAGGGACGTGCTGCCGTCGCCGAGGTCCGCCGCATAGCCCGGCACCGGCTGGCCGTCGATGGCGCCGGCGGCGTACTGGCCGCGGATGGTGTGGGTGGCGACGTCGTGCGGGTCCATCCGCTTCAGCGCGCGCAGCACCTTCAGCTTCTCATCGCGCACCCGGTCGGCCTGCAGCGACACCGGCGCCTCCATGGCGACCAGGCAGAGAAGCTGGAGCATGTGGTTCTGCAGCATGTCGCGCAGCGCGCCGGAGCGGTCGTAGTAGCCGCCGCGGCCCTCCAGCCCGACGGTCTCGGCGACGGTGATCTGCACGTGGTCGATGACGTCGGCGTTCCACAGGCGCTCGAAGATGGTGTTGGCGAAGCGCAGGGCCAGCAGGTTCTGCACTGTTTCCTTGCCCAGGTAGTGGTCGATGCGGAAGGTCTGCGCTTCCGAGAACACCGACCCGACGCTTTCGAGGATCGCGCGGGCCGAGGCGAGGTCGTGGCCGATGGGCTTTTCCAGCACGACGCGGGATTTCTCGGTGACCAGCCCGGCGGTGCCGAGCGCCTGGCAGATCGGCCCGTACAGGTCGGGCGAGGTGGCGAGGTAGAAGACGCGGATGCAGGCGTCGTCCAGCACGCGGAGGAACTGGCTCCAGTCGGCGTCGGGCTCGGTGGCGTCGATCGGGATGTAGAAGATCTGGTTGAGGAAATGGTGGATGGTCTGCTTGTCGTGGTCCTGGGCGGGGACGTGCTGTTCCAGGGCGCGGGCGGCGCGGGCGCGGTAGTCGTCGTCGGACAGGCGGGAGCGGGCGGCGCCGATGATGCGGGATTCGGGGGTCATCTGGCCGTCGCGGAAGCGGTAGTAGAGCGCGGGGAGCAGCTTGCGCAGGGTCAGGTCGCCGGTGGCGCCGAAGACGACGCAGTCGAAGATGGGGACGGGGACGCTCTTCGGCATCGTGGTCTCTCCTGTGGCTGGGCGGTCCGGCGCCTGGGTGGAGGTGGGGGGATCGGTACAGCATTTCAGGGGGCTGCGCAGCCCGGGTGGCGGG
>NZ_NHRY01000032.1 GCF_002937115.1 Rhodopila globiformis | reverse complement strand
ATCGGGGCGGCAGTCAGACGGGGCATGAAGGCTCCGGTGAATCAGGGCGAGGCGTGAGCCTGTGGCCTGCCATATTCAGGCCGCTCCTGACTCGCCAGAACGGCTCCTGACGGCGGCTGGTCACGGCGATTGCCGCCAGACTGTGGCAAACCAGACTCACCCGCGCCGGGCCACCCATCAACGGAGTCGCCACTTCCGGCGAGGTGTACTAGTCAGGCGGCATCTGCCAGCTACCCATCCCGTCCGTCGAAGGCTCGGTGACATGGAACTGATCCAGATCGACCAAATAACAGTCCACCACCTGCCGCAGCGCGGCGGCCAGGTTATGCTCGCCTGAGCGATGCGGCCCCTTGCCTCCGACATTGATCTCTACCCCACCCGGGTCGTGCCTCTGCTCCAGCATCGGCATCATGACGATGCAGGAATGCCGGAACCGGAACACCTCGGTGCCGAACCAGGCGCCTGCCTGCCTGCGCAGCCGATCCGACGAGTTCCCCATGTCGGGTTGGCGCAAGTACAGCACCACCGGATACCGCCGGGCGGGATCATGATGCGCCGGCAACAAGACGTCGTCGCGCATCCCGTTGACCGCGCGGGCGATCCAGCGGGGCTGCTCCGCCTCGGCCCATCGTCCCGTCACGATAACCGGTATGGCGCCCAGGACGGCAATCCCGAGAACGAGTCCGTGCAGCAGCCACCTGCGCCGCAGCTTGTTTGTACCGGGCGCGGCCGCCCCGCCAACCCCGCGCGAGACATTGGTTTCACGTGCGGCCGCCCCGCCAAACCCGCGCGAGACATTGGTTTCACGCGCGGCCGCCCCGCCAACCCCGCGCGCAAAGCACTCCGCCAGTGTCAGATCACGCCATCCCGCCGCCATGCCGCCCGTTCCGCCTCGGAATAATCCAGCTCGGCCAGCACCTCGTCCGAGTGCTCGCCCAGTCGCGGGGCGGACCGCCGCACGCGGCAAGGGGTTTCGGACAGCTTGATCGGGAAGCCCAGCATCCGCACCATGCCATAACCGGGATGGTCAACGTCGATCACCATCTGCTGCGCCCGGATCTGCGGATCAGTAAATACGTCCGCGACGCTGTTCACCGGCCCGCACGGCACGCCGGCCGCGTTCAGCGTCTCGACCCAGTGCGCCGTGGTGTTCCCGGCCAGCCTGCCGCCGACGATGGCGTTGATCCGCGCGCGGTTCGCCACCCGTGCCGGCTGCGTCGCATACAAAGGATCGGTCTTCAGCCCCGGCTCTCCCAGCGCATCCGCCAGCCGCCGGAAGAAGGCGTCGTCCGCCGGCGCCAGGGCGATCTGTCCGTCGCGCGTCGGAAACAGCCCATAAGGCGCGGCGATCGGGTGGTCGTTGCCGCTGCGCGGCGGCGTCATGCCGGTGGCGAAGGTGTTGGTCGCGATATAGGCCAGCAGGCTGACCAGCCCGTTGGTCAGGCTGACCTCCGCCCGCTGCCCCTGCCCGGTTGCCCGCGCGTGCAGCACCGCGGCCGTGATGCTCAGCGCCGCATACAGCCCCGCCACAAGGTCGCCGATCGGCAGGCCGGAGCGCAATGGGGGGTCGTCCGGGCCGCCGTTGACGCTCATGAATCCGCTGATCGCCTGGGCGATGAAGTCGAACGCCGGACGGTCGCGATACGGCCCGGTGCTGCCGAAGCCGTTGATCGCGCAGGTCACCAGGCGCGGCTGCAAGGCCTGCAACCGGTCGTCGTCGAATCCCAGCCGCGCCAGCACGCCGGGACGGAAGTTCTCCACCAGCACGTCCGACCGCGCGATCAGCCGCGCCAGGATCGCCTTTCCCGCCGGCGTGCGCAGGTCCAGCCGCAGCGAGCGCTTGTTGCGGTTGAACTGGGCGAAGTACCACGACAGCCCGTCCCGGCCTGCGCCCTGCCCGCGCACCGAGTCGCCCTCGGGCGCCTCCACCTTGATGACGTCGGCCCCCAGGTCGCCCAGCAGCGCGGTGCAGAAAGGGCCCGACAGAACGCGCGTCAGGTCGAGAACCCTGACTCCGGACAGCGGCATGGACGATTTTCCCCTGGTTGCAGGAGCCAGTGTTCCATCGATGGCGTGGCGGCGCAAAGATGGCGCATATTTAATGCGTCCACGTATCGTTTACCACGATTCGGCCACCCGCTGATCCCTGTCGCGTCATAATTGCCGTGTGCTATTGGTCCCACACCGGGGCCAATCACGATTCCCTCGGTAGAAAGGACAACGAGTATGACACGCACGTCTAGACTGGCTTCCAGCGCTCTTGCCATCAGCCTGGCGATCCTGCCGGCCGCGGCGTTCGCGCAAGCGACCGCGCCGGAGCAGGCTCCGGCGGCTGCTCCGCAGTCCCAGCCCGCTGCCGCGCCGGAGGCGCAGGCCACCAAGGCCCCGGCGGCAGAGACTGCGGCGACCAAGCCGGCCGCCAAGACGCACGAACATCACAGCAAGAAGGCTACCCACACCAAAGCGTCGCACAGCAAGACGCATCACGCCGCTCCGGAAAAGACCGCCGAACCCAACAAGTCGTGACCTTGCGGGCGGCGCGGCACAGGGGCAAGCCCTCCGTGCCGGCACGCAATCCGTGATCCATCGGGGCCTGATCCGCGCATGCGGCAGGCTCCGTTCGGATCCGGGATCAACATGGACTAAAGAGATGGTTGCGCGGGAATGCGCCCGGCCCGCTGAGGCGGGTGGCCGCCACGGGCGAGCCTGACCTCGCTTCACACGCGCAATCGTCACGCCTGGGTATGGGCCGCTGTGCCGCCATATCCCAGGGCGCCCGCCGGAACGTGAGATAGCGGGCAGATCGGGTGTCAGCAGGCCAGCGCCGCCTTGTTGTCGTGATCCCGGGCCGTGTTGGCTGGTTGGGCTGACATGCGCAAGCCAAGGGCGTCGAAGACGCGCAGAATCGTCTCAAATTCCGGATTGGCGCCTGGCTGGAGCGTCTTGTACAGGCTGGTCCGGCCGACCTTGGCGACCTCCGCAACGCGCGCCATGCCTTCCGCACGGGCGACAACGGCAATGGCGTCCAGGATGAACGGCATGTCTCCGGTTTCGAGCGCCGCGCTGAGGTATTCAGCGCGGGCTTCGGGGCTGTCGAGGTAGTCCGCTGCATCGAAGCGGGATAAGTTGCTGTTCGCCATTTTTGTGATCTCTGGCTGGCCTGGCTACACGGTCGCGGCCAGTTCCCTGGCTTGTCTTATGTCCCGGTCCTGGGTGGACTTATCGCCACCGCAAAGCAGGATTATGACGGTGCGGCCCGTTTGTTTGTAATAAACCCGATATCCCGGGCCGTAGTGGATACGCATCTCTAGGACCGATTCGCCTACCGCTTTAAAGTCGCCGGCATTTCCCTGGCTGAGGTATGCGATACGCATGACAATACGCGCTTTTGCTTTTGCGTCCCGCAGTGAGTTGAGCCAGTCACGAAACACGACATGTTGGAGGACTTCAAAGGGCCTCGTTTGAACCATATCCTTTGTATCCCATAGGATATGAAGAGTCTAATCACAAACGGTTAAAGCGCAGTTAACCGGCGAAAGCGCTCGCAACGTGCGCCATCTCAATCGTATGCCTGCTTAAACTCCAATGCGGCCCTTGCAACGCAGGCTGAAAATTCCTCGCCCTGTCTCAACCTACCTGCGGTCTGCTGTAGCTTGATGGAACCTGCAGCGCAGCTGACCGTGTAGGGCTCACGGGCACGGTTGGGCAGATCTCCGCCGCTCTGTCTCGTGGGCAATGACAGGGAACAGGATACTGCCGTATCGCGACCATACTTCAGTAGCGTGTGGGCTGCCCGAACAGGGCGAGTGAGGTACCTATTCTATTACCCCCGCGCCCGCATCAGCCGCGCCTTGTCGCGCGCCCAGTCGCGATCGGCGATATAGGCCCGCTTGTCCTGCTTCTGCCGCCCCTCGCCCACGCCCAGCAGCACCTTCGCCCGGCCCTGCTCGTTGAAGTGGATATCCAGCGGCACCAGAGTCACGCCCTGCCGCGCCACAAGACCCAGCAGCTTGTCGATCTCCTTCTTCTTCAGCAGCAGCTTGCGCGGCGCCCGCACCTCGAAGCGCGACAGCACGCCGCCCTGGTATTCGGGGATGTAGGCGTTGAACAGGTACATCTCGCCGTCGCGTTCCCCCGCCCAGGCCTCGTTCAACTGGGCGCGGCCAAGGCGGAGGGATTTCACCTCCGGCCCCTTCAGCACGATGCCGGCCTCCACGGTGTCCTTGATGGCGTAGTCGAACCGCGCTTTGCGGTTCTGCGACGCCACGCCGTGGGAGATCAGGCCCTTTTTCCTCGGTTCAGCCATTTCTCCCTCTCGTCACGGCCGGGCGTGTCCGCATAGGCGCTACAGCAAACCGCAGGTAGGTTGGGACAGGGCGACGGTGCACCGACACCGTCATGGCCCGGCTTGTCCGGGCCACCTGTCGCGGCATCGGTGCTTGAACAGGTGGCCCGGACAAGCCGGGCCATGACGGTGAAGACAGGACGCCTGTGCGTCCCAACCGACCTGCGGTCTGCTGTAACTTAACGGGCGGGCGGCACGGCCGTTGCCTCATCGTCATGCCGGGCGCAGGCCCGGCATCCACGCCTTCTGCCGATACCGGCACCGCAAGGCATGGATGGCGGCCCTTCGGCCGGCATGACGCGGAAGCAAACGCCGCCGCTAAGTTAGCGCCTACAGGGCGTGTCCCGGCCATCCGCCCCCGACCGCCGCAGCGCAGATGGCCGGGACAAGCCCGGCCATGGCGGTGAGGTAAAGGGCCGCGCCCGGCTGCGACGCCCATCATCAATTAAGCAGCCCAACCTCGGTCATCGCCGCCTTCACCTTCTCCCGCGTCGCCGGCATCAGCGGGGCCAGCGGCAGGCGGCAGCGCTCCGACGTCTTGCCCAGCAGCGAGGCCGCGAACTTCACCGGCCCTGGGCTGGTCTCCGCGAACAGAGCGTCATGCAGCGGCACCAGCCGGTTCTGGATGGCGATCGCCTCCTGGAAGCGGCCCTCGGCCCATGCGGTCTGCATCTCGCTGCACAGCCGCGGCGCGACGTTCGCGGTGACGCTGATGCAGCCGACGCCGCCGGCGGTGTTGAACGCCAGCGCGGTATGGTCCTCACCGGAAAGCTGCACGAACGACTCGCCGCAGGCCCGGCTTGTGTGCAGCGGGCGCGTCAGGTTCGCCGTCGCGTCCTTCACGCCGATGATGTTCCTGTGCTTCGCCAGCCGCGCCATGGTCTCGACGCTCATGTCCACGACGCTGCGGGGCGGGATGTTGTAGATGATGATGGGCAGGTCCACCGCGTCGGCAATGGCGGTGTAGTGCAGGTACATCCCCTCCTGCGTCGGCTTGTTGTAGTATGGCGTGACGATCAGCGCCGCATCCGCCCCGGCTTCCTTGGCGTGGCGGGTCAGGGCGATGGCTTCCTCGGTGCTGTTCGACCCCGCCCCGGCGATCACCGGCACGCGGCCCTTGGCGACATCGATGGCGATCTCCACCACCCGCCGGTGCTCCTGATGCGACAGCGTCGGGCTTTCGCCGGTGGTACCGACCGGAACCACCGCATGGGTGCCTTCCTTGATCTGCCAGTCGACGAATTCGGCATAGGCCTTCTCGTCGACGGATCCATCCTCCCGCATGGGCGTGATCAACGCGACGAGCGAACCCTTGAACATAACCCCTCTCCCAAACCGGCTGCGCGAACGCCGGAAGCTAGGCGCGAGATTGATGCGCCGCAAGGCCGCACTTGCTAGAAGAAGACATGTGCGTTCCGATTCGTTGTGTCATCGTCGGCCTGGCGCTGCTGCTGGCGGGACAGGCCTGTGCGCAGGAGGCCGGTCCCAACCCGATCGCCGCCATCCGCGCCAACCGCTGGGCCGATGCCCAGGCCGAGGCCGCCCGCTTCGCCGATCCCGTGCCGGAGAAGCTGGTGCTGTACTGGCGGCTGCGCGCGCCCGGCGCCGCCACCGCCGAGGAAATCGCCAGTTTCATGCAGCGCAATCCCGACTGGCCGCAGCAGGAGGCGCTGGAACACCGCCGCCAGGAAGCCATCGCCTCCGACCCCGACGACGCCGCGGTGCTGGCGCAATGCACCCCGCCGCCAGCACTCGGCAGCGCCCTGCTGCGCTGTGCCGAGGCCACCGCCAATGCCGGCCGCGCCGCCGATGCCACCAATCTCGCCCGCCGCGCCTGGATCGACGCCATTGACGATGCCGCCTCCGAGGCCGCCTTCGCGCATCGCTGGAACGGCATCATCACCCCGGACGAACAATGGGCGCGCTTCCAGCGCCTGGCCTGGCACAACGACCACGCCGCCGCACGGCAGGTCGCCCGGCTCGACGCGGCGCACCGCAAGGCGGCCGAGGCCCGCCTCGCCGTCCGCCGCGACGACCCGCGGGCCGAGGCGCTGGTCGCCGCGCTGCCGGCGTCGCTGCAGGACGATCCCGGGCTGATGCTCGACCGCGCCCGGGCGCTGCGCCACGCGGACCAGATCCAGCAGGCCGTCGCGCTGTGGCTGAAGCAGGGCACGCAGGCGCAGCAGGAAGCGCCCGCCCACCTGCCCGCCTTCTGGGCCGAGCGGAGCCGGCTGGCCCGGCGCCTGCTGCATGACGGGGATGCCGCCAACGCCTATGCCGCCAACGCCTATGCCGCCAACGCCTATGCCATCGTCGCGGCGCATGGCCAGACCGCGCCCGAGCCGAAGGCTGACGCCGAGTTCCTCGCCGGCTTCATCGCGCTGCGCATGCTGCACGATCCGGCCCGCGCCGTGCCGTATTTCCAGGCGCTGGCGGCTTCAGAATCGGCGATCACCCGGGGCCGGGCGCACTACTGGCTGGGCCGCGCCGCCGCGGCCGCCGGCAGGGACCCGAAGCCGGAATACACCAAGGCCGCCGCCTGGCCGGAGACGTTCTACGGCCAGCTCGCGTCCCTGGCGCTGGGCGAGAGCCAGGCGACTCTGGACGCGCGCATCCGGGCGCTGCGCGATCCGCCCTGGACATCGCAGGCCGCCATTGCCTTCGCCGGGCACGAGGTCGTCCGCGCCGCCGTCTGGCTGATGGTGTGGGGCGATTTCCAGCGCGCGCGGGTGTTCCTGCTGCGCGTGGACCAGCTGTCCCCGACCGTGCCTGAACGCACCCTGACCGCGACCCTCGCCCTGCGCGCCGGGATGCCGGACGGCGCCGTCTTCATCGCCCGCCGCATGGGCCGCGACGGCATCGACCTCCCGCGCGTCGGCTGGCCGGCGCCGTATGAGCCAGCGGCGCCGCCGGACCCGGCCTTCTCGCTCGGCATCATGCGGCAGGAGAGCAGCTTCGACATCGCCGCCGTCAGTCCCTCCGGCGCGCGCGGGCTGATGCAGCTGATGCCGCCGACAGCACAGGGAATTGCGCGCGAGCTGGGCATCCCGGCCGCCGTCGCGGCATTGACATCCGATGCCACGCACAACATCCGCCTGGGTACCGCTTATCTACAGGAGGTTCTGACGCGCTTCGACGGCTGCCTGCCGCTGGCCGCAGCGGCGTACAACGCCGGGCCCAACCGCGTGAGCCAATGGCTCGCCGACAACGGCGACCCGCGCACCGGGCCTGTCGACATGGTGGACTGGATCGAGCTGATCCCGTCGGCTGAAACCCGCAACTACGTGCAGCGGGTGACCGAGAACGTGGTGATGTACCGGGCGAAGCGCGGTGACAGGACGCCGATCCTGACGAACACGCCGTGGACCCGCTGATCCACGACATCGTGGCCTGGGACGGGCTCAGGCTGCGGGTCCACATCTGGCACGGCGGCGACCGCCGGCCGCCGGTGCTGTGCCTGCCGGGCCTGGTCCGCACCGCGGGCGACTTCGCCCCGCTGGCACCGTCGATCATGCAGGACCGCCTGGTCATCGCCGTGGACTATCCCGGGCGCGGCGGCTCCGGCTGGACCCGCCAGATCGGCCGCTATGGGCCGGAGGCCTGTGTCCGCGACGTGCTGGACATCTGCGCCGCGCTGCACGTGCACCGGGCGGTGGTCATCGGCACCAGCTTCGGCGGCCTGCTGACGATGGGCCTGGCGGCGGCCAGTCCCGGCCTGATCCGCGCCGCCGTGCTGAACGACATCGGCCCCGACATCGGCCCGGACGGCGCGGAGTTCGTCCGCACGTTCGTCGGCGTCGATCCGGCGCTGGACAGCCTGGACGCCTGCATCGCCATGCTGCGCGAATCCCTGCCGCCGCTGTCGCTGGAAACCGAGTCCGAATGGCGGCAGATGGCGGAACTGACCTACCGGCCGGGCGCCGACGGCCGCTACCATCCGGTCTGGGACATCCGCATCGCATCGCTGCTGCACGGCCCGACGCCCGACCTCTGGCCGCTGTTCGGGGCGCTGGCGCACGTGCCTGTCCTGCTGCTGCGGGGCGAGGTCTCCAACATCCTGCTGGTGGATACGGTGACCCGCATGCAGGCCGAGCGGCCCGACATGCAGGTCGTGACCCTGCCCGGCATCGGCCACGCGCCGATCCTGACCGAGCCGCCGGCGCTGGCGGCGATCCAGGCCTTCCTTGCGCGGCACGCATGAGGCTCGCGCGCCTCATCGCGGCCGGGTTCGGCACCGGCTACGCTCCGCGGGCGCCCGGCACGGTTGCCTCGGCGGCGGCGTTGCTGGTTGGCGCCGTGCTGCTGGCGGTCTCGCCGCTGGCCCTGGCGCTGGCGGCGCTGGCGGCGACGATTGGCGGGTTCATCGCCGTCGAACTGGCCGACGTCACCGGCGATCCCGGCTGGGTGGTGATCGACGAGATCGCCGGGCAGTGGATCGCGCTGCTGGCGCTGGCATGGCCGACGTTGCCGGGCCTGGCCATTGCCTTCGTGCTGTTCCGGCTGTTCGACATCGCCAAGCCGGGCCCCGTCGGCTGGGCGGACCGCAAGCACGGCACGTTCGGGATCATGACGGACGATCTCATCGCCGGCGTGCTCGCCGCGGCGATCCTGGCCCTGCTGCGGCTGCTGTGGCCGGGCCTGCTGTTGTTGTGACAGGCCAATGATGTTTCGTTGAAATCTATAGCGGCTCTTTGCGAGACCGCTTGCGGCCTGTGCATAGTACGATGTGAGATAGGTCAAATTCGACGGAGCCACCAATGCCTCTGGAGCACATGCAGACGGCGGGCGTGCTGCCGCGCGCGGAACGCCGGCAGGCTGGCCGGGCGCTGCGCAAGATCGTCCCACGCAGCCTGCATGGGCAGTGGGCGCCGTCACCCAAGCGCCGCGATCCGGTGGACCTGCTGGTCGAGACCGGGCGCCACCGGATCGCCAGCCTGCTGCCCATCCGCTACGACCGCATGCGCGCCTCGCCCTTCGCCTTTTTCCGCGGCGCCGCGGCGATCATGGCGGCGGACCTGGCGGACACGCCCAGCAGCGGGCTGTGGGTGCAGGCCTGCGGCGACTGCCACCTGGCGAATTTCGGCGTCTTCGCCTCGCCCGTCGGCAATCCGGTGTTCGACCTGAACGACTTCGACGAAACCCTGCCGGCGCCGTTCGAGTGGGACGTCAAGCGCCTCGCCGCCAGCTTCGCCATCGATGCGCTGTCCCGCGGCCTGGGCAATACCGCCGCGCGGCAGATGGCGGCGCAGGCGATGGAGGCGTATCGCCGGCACCTGCAGGACTTGGCGCGGCAGGACCCGCTGCGCGCCTGGTGGTCGCATGTCGGCGTCGCCGAACTGCTGGGCGGCATCGACGACGCCAGGCTACGCGAGCGCGAGATGCGCCGGCTGGAAACCGCGGTGGAGGCGGGGCACCAGGGCTATCCCAGGCTGGTGGAAAAGAGCCGCGGCCTGTGGCGGATCAAGGAGAAGCCGCCGCTGGTCGTGCCACTCAGCAGCCAGCGCGACGACACGCACGAGATCGTCGCCCGCACGGCCTTCGAGGCCTACCGGCTGTCGCTGCCGGAGGAGCGGCGCGTCCTGCTGGACCGCTACGAACTGGCGGATGTCGCCTTCAAGGTCGTCGGCGTCGGCAGCGTCGGCACTTTCTGCGCCATCGGCCTGTTCGTCACCCGCGACGACCAGACGCTGCTGCTGCAGCTGAAGGAGGCGCAGGCCTCGGCGCTGGCGCCCTATGCCGGGTCGAGCCTCTACCACAACCAGGGCCAGCGCGTGGTGGTCGGCCAGCGGATGATGCAGAGCCAGCCCGACCCGTTCCTGGGCTGGACGCAGGAAAGCGGCAACGACCAGCACTGCTATGTCCGGCATTTCCGCGACAGCCGGCTGTCGCCGATTGGCCAGGACCTGGCGGAGGAGGCTCTGCCCTATCATGCCACGCTGTGCGGCATTGCCCTGGCGCGCGCGCATGCCCGCTCGGGCGATGCCGCCCGGATCGCCGGCTACCTGGGCACCGGCAGGGCGTTCGATGTGGCTGTGGCGCGGTTCGCCCTGGCCTATGCGGCGCAGAACGAGCTCGACTGGCGGCTGTTCCTGGAGGCGATCAAGGCGGGTCAGATCGAGGCGCGGGCGGCGTAGGCGGTATACCGCCGGGGACTGGTTGGAACCACGGCCTGGCGGCCGCCGGCGCAACGCGACGCGACGGCGCCGCCCGCGCATCGTCCGCCCAGCCTGCACGCGGCCCGTTGCCGGGATCGGCCTTGCGCGCCGGTTGGCAAGATCGTTACTTTAAGGCCACATAAAAAGGCGCAGCCATTGCAAGCCCGGGCAGCCGCAGGACGAGCCTGCCGAGCGCCAGGAAAGATGTTGCAGAGCGGCCCGAAACGATGACCGGTAGGCGCGGGATTCGGGCCGCTGGTATTACGCTTTCCTGCCGCTTCAGAGTTTGCGGTTGACCGAGCCCGTCGCGTCAACCGTGCGGCTGGTCCGGAACGACGGATAAAGACCGGCAAGCCCGATCAATCCCAGCAGACCCCACCAGCCAGCGCCGCCACCGCCTCGGTTGGCCATGTCACCGTTCGTCGTGGTGGTCATGCCGGCGTTTGTCCCGGCAACACCGTCCCTGGTCTGCGCGACCGCCAGAGTGGGACCCGCCGCCAGACCTACGGTCATGACGACGGCCGCAAGCAATGACAGTTTCGATTTCATCGGATTGGTGCTCATACCTCCTCCTTTCCTGTAGCTTCCGACTGGTGCCGCAACGCCCTGAACGGGACAGGGTTTCGGCGCACCGGTTTCTATGTTTGGCATTCTGCCCGGCGTTTCCCAGGCTCCGGTCTCATCACCACCCGAGGATGACGGCCGTGAGGATGACTTCGGAAATCCCAATCCTGCCGGAAGACGAGCCCGCATTCATATTTGCGTTCATGCCGCGCATGGCCTGGCCGCCACCTGCAAGTGAACGCCGCCTGACCGCCCCACGCCGGCGTGACATCGCGCCGTCATGCAGGCGCAGATACACACGGATGACGATCGTGCCGACGGACCAGCGCTTGCTGCATTGCCCCGGCACGCTCCGCTGATGCGCGTTCGCGGTCAGGCCCCTGTTATCGGACCGGGATGCCGGTACGCGACCGGTCGCTGCCGCATGACGTCACCGGCAGGCAGGGCGATGGGCGCCGCCACGAGCACGGCAGTCATTGCTTCTCCATCATGACCGGGGGCGAAGAACCGGTTCCACCGCGGATGCGCGCACAGGCCCGGACGACGCTGCGTCAATGCACGTCGAGCATCGTCCCATGGATCCATCCCCAGGGCCCCGCCTCGTCGCCGACCTCGTACCAGCCGCCGGCGGCCTGCGCGAAGACACGCAGTTCGGCGCCCTTCGGCACCACGCGGGAGACCGGGCCGTGAGGCTCGGTATGCAGGTTGACATTCTGCCGCGGCACCGCCGTCTCCCCCGGCGGCACCTCCATGGTCGCCACGGTGGCGGCCGGCGCGGTCTCAACCGGGGCACGGACCACCGGCGCTGGCGTGGTGGCATACACCTGGGCCTGGCGCGGGGTCGGCAGCGGGTTCGCCGCCTGCTCGGGACGCGGTAGCCCGTCAGGCATCGGCGGCAGCGGCTCGGTGATGAAGTGGTGCGGGCCCAGCGGGCGCGGCCCGCCGTCGTCCAGGCAGCGCGCGACCATCTCGCCGTAGACCCGGGTCGCTTCGACGTTCGTGGTCGCCGCGTGCTGTTCGATGTGGATCGGCGACGGATCGCGGCCGCCGCCGAATTCGATCACTGCGACGAAGGGCACGAACGGATCGGCGGCGCTGCCCGTGGGGTTGACCTGGCCGCACACCGCGACGGTGCGGGGGATCGCCTGCCGCCAGGTCTGGATGGCCCGGAACGTGGCCTCCGCCGGCGCACGCACGCCGGCGGCCACCGCCTCCCGCGCGGCGGCCTCGGCCTTCGCCGTCAGGTCCGGCGGAGGTGGCTTCGCCGCCTGCTGCCGCGGCTGCTCCTTGCAACCCGCCAGCGCCACCGCCGTGACGGCGGCCAGGGCCAGGAACCCCGGGGCATGGCCTCGGCGGCCACGCCTGGTCCTGGCCTCGCGCTTCAGGCGGTCAGTTGCTTGCATCTGTTCTGTGGCCTCCAACTCGTCCGGACAAAAGACCCGCGCCGCTGAGGCGGCTAGATGCCAATAATGTCGTAAATGAGACGGTATGGCGAAGTGCGCGCGGGGAGAGTCCGATCCGCCGGGGGCGCATGGCGCACGCGACTCTGTTACTTGCAGGCGCGCGGCCGGGATTGGCGGTCATTCGCCGCTGGAGCGCGGCATGGTTATGCACATCCGGTGTGCACCCGGGTACGGCGTCATGGTAGTTGGCCAGCCGGCGCGCCGGCTGGCCAACGCCGTGTTAAAAAGCGGTCGCCAATCCAGGCTCTGCCGCTGCCTTGTACCCCCGGAAACGACACCGCCGCTCGTTGCAGGAGTTCTGACGGAACAGGGGTGGAATCTTCGGCCGCCGGACTGCCCGCCAGCCAGCGCTCGGCGGGCGCATGAGGGGCAGGCCGCAAGGTTACCCCACGGATCGCACCAGGGACTGCCCCTGAGACCGCCACCCCGGCGGCAGGCTTCGCCTCAAGCCCGTCCAACGGCCAGCCATGCCCGGTCCGCCGGACAACGCCCGGTGACCGCCCTTCCACCCGCCGCCGGACATCGTCTAGCCTGACCGCAAACGCAGGAGGAAACCATGAACGATCGCGTGCCGGCTGACGATGTCCTGGTGACTGCCGACCAGCGCCACATGATCCACCCGCTGCATTTCGCCGCGGACCATGCCAGCCCGAAGATCTTCACCGCGGCCCGGGGCAGCATGCTGCGCACCAGCGACGGGCGGGAGTATATCGACGGCCTGTCCGGGCTGTGGAACGTGCATATCGGCCATGGCCGCAGGGAACTCGCCGAGGCGGCGGCGACGCAGATGCAGACGCTGGACTATGCATCGGCCTATGCCGGCTACTCCAACGCGCCGGCAATCCGGCTGGCGGAGCGGCTGGTCGGCCTCGCCTACGACAATATGGCGGCGGCGTACTTCACCACCGGCGGCGCGGAGTCCAACGAAAGCGCCTTCAAGTTCGCCCGCTACCACTGGAAGCGCCTCGGCCGGCCGGACAAGGTGAAGATCATCTCCCGCCGCTATGCCTACCACGGCGTCACCATGGCGGCGATGAGCGCCACCAGCCTGCCGAACTACCAGACCATGTTCGGCCCGATGGTGCCGGAGTTCCTCCAGGTCGCCCCGCCCTACCCGTATCGCTGGACCGGCAACGGCGATCCCGGCATCGGCGCGGCAGATGCGGTGGAGGAAGCCATCCTGGCCGCCGGCGCCGGCACCGTGGCCGCGGTGATCGCCGAACCGGTGATGGGCTCGGGCGGCGTCATCGTCCCGCCCGACACCTACTGGCCGCGGCTGCGGCAGGTCTGCGACCGCCACGACGTGCTGATCATCGCCGACGAGGTGATCACCGGCTTCGGCCGCACCGGCACCTGGTTCGGCCTGACCCACTGGGGCGTGCAGCCGGACCTGATGTCGTTCGCCAAGGGCGTCACCTCCGGCTACCTGCCGCTGGGCGGCGTTATCGTCTCCAAGGCGATGCACGACGTCATCCAGAGCGCGCCGGCGAGCGAAAAATTCATGCACGCGGCGACCTATTCCGGCCATCCGGTGTGCTGCGCCGTGGCGCTGGCGAACCTGGACATCCTGGAGAACGAGGGTCTGGTCGAGCGCGCCCGGGTGCAGGGCGACCGCTTCCGCGCCGGGCTGGAAACACTGCGCAGCCTGCCGGCGGTGGGCGAGGTCCGCGGCATCGGCATGCTCGCCGCCGTCGAACTGGTCGCGGACCAGGCCAGCAAGGCGCCGGCGAAGGGCCTGGGTGCCCGCGTCATGGCCGCGGCCACCGAGCGCGGCCTGATCACCCGGCTGCGCGGCGCCGCCGACGGCCCGCCGGCCAGCGGCGACACGATCTGCTTCGCCCCGCCGCTGAGCACGCCGGAGGCGACGCTGGACCGCATCGTGCAGATCATCGGCGAGTCGATCCAGGCGGCGTCCTGACGAACCCGTGCCCGGTTCGCTGGCAGCTGCCCCCCGGCCAGGGGGTTGCCCGGTTTCGGGAGGCTCCCTGGCGGCAAGGCCATCCGGTGCCGGTCCGTTGAACCGGGCGGCATGGGTGGTCCGGCGGCGCGCCATCCCGCTGCGTCATCACGGACGCGGCCGGGGTTCCTCGCTGCCGATTGGCCGCCCGGGCGTGCGGCTGCAAAGGTCCCGCCTGCCATGAGATGTCGTCTTGCTGTGCTGGCGCTGCCCGTGCTGGCGCTGCTCATCATCGGCACGGGCGCCCGCGCCGCCTCGCTGCCGCCGACGGAATCCACCACCGGGCTTGTCGTCTCCTCCCAGCGCCTCGCCGCCGAAGCGGGGATCGACATGCTCCGCCGGGGCGGCAATGCCGTCGACGCCGCCGTCGCGGTGGGCTACGCCGAGGCGGTGGTCAACCCGTGCTGCGGCAATATCGGCGGCGGCGGGTTCCTGGTGGCGCATCTCGCCGGCGGCCGCGACGTCTTCCTGAATTTCCGCGAGACCGCGCCGGCCGCCGCCAGCCGCGACATGTATCTCGGGCCGGACGGCCAACCGGTGCGCGGCGCCTCGCGGTTCGGCTGGAAGGCGGTGGCCGTCCCGGGCACGGTGCTGGGCCTGGACACCGCGCTGGCGAAATACGGCACCCTGCCGCGGGCCACGGTCATGGCGCCGGCCATCCGCCTGGCGCTGGAAGGGTTCGTGCTGACCGGGGCGGACGCCGGCATCCTGCGCCATGTCGCCCCGCTGCTGCGCCGCGACCCCGCCGCCGCCGCGGTCTTCCTGCACCCGGACGGCAGCCCGGAGCGTGCCGGCGAACGCCTGCGCCAGCCCGCGCTGGCGGCGACGCTCGAGGCGATCGCCGATCACGGGCCGGACGCGTTTTATGCGGGCGCCATCCCGCAGGCGGTCGCGCAGGCGGCGCGGGCCGGCGGCGGCCTCATCACCGCGACCGACTTCGCCGCCTACCATGTAACCGAGGCGCCGCCGCTGCGCTGTTCCTATCGCGGCTATGTCATTCTCTCAGCGCCGCCGCCCTCCTCCGGCGGCGTGACGCTGTGCGAGACGCTGCACGTCCTGGAGGGCTACGACCTGCGCGGCCTGGGCTTCCACAGCGCCGAGTCCGTGCACCTGCTGACCGAGGCGCTGCGCCTCGCCTTCTTCGACCGCGCCATCTACCTGGGCGATCCGGCCTTCGTCACGATGCCGCTGGACCGCCTGCTGTCGCGCGACTACGCTGTCCGATTGCGCGGGCTGATTGGCGACCGCGCGACGTCCTCGGCCAGCCTCGGCCCGGCGGTGCCGCCGCCGAACGAGAAGCCGGAGACGACGCATTTCTCGGTGCTGGACGCCGCGGGCAACGCGGTCGCCGTCACCACCACGATCAATGGCGCGTTCGGCGCGGGCGTGGAGGCGCCGGGCACCGGGTTTCTGCTGAACGACGAAATGGACGACTTCACCGTCAAGGCCGACACGCCCAACATGTTCGGCCTGGTGCAGGGCGCCGCCAACGCCATCGCCCCCGGCAAGCGGCCGGTGTCGTCGATGACGCCCAGCATCGTGCTGAAGGACGGCGCGCTGCGGATGGTCATCGGCTCCCCGGGTGGCCCGCGCATCATTACCGCGACGCTGGAGACGATACTGAACGTCGTCGAGTACGGCATGAACGCGCAGGAGGCGGTGGACGCGCCGCGGCTGCACCACCAGTGGCAGCCGGACGTGCTGTTCGCCGAGCCGTATGCGCTGTCGCCTGATACCAAGGCGCTGCTGGAACGCATGGGCTATCGCATTGTCGAGCAGCGGCCCTGGGGCGCGGTGGCGCTGATCGCGGCGGCCGGCGCGACGACGCAGCAGACTGACGTCCCGGCTGATTCGGTGGTGCCGCACGTCGTGCCGGGTGGCGCGTTCCAGGGTGCGGCTGATCCGCGGCGCCCGGCCGGCGCGGCCCTGGCGCCATAGGCAAAGCCAGCCACCAAGGTTCCAGCCCAACCGCCGTGGGCCGTGCAGTCCATTATTGCCGCTGGCCGGGCGTGTCCCCGATACCCATAGGCGCCATCATAGCGAGGCACGTTCCCCCTGCGTCATGGCCCCGGCTTGTCCCGGGCCACTCATTCCAGCATGTGTGCCGCGACAGGTGGCTCGAACAAGCCGGGCCATGACGAGAAGGTAATGGCCATGCCGTCAGCCCGCTTTGCTGGCGCCTGTGTTCGCAAGACCGGCCATGGGCGGGGAACGCTCAATGCCGCTGCGGCGACGTCCCTGCCAGACCTCCCTGCCAGACCAGAGGCTGGGAGACCAGAGGCTGGAAGACGAGGAAAATTTTCACTGATCGGAAAGATTTCTGTTGTGTTCTTTTGCAACTTGTAGTAGCACTAGAACATAATAAGAACTTAGGCTTGCCACCGTCAGCCATCTGGACCCGAGCGGTCCGATGACATCCGCCCGGCGACAGCCAGGCCGCCCGGCCTGGTCCCACTGCCCGTGTCGCCGGAACACAGTGGCCAGGCTCGCCGGCGAACCAACGACCGCGGCCGGATCAGCGAACCCGCCGTGGAGACCGTCACTCGCTTATTGTCCCCGCAACAACCAATACCAAGGTCGTCATTTCTCCCATGTCCCTGCTGCCCATCAGGCCCGTTGACGCGCCGCTCTATGTCGTTACTCCGATCATCAACCCGTCGCGCTACCGCTCGCGCTATGCGCTGTATCGCGACTTTGCGCAGTACATTACCGATGCCGGGGCCGTGCTCTATACCGTCGAGGCCGCGTTCGGCGACCGCGACTTCGAGATCACCGACGCCGACGACCCCCGCCACATCCGCGTCCGCACCAGCCACGAGATGTGGCACAAGGAGAACCTGATCAACATCGGCGTCGCCCGCCTGCCGGCGGACTGGAAATACCTGGCGTGGGTCGATGCGGATGTCCGCTTCGCCCGCCCCGACATCGTCGAGGAGACGATCCACCAGCTCCAGCATTTCAGCGTGGTGCAGATGTTCGCGCAGGCTACCGACCTTGGCCCGCGGCATGAGCCCATCGGCGCGTTCGACGGGTTCGTCGCGCAGTGGATGCGGTGCGGCGCCCGGGTGCCGACGGCAATGCGCCCCTATGGGGTCTGGCATCCGGGCTATGCCTGGGCCTGCCGCCGCGACGCCTGGGACCAGCTCGGCGGCCTGATCGACTTCGGGATCGTCGGGTCCGCCGACACCTACATGGCGCGCGGCCTGATCGGCGACATGGAAAGCTGCCTGACCGCGGATATCGTTCGCGAATGCCCGACCTATGCCGCCTGGTGCCTGGAGTGGCAGAACCGGGCGGAGACCTATATCAGGCGCAACATCGGCTACGTGGATGGCCTGCTGCTGCACTATTTCCACGGCTCCAAGGCCAGGCGCGGCTACGAGCGCCGGTCCGACATCCTCTCGCAGAACCGGTTCGATCCCACGACGGACCTCAGGCGTGACTGGCAGGGTGTTTGGCAGCTTACCGACCGCAAGATCCCGCTGCGCGACCAGCTTCGCGCCTATTTCCGCAGCCGGGACGAGGACAACGTGGCGATCTGACCGCCCGTCGCGCCCACGCCGCATCCGCGGGATCGCGTCCACCCGTCGCGCCGGCCGGGACCGGCGCGACGCTACAGCAGACCGCAGACTGCTCATAAAATAAGAAGCTGGAGTGTTTCCAGGCAGGCCGAAAGCGCTCTACGCCGGAATCCGCACCATCATCGCGGTAATGCCGTGCACGAACGCCGAATACGTCCGCTTCGGCTTCTCCACCACCTCGATCACCGGGAAGCGCTTCAGGATCTCCTCCCACAGGATGGTCAGCTGCAGTTCCGCCAGCCGGTTGCCGACACAGCGATGGATGCCGAAACCGAACGACAAATGCTGGCGCGGGCGCGGGCGATCGACAATGAAACGATTGGGTTCGGGGATCGCATCCGGGTCGCGGTTGCCGGAGATGTACCACATTGCCACCTTGTCGCCCGCGCGGATCGTCTTGCCACCCAGCTCGTAGTCGCTCAGCGCCGTCCGCCGCATGTAGCCAATCGGCGTCTGCCAGCGGATGATCTCCGGCACCATGCCGGGGATCAGGCCGGGATTGTCCCGCAGCTTGCTGTACTCGTCGGGGAAATTATGCAGCGCCCACAACCCGCCGCTGATCGCGTTGCGCGTGGTGTCGTTGCCGCCGACGATCAGCAGGATACAGGTCCCCATGAACTCCATCGGGTCCATGTGCCGCGTCGACTCGCCATGCGCCAGCATCGAGATCAGGTCGGGGCGCGGCGGCGCGTTCACCCGCTCGTTCCACAGCGGCATCATCGCCGTCGCCATCTTGCGCAGTTCGTCCAGGCGCTCGTCGTCGTTCTTCACCAGCGAGTCGGGGTCGTTGAAGTTGGTGACCGCGACGTTCGACCAGTAGGTCAGGTCGCGCCGCCGCTCGAACGGGTAGTCGAACAGCGTCGCCAGCATCTGCGTCGTCAGCTCGATCGAAACGCGCTCGACCCAGTCGAAGGTCTCATTGCGCGGCAACCCGTCCAGGATCGTCGCCGCGCGCTGCCGGATCGTTCCCGCCATCCTGGCCAGATTCTCCGGCGCGACAATCGGCGACACCACGTTGCGTTGCACGTCGTGCTTCGGCGGATCCATGGCGATGAACATCGGCGTGCGATACTCGTCCGGCTGCGTCAGCAAGGTGATCCCGGACGCCGAGGAAAACACCTCAGGCCGTGTCTCGACGTGCATGATGTCCTTGTAGCGGGTTACCGACCAGTATGGCCCGAATTCGCTTTCGGCGGTGTAATGCACCGGGTCGTCGCGCCGCAGCCGGGCGAACCAGTCGTACCAGATGTCATCACGGAAAAGTCGCGCATCTGAAACGTTGACCCGGTCGAGCGGCGTGGCCCAGGGATCTCCCAGCGGTTCAAGGCTTACGGGTGCGTTCATGCTGCCTCCCAAATTTTGTCGCAACGGCACCCACGGCTGCCGCCATCGTTACGATCAGCGAAGCGATACGACATTCTGCCGGCGCATCACCCCGAATGAACAAGATATTAGATCGCACCCTGGCACGCATCCAGTGGACAGGCCCTGACTATGGCGTCACGTTCACCGGCGAACCGTGAATCGGGCCCGCTATGCTGCCAGACGCCACCCTCGCCGAAGCCGAATCCCTGCTCGCCGCCTGCCGCGCCAAAGGCATCATGCTGGCAACGGCGGAAAGTTGCACGGGCGGCCTGATCGCCGCCGCGCTGACCGCCATCGCCGGATCTTCCGACGTCGTGGACCGCAGCTTCGTCACCTACTCCAACGAGGCCAAGAACCAGATGATCGGCGTGCCAATGGCGCTGATCGAAGCCCGCGGCGCGGTCAGCGAGCCGGTGGCCGCCGCCATGGCCGAGGGCGCCCTGGCCCGCTCCCGCGCCGCCATCGCCATCGCCGTCACCGGCGTCGCCGGCCCGTCGGGCGGCAGCGCGGAGAAGCCGGTGGGGCTCGTGTGGTTCGGCCTCGCCCGCACCGGCGTGCCGCCGATCACCGAGCACCAGGTCTTCCCCGGCGACCGCACCGCCATCCGCGCCGCCACCGTGGCGCATGCGTTCGCAATGATACGGGCGGTCCTGTGATCTGGACGGCGCTGCGTGCCATCGATCCGCTGACTGCCGCCGGGGTGGTTGTTGCCACTGCGGCCACCGACGCGGTCTATGTCATGTTCGCCTCGGCGGTGGCGACCCGTCGGCGCCTCGCCGCGGCGAACTGGAGCAGCGTGTGGTACCTGCTCTCGTCCTTCGCGGTGATCAGCTACACGCAGAACTGGGCGTATGTCGGATTTGCCGCGCTCGGGTCGTGGCTGGGCGCGTTCGCCTCGATGACGTTCCTGCATCGCGGCCAGACATAGCGAATCCGCCATCCGTGCCTATCTCTGCGGATGGAAGGAGGACCGCACCATGAAAGCTATCCTGAACGGTCACGTGATCGCCGAGAGCGACGACATTGTGAAAAGCGGCGGCTACGTCTATTTCCCGCCCGGCGCCACCCGCCTCGACTGGCTGGAGAAGGCGGAAAAGACCGACTCCGACAAGGCCTGCCCGCACGGCGTGCAGTTCTACGACGTGGTCGTCGGGGGTCATCGCTATCCCCGCAACGCCTGGAGCTACGAGGCGCCCCGCCCGGCCATGCAGGCCGTCGGCGGCCGGTTCGGTTTCTGGGAGGACGTGAAAGTCACCTGATCGGGGACGCAACGGGGACGTCGTGCCTTTTCCTGGCACCGCCCGGAAAAGGCACCGTCCCTCCCCTGATCGCGACGCCGCCTGGCCGGTCTGTTTAGAGCCCGTCCGCCATAACCGCGGCATCGGGTGCACGGCACCGGCCCCTCCGCGTCATGGTGGGCGAAGGCCCACCATCCACGCCTTTGCCGCGATCCGCACCGCAAGGCGTGGATGGTCCGCCTTCGCGGACCATGACGGGGAGAGGATAGTGGCTCACACCCAATGACGCGGCAATTCCCTGATGGCCCCTCGGCGTGTCGCCCGCCGGCACGTTGGCTGAAGCGGTGGCTCGGCTGAAGGCGGAGAGGATCTGCGCCCGGGCCGCGGAACGCCTGGGGGTACGGCGGCAATCACAGCACCAGAAACCGGCGCGCCGCGGCGTGGACGGGTCCATGGCGCCCTGACGGGACTGGGCAGCGAAGGGTGCGCGTGAAGTATAAGCGCACGATGGTCCTGTCAGGTGCGGCCCCTATGGCCCCCAGGGCCAAGGTCCCCAGGGGCCCCAGTCCCATCCGGCGTCTGACCACGTTTCCGCGGTCACCTGCTGCTCGTCGGCCAGTTGCTTCTGCTGCATGTAGCGCCTGTAGGCGTCATAGGCCTGCTGCGTGCCGATATAGAGGCAATTGCACACCAGCGGATCGGCATAGACGAAGCTGACTGTATTGCCGTGCGCCCGCTGCACGATCCGGTTTGGCGGCAGGCTCCGCAGCATGGCCTGGCGCTGCGGCGTGTTGGCCGGGCGGATGACGAAGCCGGCGGCCGCGAGGTTGTCGTCCTTCTCCGCCGCCCGTTGCTGCGGCGTGGCGCACCCCGCCAAGGCCAGGATGGCCAGAAGACCGAAAGCGAGACCGCCCCGTCCGGTCACCGCCGCCCATGACTTCGATATCATCATGAATGTCTCCCTGACGCTTGTTCGAACATGGTTGCCTCGCGACACGCAGCCACGGGCGTTGACGCGGCGGTGTTCGCGACTGCACGCGAATTGATGTCCACACTGGGCAGAACCGGCATCACGCACACCTGGCTGCTGGCAGCGCCAAAGGAGCCGCGACCGATCGCCATGACGAGGCGGCAAACGGCTCTACCGCGCCCCGCTCGGCCACAGGACCTCGCGCAGGGTCTGCAGCAGAATGACGCAATCGAACACGATGGAGAAATTCTTCACGTAGTACAGGTCGTAGCTGAGCTTCGACCGGGCGTCGTCGATCGAGGCGCCGTATGGGTAATTGATCTGTGCCCAGCCGGTCAGGCCCGCCTTGACCATGTGCCGCTCGTTATAAAGTGGAATCCGCGTCGCCAGGTCCGCCACGAAGACCGGGCGTTCCGGGCGCGGGCCGACGAACGACATCTCGCCACGCAGGATGTTGATCAATTGCGGCAGTTCATCGATCCGCGTCCGTCGCAGAAAGGCGCCGACCTTGGTGACGCGGTGGTCGTTCTGCGCCGCCCAGACCGCACCTGCCGCCTCCGCATTCACCCGCATAGTGCGCAGCTTCATGATCCAGAACACGCGGCCGTCCCGCGTCACCCGCTCCTGCCGGTACAGCACCGGACCGAGCCCCTCCCAGCGCACCGCGATCATGGCGCCAAGCAGCAGGGGCGCGGTCAGCACCAGCATGGTGGAGCTGACCACGAGATCGAAACCCCGCTTGAGGACGCGGTCGAGGACGCCGAAGGTGAAGCCACCGCTATAGACCAGCCAGCCCAGCTCCACGCGCTTGAGGTCGATGCGACGGATCTCCTGCTCCACGAAGCTGAGGTACTGGATGACCGGGAAGCCGGCGCGCTTGCACTCCAGCAGGCGCTCCAGGTTCATGCCCCGACGTTCGTCCGGCGCGACGATGACCAGGTCCGCCCCCACCGCCCGCGCCACAGTGGCGACATTGAACGCCTCGGGACAATGGATGCGCCCGGGTGGATCGGCCTCCAGCCGCGGATCGATCGCGCCGAGCGCCGGGTTGTGCAGCAGCGTGACGTGGTCGTGCAGGCTGTTGCCCTCGCGCTTCAGCATCAGCAGCAGTTCCCAGGCGCGCTGGCCGGCGCCGATGATCAGCAACCGGCGGCGCAGCACGCGGCGGCGCACGAGAAAGGTGAGCACGAGGCGCGCGACGAAGGCGCAGACGGAGAAGGTGGAGAAGGCCAGCGCGAACATCAGCGCCTGGTGCGACAGGTCAGGCAGGCCCCGCGCCTGCGCCAGCGAGAGCAGCAGGCCAAGGCCGGCCCCCAGACCCACGACCAAGGGCGCACGGCTGACCGAGCGTGCGACATCCAGGACCGCGTCGCGCCGGTACAGGCCGGTGGCAAACAGCATCAGCAGGTCGAACGCGGGATAGGTCAGGACGCAGGTGTCCTGCGACAGCGACCCCGGCGCCAACACGTCCGGGTAGGCCAGAAGCAGCACAAGCGGCCAGAGCGCAAGCACAAGCAGGACGTCGAGTGCGAACAGCACCATTCCGGTCGTTGTCTTGGAGAATCGAATTGTCATGATCCTGGCGGCAGATGTCGTGGCGATATCCTAACGGCGCATGTGGTAACAGAAACGGATATGATCTTGCAGTGAAATTCTCACGATGCCAGCACGATGTGGTGAGCATGCCACGCCGCCGCCAGTGCCGGCCAGGGTCAATCCGGCGTGGCGAGCATACACACGGCTGTCGGAGCCTCCCGCTCCACGGCACGATCCGGCATCCAGCTGGAGGACCTCATGCTACAGCAGGCCGCAGGTCGATTGAGACAGGGCGACGGCGCTCCCTCATCGTCATGGCCCGGCTCGTCCCTACGCAATGCACACATCTCGGAAACGAGTCGGAAATGACCGTAAAATCAAGTGCTTGCCTGGGCGCCAAGAGCGCTCCACCATCGTCATGGCCCGGCTTGTCCGGGCCACCTATTCCAGCACGTGTGCCGCGACAGGTGGCCCGGACAAGCCGGGCCATGACGAAAGGGAAACGCAGCGGCGGACCGTTTCCGAGATCTGTGCATCCCGTAGGGACGAGCCGGGCCATGACGATGAGGACAGGGGGCCTCAGTGTCCCAACCGACCTGCGGTCTGCTTTAGCGCCCCTGGCCGGCGCCCCGGGCCAGCACCGCGGGCCATCGGCCGCTTTCGCTCGGCTGCCGCCATGGTTTCCGACCGGGTTGGCGCGTCATGGCGGGCGCAGCATGCCTGCTGCCCCCTCGACGCCGCGGCCTCGGGGGGCCATGTGTTGGTAGAGGAGCCACGTATGTCCCAGACCCTTCTCCGCACGCCGCCCATGCTGTTCATGCCGCAGAAGCAGCCGGCCAAGCCGCTGACGCGGGCGCTGCGCGTCGTCTCGGAGTACCAGCCCGCCGGCGACCAGCCGACGGCGATCGCCGATCTGGTCCGCGGCGTCGAGGCCAGCGAGCGCGACCAGGTGCTGCTCGGCGTCACCGGCTCGGGCAAGACCTTCACCATGGCCAAGGTGATCGAGGCGGTGCAGAAGCCGACATTGATCCTGGCGCCGAACAAGACACTGGCGGCGCAGTTGTATGGCGAGATGAAGGGCTTCTTCCCCGACAACGCTGTGGAATATTTCGTCAGCTACTATGATTATTACCAGCCGGAGGCCTACGTCCCGCGCACCGACACTTATATTGAGAAGGACGCCCAGATCAACGAGCAGATCGACCGCATGCGCCACGCCGCGACGCAGGCGCTGCTGGAGCGGAACGACGTCATCGTCGTCGCCTCGGTGTCCTGCATCTACGGTATCGGCTCGGTTGAAACATACGCGAAGATGGTGGCGAAGCTGGAGACCGGCGGCCGGATCGACCGCGACAAGCTGGCCAAGGCGCTGGTGGACCTGCAGTACCGCCGCAACGACACCGCCTTCCAGCGCGGCAGCTTCCGCCTGCGCGGCGAGATCGTCGACATCTTCCCCAGCCACTACGAGGACCGCGCCTGGCGCATCACCCTGTTCGGCGACGAGATCGAAAGCATCCGCGAGTTCGACCCGCTGACCGGCGAGGCGACCGCGGAGCTGAAGGAGATCACCGTCTACGCCAACAGCCACTACGTCACCCCACGCCCGACGCTGACGCAGGCGGTCCACGACATCAAGATCGAGCTGAAGCAGCGCCTGGCGAAACTGACCGCCGAAGGCAAGCTGCTGGAAGCGCAGCGGCTGGAGCAGCGCACCACCTTCGACATCGAAATGATGGAAACCACCGGCTCCTGCAAGGGGATCGAAAACTACTCGCGCTACCTCTCCGGCCGGAATCCCGGCGAGCCGCCGCCTACCCTGTTCGAGTACCTGCCGGAAAACTCGCTGCTGATCGTCGATGAAAGCCACGTCACCGTGCCGCAGCTCGGCGGCATGTACCGCGGCGACTTCAACCGCAAGTCGGTGCTGTCGGAGTTCGGCTTCCGCCTGCCCTCCTGCATCGACAACCGGCCGCTGAAGTTCGAGGAGTGGGAGCGCTTCCGGCCGATGACCATCTTCGTCTCGGCCACCCCTGGCCCCTGGGAGATGGAGCGCACCGGCGGCGTGTTCGCCGAGCAGGTGATCCGCCCCACCGGGCTGATCGATCCGGTCACCGAGGTCCGCCCGGTGGAGTACCAGGTCGATGACCTGATACATGAATGCAAGACCGTCGCCACCCGCGGCGGCCGCGTGCTGGTCACCACCCTGACCAAGCGGATGGCGGAGCAGCTGACCGAGTACATGACGGAGAACCAGATCAAGGTCCGTTACCTGCACTCCGACATCGACACGCTGGAGCGGATCGAGATCATCCGCGACCTCCGCCTGGGCGTGTTCGACGTGCTGGTCGGCATCAACCTGCTGCGCGAGGGGCTGGACATCCCCGAATGCGCGCTGGTGGCGATCCTGGATGCCGATAAGGAAGGCTTCCTGCGCTCGCAGACGTCGCTGATCCAGACCATCGGCCGCGCCGCGCGCAACGTGGAGGGCCGGGTGATCCTGTATGCCGACACCATGACCCGTTCCCTGCGCACTGCCATCGAGGAGACCGAGCGGCGCCGCAACAAGCAGCGGGCGTGGAACGAGGAACACAACATCACGCCGATCTCGGTGCGCAAGAACATCAGCAAGGTGCTGGAGAGCGTGTACGAGCAGGACTACGTCACCGTGGCGCCGGTCAAGGGCGCCGAGACGACGGAGTTCGTTGGCAAGGACCTGAAGGCGGCGATCGCCAACCTGGAGAAGCAGATGCGCGTTGCCGCCTCGAACCTGGAGTTCGAGCAGGCCGCCCGGTTCCGCGACGAGATCAAGCGGCTGGAGGCGCTGGACCTGGGCCTGCCACCGCCGCCGATGCCCAGCGCGGCGCTGCGGACCGGCCGAAGCCGCTCGCCGGAGCCGCTGGGACCCGGCGGTGGCGGCTACGACCCGTCGAAACGGCGCGGACGCGGCAAGATGCGGCGCAGCGGCCCGTGATAAAGCCGGCGCCGCTTTAGAGAGGAACATCGCCCTCTCGTCATGGCCGGGCGTGTCCCGATAGGCGCTACTTAGGCGACGGGACGCGGCGCACTGGCCCGTCGTCATGGCGGCCGCAGGGCCGCCATCCACGCCTTACGGTGCTGATATCAGCAAAAGGCGTGGATGGTGGGCCTTCGCCCACCATGACGGGATAGCAACGGCCGTGCCCCTGGCCGCCTAAGTTAGCGCCGTCTATGGGGCGTGTCCCGGCCATCTGCGCTCCAACGGCGGTGGGTGGATGGCCGGGACACGCCCTACGGCATGCACACATCCACCCAGGCCGCCTTGGCCGGATACCGCGGAAATGCCTTCGTGCCGGTCCCACGCCGTTACGGATCGGCAAGGGGCGACCGAGGGCATGACAGGCCGCCGCCACCCCGGACAGCGACGGGGATCTCCGGTATCTTGGCGTCTTGGCGTTTTATCGGTGGAACCAACCGCACGGGCCAGCGGCGCAGCGCACCCATCAGCGCCGGGCGCGGTGGCACCGTTCCTGTTCAACGCCAAGACGCCAAGATACCGGGGGTTCCCGTCGCCGTCCGGCCCCGTGTCACGCGCCTGATCGCGGCAGGCGGCGGCATGCTGGCCATGACGATGGGGCCCGGGCCGCAGCAGACCGTTTCCGAGATCTGTGCATGCGGTAGGAACATGCCCGGCCATGACGGAGCGGCAATGGATCCGGCCCTGTCTCTCCAGGTTGGCGCCGATGCGGCCTGCCCGGCCATCACGGTGGAGTGACGTCCTCTACCCTGGCGCACCATGCACATGCCCCCGGCTGCGTCCGCCGCGCAGCCTGTCACCAGCTTCAACGAACGGACGCGGAATCGCCCGGCAACCCGGGCGCGGGTGTCAGCGTTAATGCAGCAGAGAACAGGCGTGGAGCACTCTCAGCCAGACTCTTGCAACGCACGTATCCGCTGAACAGTCATGGCGCGCCGGAAAAGCGTGACCGCGCCGGTTGACCTTCCGCCAACCGGGTCAGGACGAGAGGTCAAGGCCTGTTTTCAGCGAACACAACATCCAGGAGAGCACAATGAAATCCGTGATCCTCGGGGTCGCCACTGCGGCGATCCTGGCTGGCGGCCCATGTCTTGCCGAGACGACGCAGAACGGCCAGGCAGCGGCATCCGGCGACACCAACCAGGCCGTTGCCACCACCAACGCCAATGCCCCCACGCCCGCCAGGGGCGCCAACAGCTTCACCATGAACGAGGCGAAGTCGCGGCTGGAAAAGCAGGGCTTCTCCAATGTCAGCAACCTGCACAAGGACCACAACGACATATGGCGGGGTAAGGCAGAGAAGAACGGTATGACCGACAGTGTCTGGGTTGACTACAAAGGCAACGTCGGCATCGCGCAACGATAGGAGCATCCTCATGGCACAACGTACCGTTGCCCGTATGTATGACAACTATGACCAGGCGCGCGCCGTGGTGAACGAGCTGGAGACGGCCGGGGTCCCGCAAAGCGACATCAGTCTGGTCGCCAATGACAGGGCGCAGTCGGCCGGCTCCACCACCGCCGGCACCGCGGCGGGCGCCGGGCCCGTGACAGACCATCGCGCGCCGGCCACCGAGGCAAGCACCGGCGCGGGCGCCGTACTCGGCACCGCCGTTGGCGGCGGCCTCGGCCTGCTGGCCGGCATCGGCGCCTTGGCCATTCCGGGCGTCGGGCCGGTGGTGGCCGCCGGCTGGCTGGTCGCCACGTTGACCGGTGCCGGCATCGGTGCGGCCGGCGGCGGATTGCTCGGCGCCCTGACCGGCGCCGGCCTCAGCCGCGACGAGGCCAACGTGTATGCCGAGGGCGTGCGAGGCGGCGGTTCGCTGGTCACGGTGCGCGCGAATGACGCCATGGCCGGGCAGATCGAGGATATCATGGCGCGCCACAGCCCGGTCGACTGGCAGCAGCGGCGCGCCGCCTATGGGCCGGAGTGGACCGGCTTCGATGAGACGTCGCATAGCCGGGTGCGTCGCTACAGGAACGCGGACCCGAGCACCGGAACCGGACCGGATGTGCCGGCTCCTGGTACCGGCGGCAGTAGCTACGCGCCGGGCACCGACCCGGGCCGCCGGCTGTAAGCCGGTTTGTGCCTTCCGGCCTCGGGCGCCGGAAGGCACTGTCCCGTCCTGAATGGGAGTTGGGGCCGGATTCGTCCGGCCCGGCTTCCGGGAGCGTCCCCCATCGTCTCATGACCCAGCTTGTCCGGGTCACCTATTCCAGCAAGTGTGCCGCGATAGGTGGCCCGGACAAGTTGGGCCATGACAAAAGGGAAACGCCGCGGCGTTTCCGAGATGTGTGCATCGCATAGCGACAAGCCGGGTCATGACGATGGGGCCAGGGACGGAGGCGTCTCCAGCCGCCGGCCGCAGTCAGCCTTAGCCTGGGCGTGGTTTCTCGTGGAATGAGGACAAGCGCGCGAACCGGGCAAGCAGCCGTCGCCCCGCGGCGCCCTCGAGCGTGACCAGCAGGGCAGCCGTTCCCAAATTCCATATCAGGATCATGATGCTCGCATCCAACGGATGGAACAGCGACAAGGCCGTGGAGGTGATCGCCGCGACCGCCAGCCCGGCGGTTACCGTCAGCGCGGCCGGGCGCAGCCGGGCGGCGTGGCGCAGCATCGCGAACATCGCCAGCGACAGCGGCAGGCTCACCACCAGCAGAGTAACGAAGCACCGCACCGCTTCGCCCGGGTGCATGCCGGTCGAGTCGATGGAAACCCAGTCGGTCAGGCAGCCATAGCCGATGGTGGACACCCACAGTGCCAGCGATGGCAGCGGCAGCAGCAGCCAGCGCCGGGACCGGTCGGGCAGACTGGCCATCAGGCAGCCAATGGCGGCCAGCACGCCGGTCAGCAGCGAGGCGGCGATGCCAAGCACGAAGGACGGCTTCTGCAATTGCGTGCCGATATCCGGCCGGATGCCGTGCGCGATGCCCAGCAGGAGCATGATCGCCGCCGCCAGCAGCAGCCAGCCACCCGCGCGCGCCAGGGGAGAACGCACCGGCCGCAGCCTGCGTGTGTCCCGCGCCAGGCTCTCGATCAGGTCGGGGGTGTCAATCATCGCCACCGCCCGGCTGCGCCAGTAGCCTGCGCAGGGCCTTGATGCCCCGGTGGGTGGCCACCTTCAACGAGGCAATGGACGTGCCGCTCACCGCCGCAGCCTCCTTCAACGACATCTCCCGCAGCTTCAACAGGGTCACCGCCTGGCGCTGGTTCGCCGGCAACGCCTGAAGCGCCGCGCGCAGGGCGTGGTGGTCGAGCGTCGTTTCAATATTCGTGTCCGGCGCGGCAAAAGTTTCATGCTCCAGGTCCAGCGCCACTTCCCGGCTTGCGGCAATCCCCATCGCGCGCAGCCGATCGGCGATGCGGTAGCGGGCGATGCCGGCAAGCCAGGGCTTGAACGGCCGGGTCCTGTCGTACGTGTCGCGGATGGCATGCAGGGTCAGCAGGATGTCCTGCACGGCGTCCTCGGCGTCGCCCGGGTTGCGGTGCGCCCGCAGGGCGATGGTGCGCAGATAGGGCGTGATCCCAAGCAGCAGGCGCCGGTAGGCGGCCGCATCGCCGTCCTGGCTGCGCGCCATGAGGTCCGACCACTCAGCCGGGCTGGTGGCGGGCGGCTCGGTCCGGGACGGCGGCGGCTCCATGGTGCCGAGCATAAAGCAATATCGATCCGGCCGGAAATCGAGGAACCATCTCCGGCCGGTGGAATTGCTCGCGAAACATAAGCCGGCGCCGGCGAAAAAAATTTCGCCCCGCGGTAACCTCGGCGCGTCGGACGGAGAACCTTGCACAGCAGCCCAATGCCGGGCGGCTGATCTCAAGGAGACGCCCCATGAACCGCAGACAACCCACCACGACCCTCGCCGCCGCTCTCGGCCTTGCCATGGCCGGGGGCGTCACCGCCGGCCACGCGCAGATGAAGGACCCCAGGGCCATGACCATGGAGCGGATGGCACAGGGTCACCTGCAGAAGTGCTTCGGCGTCGCCGCGCGAGGCCGGAACGACTGCGCGCAGGGCGCCCACTCCTGCGCCGGCCAGGCGACCCGCGACCGTGACCCGGGGTCGTTCGTCCTGTTGCCCGCCGGGGATTGCAGCAAGATCGCCGGCGGCAAGTTGTCCGCCACCTGAGGCGACCGGCCATGACCGGCCCGGGCGCCAGCCCACCGTCGGATCGTGCGATTCCCGCTTCGGCGGGAATCGGCCTGCGGTTTCAACATCATGAAGCGGTCCTGCGCGACAGGCCGCGCATCGGCTGGATGGAGGTGCATTCCGAGAACTACATGGGCGGCGGGGTGCCGCTGCGCTGCCTCGACGCCATCCGGCGGGATTATTCGGTCTCCCTGCACGGCGTCGCCCTGTCGCTCGGCAGCGCTGACGGCCTGGACAGCGCACACCTTGATCGGCTGGCCGCTCTCACCCAGCGCATCGAGCCCGGTCTGGTGTCCGAGCACCTGGCATGGAGCGTGGTCGATGGCACCTACCTGGCCGATCTGCTGCCCCTGCCGATGACCGAGGAGGCGCTGGAGGTGGTGTGCCGCAACGTCGATATCGCGCAGGCCCGGCTGCGCCGCCGCATCCTGGTCGAGAACCCGTCCTCGTACCTGCGCTACCGCCACGCGACCATACCGGAATGGGTGTTCCTGGCCGAGGTGTCCCGGCGAACCGGCTGCGGCCTCCTGTGCGACGTCAACAATATCTATGTCTCAGCGTGCAATCATGGCTTCGACGCGGCGGCCTATCTGGCGGCGCTGCCGGTGGCGGCCGTCGCGGAGATCCATCTCGCCGGGCATACGCGGCGGGACCTTGGCGAGGGGCGCAGCATCCGCATCGACGATCACGGCTCCCCGGTCCGCGCCGAGGTCTGGGCGCTGTATGAGGCGGCACTCGCCCGGTTCGGCCGGGTGCCGACGCTGATCGAGTGGGACAACGACATCCCGCCCCTGCCAATCCTGCTGGCAGAAGCCGGCAAGGCTGAGCGCAGGTTGGCCAAGGCCGGGGAGGCACGCCATGCCGACGCTGCGTGAGATCCAGCGCGGCTTCCGCGACAGCCTGCTCGACAGCGGGCGTGAAGCGATCGCGGGCGCCATTGCCGGGGACGAGATCGCCGCCGTGGATCGGCTGTGCATCCACCGCAACACCATGCGCTCGGTCCTGACCGGGAGCCTGCGGCTGAGCTATCCCGCGGTTGACCGCCTCGTGGGCGGCGATTTCTTCGACATGGCCGCGGCCCGGTTCATCCGGACACATCCGCCGGTCTCCGGCTGCCTGGACGATTACGGCGAGGCGTTTGCGGCGTTTCTCCAGGCCATGCCGGAAACGGCGGGGTTGCCTTACCTTGGGGATGTCGCGCGTTATGAATGGGCGCTGACCCGGGCGGCGCACGCAGAGGACCGGGCGGCACTCGACCTGATGGCGCTGGGGGATATCGCGCCGGCGCTGCACGACGGCCTGCGGTTCATGCCGCATCCTTCGGTCAGCCTGCTGGATCTGGATTATCCCGCCGACGCGATCGCCGACGCGGTCATGGCCGGCGCCGACGACGCCATGGCCGGGATCGCGGTTTCCAGCGGTCCGGTCCGCCTCGTCGTCGACCGGGCCGGCGACGGTGTCCGGTCGGAGCGCCTGGAGGCGGACGCCTTCCGCTTTCTTCAGGCGCTGTTCGGCGGCCAGACGCTGGGCGCGCTGGCGGCATGGGGCGACAGCGACGTCGCCCGGTATCTTGCAGAACAATTTACCAAGGGACGTCTCGCCGGGTTCACCACCGAACCGGCGGCCTCTCTGTCCGGGAGCCTGTCATGACGTCGATAGCCGAAACGTCCGCGCCGCGCTTTTCCGCCATTGGTGCCGTTTTGCAGATTCGCCGGTACCTGGAGGCCGTTCCCTACAGTGTGCTGGCCCTGCCGCTTCGCCTGGCGATCGCCACCGTGTTCTGGAATTCCGGCATGACCAAGCTGGCCGACTGGAACACGGCCCTGGCCCTGTTCACCGACGAGTACCACGTGCCGCTGCTGCCGCCCGAGGTGGCGGCGTATCTCTCGGCGACGATCGAACTGACCGCGCCGCCGCTGCTCGTCATGGGCCTGTTGACGCGGCCCGTCGCCTTCGTTCTGCTTGGGATGACGACCGTCATCGAGGTCTTCGTCTATCCCGAGGCCTGGCCGACCCATATCCAGTGGGCCGCCATGCTGCTGGTTCTGCTGTTCCGAGGGGCTGGTTCATTGTCGCTGGATCATCTTGTTTATCGCCGCGTCGCGTCATCGCCGGATCTGCCGGCCTGATGGGCGGGTTCAGCCGGCTGTGGTCATTCGTCTCCAAGGCAGGACTCTTTGGCGACGCCGCGACGGCGGCCTATATCGCGCTGGTTGCGGCGATCGCCCAGGCCACCGGCCTGTTCTACGTCCTGTTTCCGGAACTCGGCGCGCTGTCCAACGACATCCTGCGGCGGCCGCACGGCACCTGGGCGCGGGCGCCGGTCCTGCTGGTGGTCACGCCGTTCCTGACCGCCATCGTCGGCACCCTGGTGACCCGGCATATGGCCTACGACCTGTCCTCCGTGCTGCTGACGGTGGGGTGTGCGATCCTCATCATCCGGGTGCTGAAATCGCCGATCGCCCCGGCGATTTCCGCCGGCCTGCTGCCGCTGACGCTGGGCCTGCCGGACTGGCGCTACCCGCCGTCGCTGCTGGTTGGCACCGGCCTGCTGGCCGTCCTCGCCGGTATCCGGCACCGGGCTGCTCCGGTCCCCCTGACACTCGTCCGGGCCCGAGACCGGGCGGACGACATCGTCGAGGAAGCGCCGATCGACTATTCCTGGGCACCGTTCTTCCTGCTGTTCCTGCTGGTGGCGGGGCTGGCCGCCAGCCTGACGGGGCAGCGCTTCATCCTGTTCCCGCCGCTCGTGGTGATCGCCTTTGAGATGTTCGCCCATGCCGCGGTCTGTCCCTGGGCCGGGCGTCCCCTGATCCTGCCGGTCGCCTGCGGCCTGACCGCGGCCGGGGGCGTCATTGCCGTCAGCCTGCTGGGCGCCGGACCGCTGGCCGCCGCCTGCATCGCGATCCTGGGCGTGATCGTCCTGCGCCTGTTCGACCTGCACGTGCCGCCGGCGCTCGCGGTCGGCTTGCTGCCGTTCGTGATGCCGGACCCGACCTATGCGTATCCGGTCGCGGTTACATTCGGCACCGCGCTGCTGACGCTGACGTTCCTGGCGTGGCGGCGGCTGGTGGCCGCCCTCGGCCGGAGCTGAGAGCCTCTGCCGTCCCGGCCGAACGCGGTGCCGGGCCGCGCGGCAGGGAGCGGGCGCGCTGGACTCAAGCCGGTGGGGCGACGGACAGGCCGTTGACCTTGTGCTGGGCGATCAGGCGCGCGACCAGGCCGGATGCTTTGGCGTCCTCCACAAAATCATGCAGCCAGGCGGCCGCCGCGGTGTTGGCGCGCGCCGTGCCGACCGCCTGTTGCACCGCGGTGAACTGGCCGGGCAGGATCGTCGCGCCCGGCAGCTTTGCCACGTCGCTCAACAGCCGCGGCCGCAGCCCGGCCAGGGCGTCCAGCTTCTCCGCCACGAACTGCTCGAACGCCGAGTCCAGGCTGGCGGACTGCACCAGGATCGCGTGCCGGATGTTGCGTTCCAGCCAGAGGCCATAGGCGCTGCGCGCGGTCACCGCGATGCGCATGCCCGGCCGGTCCACTTCGGCGATCGCCGTCAGCGGCGAGCCGGGCGGCACCAGGTAGGTCGCCTCGATCTCGGCATAGGCGGCGGTGAAGGCGATCGTCTCGGCGCGGGTCGGCTCGGCGCCGATCAGGCCGATGTCCCAGACGTCGCGGCCGGCCTGGTCCGCGAGTTCGCCGGGCTTCGGGAACGGGACATATCTCACCGGCACCCCAAGCCGATCGGCGATGGCGCGCGCCATGCCGGGGGCGACGCCCTCCGGGTTGCCGGCGGCGCTGCGGCCGGTGACGAGCAGGAAGTTGGACAGGTTGATCCCGGCCCGCAGCACGCCATGCGGCGCGAGTTGGGCGACGATGTCAGGGTTCATCAGGACGGTTCCGGTCTTGCTTATGTCTGCGATCGTAGGCAGGAGCGGCACGCCCGGGCAAGGCCGGGCCGGCCGCCGTCACGCGGCGGTCAGAAGCGGATTGCGTCGATGGTGGCGATATCCAGCAGGCGTTCGATCACCTCGGGTTCCTGGGCGCCGGCGATCGCATGCATGCCGTCGACGACGAAGCAGGGCACGCCGTTGATCCCCAGCCGGTGGGCGCGCAGGTTGTCGGCGTGGACCGCCTCGATCTCCTCGTCCGATGCGAGGAAGCGGCGGACCGCCATCGGGTCCATGCCACAGGACGCGGCGACAGCGGCGAGGATCGCGTGATCGCCGATATCGTAGCCATCGGTGAAATGCGCCGCGAACAGCGCCTCGACCAGCCGATCGGCCAGGCCATAGAAGGCGGCGTGGCGGACGAGGCGGTGGGCGTCGATCGAGGAAGGCGTGCGGCGGATGCGGTCGAAGCGGAAATGCAGGCCTTCCTGCCGTCCCACGTCGGTGATGGTCGCATACAGGCGGCGGGCGCGATCCTCACCGCCGAACTTGCGCACCACATAGTCGGGACGCGCCATGCCGAGGCGCGGCATGTCGGGGTTCAGCAGGAAGGGCCGCCAGATCAGCTCGAAGCCGATGTCGGGGCGGCGGCGGAGCGTGCGGAGCAGGCGGCGGATGCCGAGGTAGCACCAGGGGCAGACGAGATCGTGGACAATCTCGATCTTCAGCCGGGCTTTCGGAGGGGCGAGGACGTTCACGCACGGAGTTTGCCGCTTTTGCGGCAAAATGTCACGCGAACATCATGGGGCAACACTCCCGATTCGGGTCGCCGGCGTTCCGGGTGTCTGCCCCGTTTACGCCCGCCCGCGCCGCGGATGCCGCCTTTCCGCGGGGCGTTGGCCGGCCGACGGGGGCGCCATCGCGATGGCGGGAAAATGGCCGTTGCCTTTCCGTCATGCCGGGCGCAGGCCCGCCATCCACGCCTTCTGCCGGTATCAGCACCGCTAGGCGTGGATGGCGGCCCTGCGGCCGCCATGACGGGGTGAGCCGCGGCCACGGCGGGTCGTTTCCGAGATCCGTGCATGCGGTAGGGACACGCCCGGCCATGACGGAGAGACGGGGCCGCTGCGCGAAATCCTTCTCCAACCGTCGCCTTATCCTGCTACGCTTGGGCCTCCGCCCGGCATGGCGCCGTGCCACCGCCCGCCTCACTTCGCCTTCCGGTACCCGGCCGGGACCACGAACAGATTGGCCGGCTGCTTCCCGATCCTGATATCGTTCAGGTATTCCAGGTGGTGCTGGTTCGCGCCATACACGCCCTCATCGTATTCGCGCCGCACCATGATGCCGCTGTCGGTCAGCCAGTACGTCCCCGCCGCCGCCAGCTCGCCATCGTCGCCGAACGCGTATTTCGTCACTTCGAAGCCATCGAAACGGGTCCGCCCGGTCTTGACCGCACCGCTCATGGCCGGCGTGCGGGCGATGAAGTGGCGGAACAGCTCGTCGTCCAGCGGCAGTACCAGATAGGTGCGGTTCACCATCAGCAGGCACTCCGTCCCGGTGTCCAGGTCGAGGATCGTGCTGCTGAAGCCGTTGCCCCGGTCGATGCGCAGCTTGCCCGCGGCATAGTGGATGGTTTCGACGATCCGCACCGCCCCGCTCTCATGCACCGCCGTCGCGCTGAAATCGACTTTGGGCAGCACAAGATCGCTCTCTGCCCTGGCCGCGCCACAGACCAAAAACATAAGCAATACAAGCACGTACCGCATGCCGCCCGCGCCCCTTCCGGAAGCCGGCAGCCTCGCGCCGATCCTGTCGCTCTGTCAACGATCTCCGCGTCTTTTGATCGCCTCGCCTCGCCGCGGCGGCCCGGACGCCCCGGCCATGGACAGTCCAGGCATTTGCTGACCCAATCCCCCGCGGACCATCTGCCCCAGGGAGAAACCCACCCATGCCCGTCGTCACCGTCGAGGACCGCGGCGCCGTCTCGATCATCCGCATCAACCGGCCGGAACGCCTGAACGCCATCAACCAGGCCGTCGCGGTCGAATTGCAGGCCGCGTTCCAGGCGTTCGACGCCGACGCCGGCAAGCGCGTCGCCATCCTCGGCGCCACCGGCACCCGGGCCTTCACCGCCGGAGCCGACGTCGACGACATACCGGAACTCTGGCGCGCCGTGCCCACTGTCGGCTTCACCACCGACAAGCCGATCATCGCGGCGACCGCGGGCTGGGTCGTCGGCGGCGGGATCGTCCTGGCCATGATGTGCGACCTGCTGGTCGCCACCGAGGACACGCAGTTCTACTATCCCGAGGCGAAGCTCGGCGTCACCGCCGGCGGCATCAGTTCCCTCGCCGCCCGGATGCCGCACCACCTGGCGATGGAGGTCATGCTGCTGGGCGCGAAAATCCCCGCCCGCCGCGCCTACGACGTCGGCTTCGTCAACCGCGTCGTGCCCGCCGGCGCGCACGAGGCCGAGGCGCTGGCGATGGCGGAGCAGCTTCTCGACTCCGCCCCGCTGGTCATCGGCGCCTTGAAACGGCTGGTCAACGACGTCATGCCAACCGGGCCGATCGAGCGTATGGTGGCGACCAGCCAGACCGTGGCCCGAGTCCGGCAATCCGACGACCTGCAGGAGGGTATCCGTGCCTACAAGGAAAAGCGCAAGCCGCGTTTCGCCGGGCGTTAGCGCGGCATGACCCTGCCGGACTGGCTGCACTGCCCCGCCTGCCAGGGCCGCCTGACATCGGCCGCCCCGGCCCTGCTGCGCTGCACGGCTTGCGGTCGCGACATCCCGGTGGTGGACGGAATCGCCGATTTCGTCGGCGGCCAGGCCATCGCGGCCACCGACCCGCAGCGCTGGGGCGTCGATCCGGCGTTCGGCGAAGCGGCCATCGGCGACCTGCCGGCGCAGATCCGCGGCGCCGCCGGGAGGCGCTGGCCGGACTATCTCGGCCAGGTGCTGGAGATCGGCTGCGGCATCGGCCAGATGACCCGGGCGCTGGTTTCCGGCCAGCCGATGCGCGGCCTGCTCGCCGTCGACACGGCCATGCGGAACGTGCGGGCCTGCCGCCACCGGCTGTCTCCGCTGGCCGAGGCCGAGATCGCATTCGCCACGCTGAGCGGCCACCAGAACGCGATCCGCGACGCCGTCGCCGACACCGTCTTCGGCACGGATCTGCTGGGGCAGATCGGCGACCTCCGCGGCTTCCTGGCCATGGTGCACCGGGCGCTGAAGCCCCGCGGCCGGGCGTGGTTCGTCGTCCCCAACCGGCGCTACCGCCAAGCGGTCTGCCACGCCCTGGCCGAGGCCCTGGTGCAATGTTTCGCCCGCGACGGCGCATGGCCCAACGAGATTCACGGCGCCGCCGGCCTCCTGGGGCGATCCCGGCGGCTGCTGGCGCATCAGGGCGATGCCGCGTTCCTGGCCGGGCTCGAGCAGAAGCACCTGTTCGACAGCGAGACGCTGGAAGACCTCGGGCGGGAAGTCGGCTTCGCCACCGCCGAGGCGATTCCGCTCGACCCCGATCCGGTGGGCGCGCGGTCCCTGCGGCGCCTGCTGGAGGCCGCCAACCTGTCCGAGGCGTTCATCACCGCCACCGTGCCGCTGGCCGCCTCGGCCGGGCAGCCGTATTTCGGTCTGCTCGGGCGGCAGGATGCCTCGGCCGCCACGCTGCTGTGGCTGACCAAGGCCGCGGGCCCGGAGGTAACCGTGTTCACCGCCCGCCCCAAGCCGCCGCCGATCGGCTTTGCCGGCGCCGAGTCGGTGGTGGGCGGCCCGCCACCGCGCTGGTCGCTCGAACTGCTGGCGTCCGACACGCCGCAGGGCGTCGCGCTGAAACTCGGGGGATGGTGCCTGGCCAACACCGACGTGAAATGGGTGCGCGTCACGCTGGACGGCATGACCCGCCACGCCCCCGTCTGGCGGCCGCGCCCGGATGTGCACGAGGTGATAAACCGCGCCGGGCTGTACCATCCGTTCAATGCCCTGTGCAGCGGCCTCGACGCCGAGCTGCTGTTCGACGGCCTGCATCCCGCCGCGGGACAGTGCGCGCTGCATCTCGACGTGGTGCTGGGCAACGAGATGGTGCTGCGGGGCCCGGCTCCGGCGGTATTGCGCATGCATGAGCCGATTGTGGTCAACCAATGAGAACCGCTTGAACCGCAGGCCCGATACCTGCTGAAACGTGCCGGCACATCGGCGGGAGATCGGCGATTCGGTGCGATCGTACAGGCATGGCGTGGGTGCTGGCCGGGCTGCTGCTCGCGCCGGCGGTTTTGCATGCCGCCTCGCCCACGGGAAAGAAGGAAGAGGAGACCCGGCGCGCCCTACAGGACGCCCAGCGGCAGAACGCCGAGCAGCTCGCCGCGCAGAAAGAGGCCGCCGACCGCGCGGCGCGCGCCGCGGCCGAGTCGCTGCGGCTGGCGCAGGCGCTGGCGGATGCGGCGGCGAAGCTGCGCCTGGCCGAGGCGGCGACCGCCGACGCCGCGGCGCGGATCGACGCCCTGGCGCAGCGCCGCCGCGACGCCGAGCAGCGCCTGAAGCAGCGCGGCCAGGCGATGCAGCCGCTGCTGCCGCTGATCGAGCGGCTGTCGCTGTTCCCGGCCGAGACCCTGCTGGCGGTGCCGGCGCCGCCGGAATCGGCGGTGCGCGGCGTGCTGGTGCTGCAAGGCCTGTCGCGCCAGCTGGAAACCGAGGCGGAAGCGCTGAAGCGCGACCAGGCGGACCTGGACGCCGCGACCGAGGCCCTGCGCGCGGAACAGCCGCGCCTCGCCGAGGCCGAGGCGGCGCAGAAGCGCGAGGCCGACGCGCTGGACCAGCAGATCGCCGCGTCCCATGCGCAGCAGTCGGCGGCCGAGCAACAGGCCAGCCAGGCCGCCAGCCAGGCGGCCGCCGCCGCGGCCCGCATGGACACCCTGCGCTCGGTCCTGGCCGCGCTGGAAGCGCAGCGCCGTGCCGAGGAGGCCCGGGCGCGCGCGGAAGCCGCCCGTGCCGTGGCCCGCGCGCGCGAACAGGCCGCCCGCGCCGAACGCGACAAACGCGCCGCCGAGACCCAGGCGGCCCGCCAGCGCCTGGCCGACGCCCAGGCCGCGCGCGAGCGTGTGGCACAGGTAGGCCGATCGGCCGGCTCGCTGTCGGGTGGCGCCGGGCCGCACGGGCAGCTGCAGCCGCCGGTCATCGGCGTGGTGGTGCGAAGCTGGGGCGAGCAGACCGACGGCGGCCCGGCCACCGGCCTGTCATACCACGCGCCGCCGGGGGCGCACGTGATCTCCCCGTGCGGCGGCCGGGTGGTGTTCGCCCAGCCGTTCCGCAGCTATGGCCTGCTGCTGATCGTCGATTGCGGCGGCGGCTACCATGTCGTGCTGTCCGGCTTCGACCACCTGGACGTCCGGCTGGGCCAGGCCATCGTCGCCGGCGAGCCAGTGGGGGTGATGCCGAACTGGGAACCGGGATCGACGACGGGGCGCCCGGCGCTGTATGTGGAACTGCGGCACGACGGGCAGCCGATAAACCCGGCGCCGTGGCTGCGGGCCAGCAGTTGAATCGACGGCGCTGGTCGTCGCATCGCCGGGCGGGAAAAACCGAAAGACGCGCCGGTCAGTCCCGGCCCGCCATGAATCAGTCTTACCCGCCCTACGACACGCCGATCCGGGCGATGGCCTCGGCGGGGGTGACGATGCGAATGTCGCCATGGTGGCCAAGCACCAGTAAGTCGCTGTCGCCGGTGACGATCAGGTCCGCTTCGGCGGCGACGGCAGCGGCGATGACGTGATCATCGTCCGGATCGGCCGCGACTACCGCCGGAACCGCGATCGGTGCCACCATTTCGACGAAGCCGACATAGTCGGCCAGAACCGCCTCGGCAGTCTACCCAAACGCCGCGAGGCGTTTGGACGCAACAGGTCGGGTCAACCCATCGGCCAGCTCGGCTAGCAGCGCCGCGCTGCTGAACAGGCGATGTCCGGTCTGGCGGCGGATGGTCTCAATCAGCCGATAGGGTGTGCCGCGCCAGAGCAGCGCCGACAAGGCGACATTCGTATCAAGTACGATCCGCATCGCCACTTCCGGTCTGGCGCGCCCGCCTTTCGGTCCGCGCGGCCCTGACCTCGGCCATGATCTCGTCCTCGGTGACTGGCGGCACGCCGGCGGCCTCCAGAGCCGGCGCCACCGCCAGAAAACGGTCCATCGCCGCCAGCCGCCGGTTCCGCGCGGTCAGGAAGTCAATGAAATCCTCGACCTCGCCGAGCTGCTCGGCCGGCAACGCCTGGATTTTCTCCAACAGGGTCTGGGTATCGGGCATGGGTGCCTCCGTCAGCGCGCGAGGGTCTGACTCTGCCGCCTGGTCAGGAAGGCGTTCCGGGGGGCCTGACGACATGCGTGTCCTCATGTGGGCAGGCGTTCGATTGCCTGGAACCGCTTGAGCAACCCGCGATCCTCGGACCTCGCCCCGGCGGCTTCGCCGGCGGCGCCCTTCGGCAGATAGTCATTAGTGACGTCAAGCGCATCGGCCACCCGCCTGATCGGTTTGAATGGCGGCATTCTGCCGGAAACAACCGGCAATCGCCACACCTGCATGCTCGAATACAGACCTGGCATGGCTGGCGCGATACAGCGTTATCGCTGCAGTCCCCCCAGTCCGCCCGCGGGTCCCACGATGGGTGAAAATGACAGCCGGCGTTGCCCTTCTGCCGTTGCCCCTCCGTCATGGCCGGGCGTGTCCCTACGCAATGCACACATCCTGGAAACGAGTCGGAAATGACCGTAAAATCAAGTGCTTGCCTGGGCGCCGAGAGCGTTCCCCCATCGTCATGGCCCGGCTTGTCCGGGCCACCTGTCGCGGCACAAGTGCTGGAATAGGTGGCCCGGACAAGCCGGGCCATGACGAAAGGGAAACGCAGCGGCGGACCGTTTCCAAGATGTGTGCATCCCGTAGGGCGTGTCCCGGCCATCCACCCCCGCCGTCGCAGCGCGGATGGCCGGAACACGCCCTACGGGATGCACAGATTTCGGAAACGGTCCGCTGCAGCCATGCCTCATACTGTCACGGCCTGTGCCGGTTTCACCGGCAGCAATCAAGCGAACACGGGGTTACACGGGGTTGGCACGGAGTTTCACGGAGTCGTCCGGGGTGCCCCCAACATGGTCGCCCCTGTGGCAGCGTTCGATGATTTCAGGCGCTTCGCGCGAAGCGCAATATCCACTTCCTCCGTGAAACGCCGTGCAAACACCATGGAACTCCGTGTCCGCTTGATTGCGGCGGCAGACCCGATCCCGCCCCATCCCGATGGGCAGGATGCCCCACACCGGATGTGCGAGCGACGCACGCCACGGCGCCGCGTCCCTGCGTACCCTCGGCCGGCCGCTTGCCAGCCAAACGGCGCCGCCGCGACAGAGCGGCAACGGTCCCGGGCACCGGGCGAGCGCCTGGTTTTGCAGTTGTTTCCAGGATGTTTGCATGCGGTAGGGACACGCCCGGCCATGACGGAGAGGCGATGACCCTGCGGACCCGCATTTTCATGGCAGCAGGATAATGCCTCTGGGCCTGATGCAGAATAACCGCTCCAGGTGCCGCACGGACGCGGTACCGTGCGAGCATCGCACCCGCATGTTACAAACTTACGAAATCAACACTGGACGAGGGCACGGCTGCCGGGTGAGAATTGCGTGAACGTCAATGGCTCTCATCAGGTCCGCTCTCCGATCCTTGGAAGGCTGATCATGCGCCCGGACCGGGTCCGCGGCGCCGAAGGGAAAGAACGCATGGATTTCCGCGCGCGTTACTGGCGCTATGGCTTGTTGATCGGAACCGCCTTCGTCGCGGGCCTGGCCGCCGGCCCGGCCTTGAACACCCTGGGTGCCGGCTCGCTGGGCCTGGCACTGGCCCAGGACAGCAGCCACACCGACATGTACCAGTTGCTGAAGGTGTTCGGCGACGTGATGCAGCGGGTCCGCGCCGAGTACGTCGATCCGGTCGACGACAAGGAACTGATCGAAAACGCGATCAACGGCATGCTGACCGGGCTCGACCCGCACAGCTCGTACATGAACGCCAAGGCGTTCAGGGATATGCAGATCCAGACCAAGGGCGAGTTCGGCGGCCTTGGCATCGAGGTCAGCGAGGACAAGGGCGTCATCAAGGTCGTCTCGCCGATTGACGACACGCCCGCCGCGCGCGCCGGCATCAAGCCGGGCGACATCATCACCGCGCTGGACGGCAAGTCGGTCATCGGCCTGACGCTGAACGACGCGGTGGACAAGATGCGCGGCCCGCCGAATTCCAAGATCGTGCTGACGCTGAAGCGCCAGGGCGTGGACAACCCCATCGAGGTGCCGCTGATCCGCGAGACCATCCACATCCAGGTGGTGAAGTCGCGGATGGAGCCGAACGACATCGGCTACGTGCGGCTGAGCCAGTTCACCGAACAGGCGGACGCCGGCATCAAGCAGGCGGTGAAAAAGCTGAAGGCGGAGAACAACGGCCACCTGCGCGGCCTGATCCTGGATCTGCGCAACGACCCGGGCGGGCTGCTCGACCAGGCGGTGGCCGTGGCGTCGGACTTCATCGACCAGGGTGAGATCGTCTCCACCCGCGCCCGCCACCCCGAGGACAGCCAGCGCTGGGACGCCAAGGGCGACGACATCCTGAATGGCGCGCCGATGGTGGTGCTGATCAACGGCGGCTCGGCCTCGGCGTCGGAAATCGTCTCCGGCGCGCTGCAGGACCATCACCGCGCGGTGCTGGTCGGCACCCGCAGCTTCGGCAAGGGTTCCGTGCAGACGGTGATCCCGCTGCCCGGCAACGGCGCGATGCGACTGACCACGGCGCGTTACTACACGCCCTCCGGCCGCTCGATCCAGGCACGAGGGATCGCGCCCGATGTCAAGGTGCAGGAGACGCGGGAAGCGCGCGGCGACTTCGGGGGCGAGTATGAGGCCGATTACAGCCGCGCACTGAGCAACGCCGGCGGCACGACGCAGGTGGCGCCGCCGCGCACCGACCTGCCGGCGATCGTCAAGCAGATCCCCAACAAGCCACCCGAGGGCTTCCCGAAGTTCGACCCGGCCAAGCCGGACGCGACGGACTTCCAGTTGCAGCAGGGCCTGGCGGTGGTCAACGCGATGGCGGCGCAGAAAAGCGCCTCGGCCAACTAGACACCGCGGCCATGGCGGTCAACGCGCGGCAGGGTTTCCTGGCGGGTTGGCGTGGCCTTGGCCGGTTCTGGCTTCTGGTACTGACGGCGCTCGGGTTGGGCGCCGTCGTGCTGCAGTCGCTGGGTCCGCCCGCGGCGACGCAGCAGCCGCAGCAGGCAGCGGCGAAGCAACAGCGGCAGGCAGCAGCCGGGCCGCCGCAGGTGGCGCCGCCGCCCCGGGTCGTCCACCCCGATCAGGCCGTCAGGCCAGCCGGTGAGGCGGTGCCCCGGGAACGGCGGCCGGGCCGCGATACCCCCGGCCCGGTGGCTGATCCCGATCCGGCGCTGTCGGAGCCAGACCCCGCGGCGCCGGGCCGCTCCCTGCCCTGCATCGCCGTCGATGGCCGTGCGCCGATGCACGTCTATGCCGCCGGCTTCGACCCAACCACCACCCGGCCGCGCGTCGGCATCCTGGTCGCCGGGATCGGCATGAACCAAGCCGACAGCATGGCAGCGATCCAGACCCTGCCCGGCGCCGCCACCCTGGCGATTTCGCCGTATGCCGGCAACCTCGACAAACTGCTGGTGGCCGCCCGCCTGGCCGAGCATGAGTATCTGCTGTCCGTCCCGATGGAGCCGCAGGGCTTCCCGATGAACGATCCGGACAACCACCACGCCTTGATGCCGGCGCTGCCGCCGCAGGACAACGTCAAGCGCCTGCGCTGGGTGCTGTCGCGCCTCGCCGGCTATGCCGGCGTTACCGATGCACTCGGGCCGATGCGTGGGGAGCGGCTGATGGACGAGCCGGAACAGCGGGACGTCATGCTGGCCGAGCTGGCCAAACGCGGCCTGCTGTTCGTCGATGCGCGGCCGGGGCAGCCGGGCCTGCCGCTGGCGTGGAACCGCTCGATCGACGTGGCGGTGGACGCTGATCCGGCCGATGACGCCAGCCTGGACGCGCGGCTGGCGCAACTGGCGAAGCTGGCGCGGGACAAGGGGTCGGCGCTGGGGCTGGTCGCGGTGCCGCGGCAAAAGACTCTGGAGCATATCGCGGCGTGGAGCAAAACGCTGCTTGACAACGGGCTGATCCTGGCGCCGGTCAGTGCCCTGGTTCAGCCACCGGTCAAACAGGATGGGAACAAGTGACGGATCTGCCTTACCGGCCCAATGTCGGCGCCGTTCTGTTCAACCGCGACGGTTTGGTGTTCGTCGCCCGCCGCGCCGACATGCCGTATGCCGAGGGTCCGGCCGGCGGCTGGCAACTGCCGCAGGGCGGCATCGACGCGAATGAGGACCCTCGCGCCGCCGTCCTGCGCGAGCTCGAGGAGGAGATCGGCACCCGCAACGTCGCGATCATCGGCGAGCATCCGGACTGGCTGACCTACGACCTGCCGCCGGACCTGCTGGGGATTGCCTGGCGCGGCAAGTACCGTGGCCAGCGGCAGCGCTGGTTCGCGATGCGGTTCCTGGGCGAGGATGCCGAGATCCGGCTGGACCTCGACCCGCATCCCGAGTTCGACGCCTGGCGCTGGGTTCCGCTGCCGGCGCTGCCGGCGCTGGCGGTCGGGTTCAAGCGGCCGATCTATGAGGTGCTGACCGAGGCGTTCGCGCCGTTTGCCGGGCGATAGCAACGCGGCTTCCCATAGGCGCTAACTCAAGCATCGAGCCTGAATAACTGCTCTATGATGCCGTTTCGTACCTTGCTGGCAGGGCGTGTTCCTGCTCGCGGCGTTGCCGATCGTATCGCTCCGGCGGATCGGAGCATTCCCGGGCGCCGCAAGACGCTGCTATTCTTAGTGGCTTAGTGTCTTTGTGTTAAAGCCATCGGTTGTAGCAGCACGGACGGTGCCCGTGGGACACGGACAGGCCCGTGCGGTTTCTTCTGCTGCTTCAACACAAAGACACCAAGCCACTAAGAACAGCGTGACGGCCAAGCTAGGGCGTGTCGTCAATTGGAGCCAGCCGAGTGAGTCTGGGCTGCAACAGTGCGGCGGAATCGTTGATCAACAAGCGGCTTCCCGATTCCAGCAGCCCCGGTTCTTCGATGCATAGGCAGTCAGCTTTGGAGAGGCTGACCGATGCATCGACATGCCTTGCGCGACGACCAGTGGGAGCGGATCAAGGACCATTTGCCGGGCCGTCCGGGGTCCGTTGGCGTGACCGCTGCGAACAAC
>NZ_NHRY01000031.1 GCF_002937115.1 Rhodopila globiformis | reverse complement strand
CCAATCGCCGCTCGCCGCGGACCTACGACCGCGACCTCTACAAGGCGCGCCATCTGATCGAAAATTTCTTCGCCAGGCTCAAGCAGTTCCGTGCCATCGCAACCCGCTATGACAAGACTGCCCGCAACTTCCTCGCCGCGGTCCACCTCGCCGCCGCCGTCGTTTGGCTTAATTGACGACACGCCCTAGGCGGTGGCGCGCGAAAAAAAACGGCGGTGCTTGTGGCACCGCCGAAGTTTAGGGAGGAAACGTCCAAGAAAGCAGTGCGCCTAAGCGCGGTCTGCGGGTGCAACAATGCCAAGGTTGGTGGCGATAGGCAAGGGGTATTGCTGCGCCGCAGCATCTTGTTTTTAGTTCCGGCGCAATGTGTGGCTTTGATGCCACAATCCGCGGAACGAGGCCTGGCCTGTTTCAAGCGCCTCGGCGATAGACAAGAATTGCACAGGCCGCCCGGTTTACCGGCCGGTTCATGTCTTTGCCGGGACACGTCCGTCCCGCAAGATGACGGTGTATGGCAGCTGCATCAAACGGGGGAATGGTATTGATCCGCAATCTGATTCTCGCGGCGCTCGTTGCGATCTGCGTGTCGTCCGCGTCCGCGGCGACGGTGGACGGAGTCACCATGCCGAATGCGCGCATGGTCCAGGGCAGGCAACTGGTGCTGAACGGCATGGGGGAGCGGACCTATTCGTTCCTGCGAATCCGCATCTACGTCGCCGCCCTGTACCTGGAGCACCGCAGCCACGACGCTGAGGCCATCCTCCGCTCGCCGGAGACGAAGCTGCTGAATGTCCGGTTCCTGCGCGATGTCAGCGCGGAGGATGCGCGGAAATCATGGCGCACCGGATTCGCGAACAACTGCCAGCCGCCATCGTGCACCGTCAATCCGGCGGAAGTGGAGGAGTTCATCTCGCGCGTGCCGGCGGTCCATCAGGGGGACAACAGCATGCTGCTGTTCACCGCCAGGGGCGCCATCGTGACATTCAACGGCCGGCCGATGGGCGACATCAACGATCCCCACTTCGCCTATGTGCTGCTGCGCACGTTCCTCGGCCCGGCGCCGGCCTCGCCCGACCTGAAACAGGCGTTGCTGGGCCTGTAGCCCCTGCCGGCACGGGACGCGCCGCACCGGGACGCTGGGTGCCGCCAGCGCCCGTCGCCGTCCAGGGGGGCCGCCCAGGGGTGAGCCACCCGGGCGCGCCGATTGCTACAGGGCTTCCGGATTCGTCACCCGCACCGGCTTGCCTTCCAGGAAGGCCAGCGCGTTCTCGATCATCTGTGGATAGAACTGGTCCCAGGTCTCCTTCACGCAGTAGCCCAAATGCGGGCTCAGCACCGTGTTAGGCGCGCTGCGCAGCGGGTGGTCGGGTGGCAGCGGCTCGTGGTCGTACACGTCCAGCGCGGCGACGATCTTCCCGGCATGCAGCGCCGCCAGCAGCGCCGCCTCGTCGACGATCGGCCCGCGCGAGGTGTTGATCAGGATCGCCCCCGGCTTCATCCGCGCGATGTCCGCCGCGCCAACCAGCCCGCGGGTGCGGTCGGACAGCACCATGTGGATGCTGATCGCGTCGGCTGTCGCCATCAACGCGTCCTTCGGCACCAGCCGCGCCCCCGCCGCCTCGGCCTTTTCCGCCGTTAGGTTCGGGCTCCAGGCAATGACGGACATGCGCAGCGCCGTGCAGTAGCGCGCCATGTAGCCGCCGAGCCGGCCGAGGCCGATGATCCCGATGGTCTTGCCCGCCAGCCCGATGCCCACCGGCACGCCCATCTGGAAGCCGCCGGCGCGGATCACCTCGTCGCCCACCGCCAGCCCGCGCGCCGCGCTGATCAACAGCCCGAGCGCCAGTTCCGCCGTCGCCGAGTCGGCCTGGCCGCTGGCCTGGGTGTTGCAGACGACCACGCCGCGCGCCGTGCAGGCGGCGGTGTCGAGCGAACGGTTCAGCGCGCCGGTGATCCCCAGCATGCGCAGCTTCGGCAATCGGCTGATCAACGCGCCCGGCAGCGGCGTGCGCTCCCGCATCGACAGCACGATGTCGAAATCGTGCAGCTTTGCGGCGGCGTCGTCGGCGTCGGCGAAGGCCTCGGCGAAGAACACGACCTCGGCCTGCGCCTGCAAGGCAGTCCAGTCGGCGGCGCCACGCGCGACGCCCTGCCAGTCGTCCAGCACCGCTACCCGGGTCATGTCCGTTTCCTCCTGTCGCCGCCGCGGAAACCTGACGCTGCCACCGGGTTCGCGCAAGCGGCCGCAGGCAGCCCGTTGCGTAAGCGGTTGCATCCGCACGGTTGCCTGCAAGCCCGGACCCGTGGAATCTCTGGCGCAAAGGAGGAACGCATATGACCAACGTCGCCGTCATCGGGGCCGGTCTTATCGGCCGCGCCTGGTCCATCGTCTTCGCCCGCGCCGGGTTCACCGTCACGCTATGGGACCAGGTGCCGCAGCAGACCACCCTGGCCACCACCTTCATCGCCGCTCGGCTGCCGGAACTGAAGGCGGCAGGGCTGCTGAAGGACGACCCGGCCGCGGTGCTGGGCCGCATCACGCCGATGCAGTCGCTGTGGGAGGCGGTGCGCAGCGCGGACTACATCCAGGAGAACGGTCCGGAACGGGTCGAGGTCAAGACCGCCCTGTTCGGCGAACTGGAACGCGCCGCAAGGCCCGAGGCGGTGATCGCCTCGTCGTCCTCCGGCATCCCGGCCAGCGCCTTCACCGAGCATCTGCGCACCCGCCACCGCTGCCTGGTGGCGCATCCGGTGAACCCGCCCTACCTGATTCCGCTGGTGGAGCTGTGCCCGGCGCCGTGGACCGATCCGGCGGTGACCGCGCAGGCGCGGGCGATCATGGAGCAGGCCGGCCAGGTGCCGGCGACGGTGAACAAGGAACTGGACGGGTTCGCGCTGAACCGCCTGCAGGGCGCGCTGCTGGCCGAGGCGTTCCGACTGCTCGCCGACGACGTGATCTCGCCCGCGGACCTCGACGCGCTGGTGAAGCATGGGCTCGGGCTGCGCTGGAGCTTCATGGGGCCGCTGGAGACGATCGACCTGAACGCGCCCGGCGGCCTGGCGGATTACTGCAACCGCTACGGCCCGCTGTACTGGCTGATGCAGCAGCAGATGCGGCCGCTGGCGTGGGACCAGGCCCTGGTCGATCGCCTGCAGGCCGCGAGGCGGGCGGACCTGCCGGCGAACCAGCAGGCGCTGCGGCAGGAATGGCGGGACCGCAGGCTGATGGCGCTGCTGGCGCACAAGGCGGGCCAGCCGGCGTGAGGCCGGCGCGACGTGCCTGACGGCGGCGGCGCGGCCGATGGCGAATGCGCCGGTTGCGCCGGGACTCTGCAGTCACCAAACAGAGGGTATGAAGCAGGCACTCCATACCCTCCGCGTCCGGACCACCGGGCAGGACCTCTATGACATCACACAGCCCATCGGCGGCTGGGCCGGGCAGCAGGGAATCGACACTGGATTGCTGACGATCTGGTGCCGCCACACCTCGGCGTCGCTGATCGTGCAGGAGAATGCAGATCCTGATGTGCGGGCGGACCTGCTGGATTTCTTCCGCCGGGTAGTGCCGGAGGGCAGCCAGTACCGCCATGCGGTCGAGGGCCCCGACGACATGCCGGCGCACATCAAGGCTGCCCTGACGCAATCCAGCCTGTCGATCCCGCTGCAGCACGGCGCGCCGCTGCTGGGCGCCTGGCAGGCGGTCTATCTGTTCGAGCACCGGACGGAGCCGCAGATGCGCAGCATTTGCCTGCACGTCATCGGGTTCTGATCGGCCGACGCGGCGACGCCGCACCCGGACGCCTGCCTCAGGGACATCCTGACCAGGGTCGCCGACGGGCATCCCATCAACCGGATCGATGATCCTTAGCTAACTTGACTAATCCAGCAGCAGTCAGCTAACCTGGTTCTGTTGCCGGGAGCATCAGGATGCAGCAGGTCACCATTCATGCCGCGAAAACCAATCTGTCCAAACTCATCGAGGCGGCAGTGAACGGCGAGGAGATCGTCATTGCCAAGGGCAGCAAGCCGGTCGTCCGGCTCGTTCCGATTACGCGCGGCGCATTCCGGATTGGTCTGCTCGCAGGCCGGCTCGGCGCAATCCCCGACTTTTTCGAGCCGATGGACGCGGGCGATCTCGACCTGTGGGAAGGCGGCCGGTGACGACGATTTTGCTCGACACCCACACCTGGGCCTGGAGCTTGTCCGGCGACGCGCAGCTTTCGAAGCCGGCCCTTGCCGCCATCAGCGCGGCGGACACGGTGTTGGTCAGTCCCATCAGCTTTTTCGAGATTGCACAGAAAGTCCGGCTCGGAAAATGGCCGGATATGGCGCCGTTCGCTGGCCGGTTGCCCGCCCTGCTGGACGAACAGGGCGGCTCGGTCGCGGGCTTTGATCCGTCGATCTGCATCGCCGCCGGCATGATGGCCTGGACCCATCGCGATCCGTTCGACCGCCTGCTGGCCGCCACGGCGATGCGCTACAACTTGCCTCTCGTGTCGGCAGATACCGCGTTCGACGGCATTGTGACCCGGGTGTGGTGACGATCGACGGTGCCGCTCTGCACCGGCGTTACTGCGTAACGCTGAAATCGGCATCCCGGGCGGGCGAAGCCGAATCAAGCCGGCGTACGATCCGCTCATCGGCCGTCAGGAACAGCCGGTCCGGAATCGCTGCGCCGGCTCATGTCATCCAGTGCCCAGCCTCGCGCTGAGCGAGCTTGTTCGTTTCGATTGCGCGGTGAGAGGGAAGGTCCCGTCCGCGTTTCTTCATCACAGCCTGATCCTCTCGACCTCGGCCTGCGCGAGGCGTTCCTTGGTCCGGTCATGGAGCCTGGTCGTGCGTGGACTCTCGTGCGCCGCCATTTCCTGGGCATGCTCTACAGCAGACCGCAGGTCGATTGAGACAGGGCGACGGCGCTCCCTCATCGTCATGGCCCGGCTCGTCCGGGCCACCTGTTCCAGCACATGTGCCGCGATAGGTGGCCCGGACGAGCCCTACGGGATGCACACATCTCGGAAACGGTCCGCCGCTGCGTTTCCCTTTCGTCATGGCCCGGCTTGTCCGGGCCACCTGTCGCGGCACAAGTGCTGGAATAGGTGGCCCGGACAAGCCGGGCCATGACGATGGGGGAACGCTCTTGGCGCCCAGGCAAGCACTTGATTTTACGGTCATTTCCGACTCGTTTCCAGGATGTGTGCATTGCGTAGGGACGAGCCGGGCCATGACGGTGAGGACAGGGGGCCTCAGTGTCCCAACCGAACTGCGGTCTGCTGTAACGACCGGCCGGTTCAGGCGGCGCGTGTCGCCGCCCGGCCGAGGCCGCCGTACTGGTCCAGCATCCGATCCAGCCACCCGGCGACGATGTCGCTGTCTTCGAGCAACGCAAACCGGCTGGCGCAGCGCGGCCACATCAGGGTCCCGGCGACAATGTGATCCGCGTAGCTCGGCGCCGTGCCGCCCAGCCAGTCCTGCCGCCGCAGCACCAGCCGCAGCGGAACCAGCAGGTCGCGGAAGGCGGCCAGGCGGTTCTCGCGCCCGTCCTGCACGGCCTCCAGGGTCGTGCCGAAGCGCGCCTCCCGGCTGGAGCGGAAATAGTCGCGGTCCTTCGGGTCGATGATGTCGAACAGGTCGCGCATGATGAACCGGGCTATGCCGCCGACGAGCACGCCGTCGGCCCAGGCGTTGACGAACAGCGCATGCGCCTTGCCGGTGGCGCCGCCGAACAGCGTCGGCTCGGGATACCGGTCCTCCAGGTAGCCGGCGATCGACCAACTGTCGGACACGACGGTGTCGCCGTCGCGGATCACCGGCACCTTGCCCTGGCCGGAGAAGGCGATGACGTCGGTCTCGGTGAACCGCCAGGGCACCGTCTCCACCGGCAGGCCCTTGTGCGCCAGGGCAAACCGGATCCGCCAGCAATAGGGGCTGAACCGCAGAGCCGGGTCCGCGCCCGCCAGGTCATACAGGGTGATGCTCATCCCGGAAGCTGACCACGCCTCGCCGCGCCCGTCCAGGGTGCCGACCGACAACGGACGCGAGTCGGCCGGGTCAAGTGCAGGCGCGTTCATGAACAGCACAGATGGTTGATCCCAGGCGACGACTCGCCGCGACCACGATACTGTGTCCTCATGCAATCGTCCCGCCCGGTTGAGACCGACATCGTGCTGCTCGGCGCCGGCCACGCCCACGTCGAGGTGCTGCGCCGCTTCGCCCTGCAGCCCGAGCCCGGCGTGCGCCTGACCCTGATCGGCCGCGAGCCGGAGACCCCCTATTCAGGCATGTTGCCCGGCCTGCTGCGCGGCGAGTACGCCTACCGGCAGGCGCATATCGACCTCGCCCCGCTCGCCGCCATGGCAAGGGCGCGGCTGATCCTGAGCGAAGCCGTCGCCATCGACCCCGACGCCCGCACCGTCGCCCTGGCCGATCGGCCGGCGGTGGGATTTGATCTACTGTCGGTGGATATCGGGGGCGTGCCGGTGGTGCCGCCGGAGGGCGGCATCGGCGTCAAGCCCATCGGCCGGTTCCTGGACCAGCTGGAGTGGCTGGAAAACGCGCTGGAGCCGGGCTCCCGCATCGCCATCGTCGGCGCCGGCGCGGCGGGATGCGAGCTGGCCCTGGCCCTGGCCGTGCGCTTCAAGGCGGCGTTCCGCCTGGCGCTGATCTGCGCCACCGCCGGGCCGATCACCGAGGCCCCCGGCGCGGCCCGGCGCGCGGTGCGCCGGGCGCTGGCGGAGGCCGGGGTGGAACTGGTCTGCGGCGTGACGGCACTGGGCATTCAGCAGGGACGCCTGCTGCTGTCGGACGAGACCGCGCTGGATGTCGCCACGGCGCTGTGGGCGACGGGCGTCGAGGGCCCGCCGCTGCTCGCCGCCTCCGGCGTTGCCTGCGACCGCGCGGGGTGCATCCGCATCAACCGCGACCTGTCCAGCGTCAGCCACCCGTTCATCTTCGCCGCCGGCGACTGCGCCGCGCTGGAGGGCCAGCCGCGGCCGAAGGCGGGCGTCTGGGCGGTGCGCGCGGGCGGGCCGCTGGCGGACAACCTGCGCCGCGCCGCCACCGGCAAGCCGCTGGAGCGCTGGCGGCCGCAGCGGCACGCGCTGGTGATCCTGGGCCTGGGCAACGGCCGGGCGGTCGCCTGGCGAAATGGGATCGCGGTGCAGGGCCGCCAGGTCGCCCGCATCAAGGACCGCATCGACCGCCGCTGGATGCGGATGTACACCGAGATGCGGATGCCGGCGGACCCGGACGCCGCCATGCGCTGCGGCGGCTGCGGCGCCAAGGTCGGCGCGGAGGTGCTGGCGGCGGCGCTGGCCTCGCTGCCGAAGCCGGATGGTCCGGATCTGCTGGCCAAGCGCGACGACGGCGCGGTGCTGAAGCCGCCGGTGGGGAAGCTGTTGGTCCAATCGGTCGATTACTTCCGGTCGTTTCTGGACGATCCATTCCTGTTCGGCCAGATCGCCGCCGCGCACGCGCTGTCGGACCTGCACGCCATGGGCGCGATGCCCTGGACGGCGCTGGCGATCGCCTCGGTGCCCTATGGCCCCGGGCACAAGATGCGGGCGGAGCTGTCGGCCATGCTGCAGGGGGCAGTGGAGGTCTTGCAGGCGGACGGCTGCCTGCTGGCCGGCGGGCACAGCGCCGAGGCGGCCGAGCCGGCGCTGGGCTTCTCGGTCACCGGGCTGGTGGATTCCGGCAAGGTGCTGCGCAAGGGCGGGCTGCAGCCCGGCGACCAGTTGATCCTGACCAAGCCGATCGGCACGGGTATCGTGCTGGCGGGGCACATGCGCGGGCTGGCGCGGGCGGCGTGGCTGACGGCGGCGATCGACTCGATGCGCACGACCAACGCCGTGGCGGCGCGGATCGCGATGGATCATCGGCCGCGCGCCGGCACCGACGTCACCGGCTTCGGCCTGGCCGGGCACCTGATGGAGATGCTGGGCGCCTCCGGCATGTCGGCGGTGCTGCGGCTGGAGGCGATCCCGATCCTGCCAGGCGCGCGGGCGCTGGCGGCGGAGGGAATCGAGAGCACGCTGGCGCCGGAGAACCGGCGGCTGCTCGGGGAGGTGGCGAACACGCCGGACCTGGCGCTGCTGGCCGATCCGCAGACCTCGGGCGGGCTGCTGCTGGGCGTGCCGATCGGCCGGGCGGGCGACTGCCTGGATGCGCTGCTGGACGAGGGTCTGAGCGCGGCGGTGATTGGCGAAGTGGAGGCCGCGCAGGACGGCGCGGGCCGCATCAGGCTGGCGTAGCGGGATTACTTCCGGGCGAAGCTGAGCTGGGCCTCATGCACCAGGTCGGGGCACAGCACGGCGACATCCTGCTGGAAGCCCGACAGGACGGGCTGGCTGACGCCAAGGGCCTGAACGGCTTCTTCATCGGCGCCGGCGAGCAGGTGTTCGTCATGCGGCGTGGATCGGGCGAAGATGGCGCGCAGGCTTTGCGGCAGGACGATACGCATCGGGTGCGACCCCTTTCCTTGCGGGCGGCAGCGGTGCGCTGTCGTCTGGCACGGTGTATGGGCGGCCGCATGTTGCGTTGCAACGAGAAAGCGGGACATTCCAGCCCAGCCCGGCCAACATGACTTGTTCGTTACTTTGACAAGCCAGCCGTGCGGTAGATATCCGTAATAAGCAGGATCAAATCAATACTGGACAGCTCAAGTTGCGCCGGCGGGCGGATGATTGCCGGCGTTGGCGGCCAGTTGCCGTCGCTGCCGCGGGGGAGCAGTTCGGCCTCCATCCGGGTGGAACGGACGGCGAGGATTTCCCGCACGCTGGGTATCGTGGTGTAGGTCCAGATGTTCGACCGCGTCTGCGCCTCGTTGCCCGGGGACAGGATTTCGATCAGCAGCACCGGTTCCGGCACGGCCACGCCGCCTGAAGGCGGTGCGCAGGTGACGCCGAGATCGGGGATGCGGAAGTTTTCATTGGCTTGAACGCGCGGCACGATCGCGGGCGCAACGACAACACTGCACGCGCTTCCGGCGGCGAGCAGGTGATTGCCCAGCAAACGGACGAGTTCCGCCTGGATGCGCGCATGCGCGTCAGCCGCCGGCGCCATCAGCACCGGTTCGCCGTCCACGAGCTGCCAACGCCGGCCGGTGACGTCGTCGGAGTCCCAGCGCAGGAAGGCCTCGACGGTCATGTGCGTCGGCACGGGTTTCCGAAGAGCAACCATATTTGCATTTTACCACGCCACGACGCCGCCCGCCACGGCTTGGTTCCCTTGCCTGCGCGCGCTACCAAAGGCGGCATAACCAATAAGGAGCCGTCCATGACCCGCCAGTACCGCATTGCCTCCGTCCCCGGCGACGGGATCGGGCCGGAAGTCATCGCCGCCGGGCTGGAGGTGCTGGACGCCGTCGCCTCCCGCGATGGCGGGTTCTCACTGGCGGTCGATCATTACGACTGGGGGTCGGACCGCTACCGCAAGCACGGCGCGTTCATGCCGGCGGACGCGCTGGCCTGGCTGCGCACGGCGGACGCGATCTATTTTGGCGCCGTCGGCGATCCCAACATCCCGGACCACATCACGCTGTGGGGCCTGCGGCTGCCGATATGCCAGGGGCTGGACCAGTATGCCAACGTGCGGCCGACGCGGATCCTGCCCGGCGTCACCTCGCCGCTGCGCGACGCCGGGCCGGGCGACCTGGACTGGATGATCATCCGCGAGAACTCGGAAGGCGAGTATGCCGGCCAGGGCGGCCGGACGCATCGCGGCCTGCCGGAGGAGGTTGCCACCGAAACCTCGATCTTCACCCGCCGCGGGGTAGAGCGGATCATGCGCTTCGCCTTCGAGACCGCCCGGTCGCGCCCGCGCAGGCACCTCACGGTGGTGACGAAGTCGAACGCGCAGCGGCACGGGATGGTGTTCTGGGACGAGATCGCCGCGCTGGTCAGCCACGACTACAAGGACGTGACCTGGGACAAGGAACTGGTCGATGCGATGACGATGCGGATGGTCCGCCGCCCGCGCAGCCTCGACACGGTGGTGGCGACCAATCTGCACGCCGACATCCTGTCGGACCTGGCGGCGGCGCTGGCAGGCTCGCTGGGCATCGCGCCGACGGGGAACATCGACCCGGAGCGGCGCAGCCCGTCGATGTTCGAGCCGATACACGGCAGCGCGTTCGACATCACCGGCAAGGGGATCGCCAACCCGGTGGGGACGTTCTGGACCGGGGCGATGATGCTGGAGCACCTGGGGGAGAAGGCCGCCGCGGACCTGCTGATGCGGGCGGTGGAGCAGGTCTGCGCCGCCGGCATCCTGTCGCCGGACCTGGGCGGTTCGGCCACGACGCAGGCGGTGACGAAGGCGGTGGTGGAGGCGGTGCGGGGGATGAACCGGTAGGATGGCCATTCCGGCCGTCATCGACACCAGCGTCTTTGTCTCCGCGTTGCGTTCCGGTGGCGGCGCTTCCCGGCAGATCGTTCGCCGCAGTCTGGCGGGCGTTTACCGTCCGTTGTTCTTCAATGCCCTATGGCTGGAATACGAAGCCCTGCTGGGGCGGCCGGTATGGACGCCGGAAACCGCGCCAACGGAGCGGCGGGCGATGCTGACTGCGCTGGCCGCCGCGGGCGAGTGGATCACCATCTGGTTTGCCTGGCGCTCGAACCTGCCTGATGAGGGCGACAATCACCTGTGGCTCTTGTTGGATTTCGGGGTGGTGAGACGCTTCACCGCCCATCCGGAACCCGGCAGGTCCCTTGAAAACCGCAACCGAGCGTCCCGGCAACGATCGGCGCGCGGCCGACCCTATGTTCGGAGGTCCGGTTCACCACCGGCCCATTTGCGTTCATCTGCGTTCATTTGCGGTTCTTGCATCAGCGTGGCGGCGGGAGGGATGTTCCAACGCGTGCGTGCTGCGCCAAAGCAGAAATGGAACCGCAGATGAACCCAGATGAACGCAAATGAACGCAAATGCAGCGGGGCTGTTGCCGCAGCGGGGGCGCACGTCATCCGACAGGGCATTGTCGTGGACCTTTTCAACACGGTTCTGGTTGGATTTCGCGGCCGTGGAACGCCTCACCCGACCACCCCGGAACCCGACAAGAGCCTCACCTGTTTGAACTGGCCGTTGCCGGTGGAGCGCGGGCGATCATCACACATAACGTGCGCGATTTGCGCCATGGTGAGCTGATATGGGATGACATGGCGGTTCTGATCCCGGCGGCATGCCTGGAGCGATTGCAATGACGACGCTGACGATAGAACTGCCGGAAGAAACCTACCGGCAATTGCGGGACCTGGCGACCGCGCGCGGCATGAGCCTCGACCGCCTGATCGAGAGCCTGGGATCCGCGGCACTCGCTGCGCATGCTGTCGAAGGCCGGTTTCGGGCGCTGGCGTCGGAAGCCCACACTGGGCACGCGCTGGAGGTTCTGGATCGGTTGGACCGCGCCGAACAGACGTCCTGACAGGACTGATTGCGCGGCCAGCGGACGATCTGGCTTATCAAAGCGTTCCTGTCCTTTTGAGCCGACTGCGCCTGTCACGGGCACTGGCTCCGGCGGCATCGGTCATTGCCTCGATCGTCACAGGTCCTGCTGCGGACTTGACCAGCCCGCGCAACACCGAGACGGGCAGCTTCGGCAACAGCACCGCATGACCATCCGGATGGAGGAAGAATTTGACGTGATCACCCGCTTGCAGGTGGAGATGATTCCGTATGGCCTTCGGAATGGTCACCCGGCCTCGTCTGGTGATCACGGATTCCAACGAGCTGCTCCGTATGATGCAGGAAGCAGCATACCCGGCCAGCCCGCGTCGTCGAATCCTGACCGCCCGCCTGCGCCTGCCGCAGCGCCGCGGCTCCCTCGGCCTGCGCGCCCTGCCCCCGCCCCGGATCGAACGGCGCCAGATCCAGCAGGCTGCCCTGCCCGGTCACCAGGTCCGCCAGCAGCCTCCCGGCGAGGGGACCGATGGTCAGGCCCGCGGCGCCCAGGCCGTTGCCGATGGCCAGGCCGTCCACTTCCGGCACCCAGCCCAGCCAGGGCCGCACGCCCGGGCCGATCGGCCGGAACCCGACGCGCGTTTCCACCAGCGTCGCCGCGCCCAGGCCAGGGGCTATTTTGAGCGCCTCGGCCAGCACCTCGGCCTGGCCGCCGGCGGTAACGCGATAGTCGAAACCGGAGCCGGTTTCGCGGGTCGCGCCGGCGACCACCCGTCCGTCCTCGAACGGCACCAGGTAATGAGCGCCCGGCGGCAGGATGATCGGCCAGGCGCCGGTGTCCGCCCCCTCCAGCCGCATGTGCACGATCTGTCCCCGCTGCGGCTGCACCACCCGATGGGCCTGGAGCGGGCGGAGAAGGTTCATGGCCCAGGCGCCGGCGCAGACGAGCACGGCATCGGCGGCGTAGCGCGCGCCGCCGGCCTCTACGCCGGTGACGCGGCCGCCGGTAGCCCGCACCGTCGCATGCTCCTGCACCACCGCCGCCCCGTGGCGGCGCGCCGCCCGCAGCAGCGCCGCGGCCAGGCGCCGGCCGTCAACGCGCGCGCCGCCTTCGATGAAGATGCCGCCGAGGTCGCCACGCAGCGGCGGGAACAGCGCCCGGGTTTCCGGCGGCGACAGCCGCCTCACCGCCCCCATCGCCGGCGCGTGCGTCTGGCGGCGCAGCGCGAGGCGTTCGGACCAGTCAAGCTCCTCGGCGTCGGCCGAAACCAGCAGGGCGCCGCACCGGCGGTAGCCAAGGTCGGTTTCCCCGGCCTCGGCCAGCAGGCCGGCCAGGTTCGGGTAATAGGCCGCCCCGGCGGCGTACAGGCGGTAGAAGGCCTCATCGTCCGAGCTGGAGAGCCACGGGCACAGGACGCCGGCCCCGGCGGCGGTGGCCCGGCCGTCGCGCTGCGCGTCGACGATGGTGACGTCCGCGCCCGCTCGGGACAGATGAAAAGCCGCGCTCGCACCCACCACGCCGGCCCCGACGATGACAATCCGCATGAGCATCCTTCGCTGAATTGCCGCAATGCAGGCTCACACGTGTGATGAGATCCCGTGAACGCAAGGGCATTCAGGGGCGGTCCCTCGGGGCAGACGCCGACTGGCTCGTTACACCAGCGGTCCGGACCGGTGACCCATCGTCCATGGCGCCGTCATGATCAGTTTGTGCCAGCCGCTATGCGCGGTCGGACAAAGCCGCCGGAGCCGCAGGCCATCTGCGTTCATTTGCGTTCATCTGCGGTTCCTTTATTCCGTAGAATGAACAACCCCGCTGCATCCCGGCCGGAGCGGCGGCGGTCGGTCCGGGCCGCGCTGAGCGTGCCTGGTTAAAGAACCGCAGATGAACGCAAATGAACGCAGATGGCGTCCCTGCGAACAGGCAGCGGTCGTGCCACTCCATCCGTCTTGCCGGGACAAAGCATTGATCGCGGCAATAGTTCCCGGGGCGGTCCACGCGCGTGGGTTCGCCGGCAGGGACCGGTCGTCGAATCAGACTCCTGGTATTACTCCACGCCCCACCCCCCGTCGATCACCAGGCTATGCCCGGTGACGAACGCCGAGGCGTCGCTCGCCAGGAACACCACCCCGCCCGCCATGTCGCGCGGCGTGCCGAACCGGCCCAGCGGCGTGCGCTCCAGGCTGCGCTTGCCGTGCACGTCGTGGCCGAGAAAGCCGTGCGTCAAGTCGGTGTCCACCCAGCCCGGCGCCAGCGCATTCACCCGCACCCCGCGCTTCGCCCAGTCCAGCGCCAGCGCCTTGGTGAACAGTTCCACCCCGCCCTTGGACGCGCAGTACGGCGTGGACCGCAGCAGCCCGCCATGCCCGGCGATGGAACTGACGTTGATCACCGACCCGCCCTCGCCAATCGCGCCGCCCAGGTATTTGCAGCACAGGAACAGCCCGGTCAGGTTGACGTCCAGGATGTGGTTCCAGTCCTCCAGCGTGGTCTTCTCGATGGTTTTCAGGATCGGGTTGACCCCGGCGTTGTTGACCAGGACGTCGATCCGGCCGAACTGCGCCAGCACCGCGTCGCGCAACGCGATGATGTCCGGCTCCTTGGTCACGTCGGCCGGGAACACCCAGGCCCGCTCGCCAATGATGGCCGCGGTTTCCTCCAGCGTGGCGCGGGTGCGGCCGGTCAGCACGACCGAGGCGCCGTGGCGGCCCAGCCCTTCCGCCATGCCGCGGCCGATGCCGCGGCCGGCGCCGGTGACGATGCAGACCTTGCCGGTCAGGTCGAAGTCGTGCGTGTCCATGGCGCTCACCAGTTTGCCCCGTTGCGGCCGATGCGTTGCGCGATGCTCCAGCGGTGCACCTCGGACGGGCCGTCGTAGATGCGGAAGCCGCGGACCTCGTTGAAGATGCGCGCGACCAGCGTCTCGCCGGTGACGCCCTGCCCGCCCAGCACCTGCACGCTGCGGTCCACCACCCGCCACACCGCTTCCGAGACGAACACCTTGGCCATCGACGACTCCACGGTGCCGCGGGCGCCCTGGTCGAGCGTCCAGGCGGTGTGCAGGATCGACAGCCGGCTCATGCGGATGTCCATCTCGTTGTCGGCCAGCATGAAGCCGACGCCCTCGTGGCCAATCAGCTTCGAGCCGAACACCTCGCGCCGCAGGGCGTAGTCGGTGGCGATCTGGTGCGCCCGCCGCGCGGTGCCGAGCCAGCGCATGCAGTGCGTCAGCCGCGCCGGCGCCAGCCGCACCTGGGCATAGCGGAAGCCCTTGCCCGGCTCGCCCAGGATGTCGCTCGCCGGCACCCGCAGGTTGTTGAACCGCACCACGCCGTGGCCGCCGGCGAAGGCGTGGTCGAGGCTGTCCATGGTGCGGACGATCTCGATGCCGGGCGTGTCCATGTCGGCCAGGAACATCGTGGCATTGCCGTCGTCGTCCTTGGCCATGATGATGGCGAAGGCGGCGCCCTCAGCCCCGGTGATGAACCACTTGTCGCCGTTGATGACGTAGTGGTTGCCGTCCTTGCGCGCGGTGGTGCGCAGCGCGGCGGGGTCGGAGCCGGCGCCGGGTGCGGGCTCGGTCATGCAGAAGCACGACCGCGTGGCGCCGGAGGCCAGCGGGCGCAGCCAGCGCTCCTTCTGTTCCGTGGACGCAACTGCTTCCAGCAGGTGCATGTTGCCCTCGTCGGGGGCGAAGATGTGCATCGCGACGGGGCCAAGCAGCGAGTAGCCGGATTCCTCGAACACCACCGCCTTGCCGACATGCGACAGGCCGAGGCCGCCGTATTCGACGCCGACATGCGGCGCCACCAGCCCCTCGGCCGCCGCCAGCGCCACCAGTTCGCGGCGGAATTCCTCGGTGGGGCCATGCGGCGTCTGGCGCGGGTCGCTCTCCAGCGGGATGATTTTATCGCGGATGAAGGCGCGGGTGCGTTGCTGGAGTTCCAGCAGGTCGGGGGTCAGGGAGAAGTCCATGTGGCGTTCCTCGCAATGTCGTGGATGGCCGGGCAGGCTTCGGAGCCGTCAGGACAAAGCGGCTTGCGGCGCAAGGTCTTCGTCCCCTCGTCATGGCCGCCCATGACGTCAGAAAGCCCGTCCCTGGGCGATCTCGTGGGTGAATTCCAGGATGCCGGTGCCGATGCCGGTCAGCGGCGCATAGCGCGGCTCCTGCGTGGCGCCGCTGCGGTAGCGCAGGCCAAGCTGGAGGAAGATGACGGCCAGCTTGTACATCGCCAGCACCCGGTGGAACAGGAAGTTGGACATGTCACAGCCGGACAGGCGGCCGTATTCCGCAACTGCCTCCTGCCGCGGGCACAGGCAGGCCTCGACCGCCGGCATCTGCGCCATGTCGTGCATCGGCTGCGGGTCGTCCGCGTGCACCCAGTAGGTCAGCAGCGTGGCGAAGTCGAACAGCGGGTCGCCGCGGGTGCCCTGGTCCCAGTCCACCACCGCGCGCGGCGACAGGTCGTCCGGGTTCAGGATGATGTTGTTGAGCTTGAAGTCATTGTGCAGCAGCCCCGGCGGCCCCTCGGGGACGATGTTGCGCTCCAGCCAGGTGCCGACGTCGTGGTGCAGGGCGTCGGTGCCCGCCTCCATCGCCGCCAGGCCGCGCTTGCGCCAGCCGGCGACGGCGCGCGCGAGGAACCCCTCCGGGCGGCCGAGGTCGTCCAGGCCCACGGCCTTGGTGTCGACGGCATGGATCGCGGCAATGGTCTCCAGCAGCACGTGCGACAGGCGCGCGCCGATTTCCGGCCGGTGCGCGAGGTCGGGCGGCATGTGCTCGCGGATCACCAGGCCCGGGCGATACTCGATGATCTGGAAGCGCTGGCCGATGATCGAGGGGTCGTCGCACAGGTGCAGGCCGCGGGCGATGAACGGCAGCGCGTCGGGCAGGCGCGAGAGGATGCGGAACTCGCGGGCCATGTCGTAGGCGCCGGCGGGCAGGTCCCCCATCGGCGGGCGGCGCAGCACCGCGGGCTTGCCGTCGAGATGGATCAGGTAGTTCAGGTTGGCCAGCCCGCCGGCGAACTGGCGCGGCGGCGGCTCGGCGTCCAGCCGATGGCCGTGCGCGGCCAGGTGGGTGCGGACGGCATCCCAGTCCAGCGGGACGCTGTCAGCGACGGACCGCAGGCCGGTTTCTGGTGCCACGCTTCCTCCTGTTGCTGTTACGGCGACTCAATACAGGAGGACGGGCCGGGCGCAAACCGGGCGGATATGACGAAGGCGCACCGGCGTCAGATCCGCCGCTGGGCGACCGTTCGCAGTTTCATGTCGGGCACATCCCAACTGCCCGAGACCCGGAAGCGGCTGACATCCGTCAGCAGGAATGCCGCGCCGTCGCGATGCGGCAGGTTGATCCTGAAGAAATCGGCGCCGTCCACGTCGACAAGCCGAAACGCCGGCCGCGCATCGGGCGCCGCCGTCGCCAACCGCGCAGCGCTGAGCGAGATGTCGCGGGCATGGCGGATGTAGAGCCCCCATGCGGGCAGGCGGCCGAACATCGTCGCTCGGGATAGGCCGCCTCCCGTTCCGGCGGGTCGGGCATGGCGTGGTCCGCCGAACCGCCTTTCTGCGCCACCTCGACGTCGCTGATCGTTACGTCTTCAATGGAATGTCCCGGGATGCCGCAGATGATCGACGGCATGTCCGAGTCCGGGCCATCGCAGACCAGGCCCCTGATCACGATCCGCCTGATTGCGCCGGTTGGCGTTCCCGCTGGAGCGCGCAGCCGCGCGCCGAGGCGCAGGAACAACGGTGCGCCCTGCACCTCGCGCATCGTGATGTTGGCGATGCTGATGTCCTCCAGCACGCCACCGTCGACGCATTCCAGCGCCAGCCCGCGGGAGGTCTCGAAGACACAGTTGGTTATGGCAATGTTCCTGAAGCCGCCGTTCGACTCGGTGCCGAACTTGATGCGGCCGGTCGGCTGCTGTGCCCGCTCGGCGGGATCGATGCCAAAACGTCGCAGGGTGCCGTCGAGCAGCGTGCCGACGCGGTATCCCCCGGTCACGTAGCAGTCGGAAATCGTCACGTTCTCAGTCGGCTGCGCATGACCGAGGGCGAACGTGCTCTTGAGGCAGATCCCGTCGTCCCAGGGCGCGTTCACGCTGCAGCCGGAAATCCGCACGTTGCGGCAGCAATCGATGTTCATGCCGTCGCGGTTGGTATCGATGCGAACGTTCCGGATCGCCAGGTTGTCCACGCCGGTCGCGAGGATGCCGAAGTGCCCGGCCGCGAGGATGGCGAAGCCTTCAAGGATCACGTTGCGACAGTTCTTCAGCGCAATGGCCTTGTTGGCGGCGCCGGGCGCTGCCTCCTTCGGCAGATCGGGATCCGAGTCGCCGCGGCTCAGCCCCTTGCCCCAGATCAGGCCGGATCCGAGGATCGCGATGTCGTGCAGGCCTTCGCCCCAGATCAGGCTGTTGTGCCAGTGATTGTGGCCGAAATCCTGGTATTGCTCGAACGGCGCGTTGGACTCCGCGGCATCGTAGCCGCCGGTGGCCGTGCCGCCGCGCGGGACCTCCGCGGCCAGGATCACCGCGCCAGGCGCAAGGGAAAGCGCAATGAAGCTCCTCAGGCGGATAGAATGGCAGCGGTACGTTCCGGCAGGAAAGTGAACGATGCCGCCGCCCATCGAGGCCGCCAGCTCGATGGCCCGGTTGACCGCCGGCGTATCGACCGCCTTGCCGTCGCCCACCGCCCCGGCGGTCCGCACATCGGTGACAAAGCCGCTCACCGGCGCGGACGATGGCAGCGTGCCGTCGGCGCTTGCCAGCGGAAACACCGGTCCGGTCAGCGCACGACCGGCGACGGCTGACGCCGCCAGGGCCAGGACGCTTCTGCGCCGGTATGTCATTGCCGGCGCCTTCCCGGTCCGCGCATCAATTCGGTCATTGGTCAGTTCCCGCGGCGAGATGCCTCGCCTTCATGGGACCTGGCGGCGAAACCGTCCAGATGTCCCCCGCACCCGCGATAGCGGCGGCAGGGACGGCCGAAAACAGGCGCGAGGTCCGTTGCCTCTCCGTCATGGCCGGGCGTGTCCCGATCATGACGACAGGAAGACGACTCCGCGCGGCCCACCCATTGGCGCCTGCGAGACCACATTTTCATGGGAGAGGATGCGCCGCGCACGACAGGTGTTCCGCGCGGAGCGCCCGGAAGTTTCAGGCCTCGCCGGGGTGGCACCCACGCCGCCACCCCCGGAAGCCTTCGTGGCCCTCGGCGGCTGCAGCAAGCACCGCCGCAGCCGGTACGCACCGGCGACGCCGACACCTGCCCGGCTATGAATCGACAGCGCAAAGAGCAGACAACCCTCAGGCTACGCCCCAGCCTCTGCCGCCTCGCCCGCCTCCTCGCCGAACGCCACCAGCACCTGGCCTTCCTGCACCATCTCCCCAGGCGCGCAGGACACCTTCGCCACCACCGCATCGGCCGGCGCGGTCAGGCGGAACACGGTCTTCATCGCCTCCAGCACCACCAGGACCTGCCCCCGCGTCACCGCCTCGTTCTCCGCCACCACGACCTGCGTCACCAGCCCCGGGATCGGCGCCACCAGCCGATCGGCCGCGTCTTCTTCGTCATCGGCGGCGGCGAGCGGGTCGGGCAGGGTCAGGCGCCAGGTCAGGCCGTTGTCGCGCAGCGTCAGCACGTGATGGTCCAGCGTCGCGCTGACGGTGCGCCAGACGCCATCCAGCGCCACGCGCAACCGGCCATCGGGCAGCGCCTCGGCCGAGCCCAGCCTGTCGCCGATACGCCAGGCATCGCCGTCGCGCGTGACCGAAACGGGATAGCCGGCGGTGCCGTCCGTGAACTCCAGCACGCGGACGGGCGTGGTGTTGATCCACCACAAATCACGCGCGTCCCACGGATCGTCGCCGGTGGCCCGCGCCTCCAGGCACATCACCGCCAGCGCGGCGACGGCCAGCACATCGGACGGCGGTGCCCCCTGCCCGGCCAGCAGCGTCGCCGCCTCGCGCGCAATGAACCCGGTGTCGATGCCGCCGGCGGCGAACGCCGGGTGCGCAACGATCCGGCCGAGCAGGTCAAGGTTGCTGGCAACGCCGGCCACCGTGCAGCCGGCCAGCGCCTGGCTCATGTGGTGCAGCGCGGCGTCGCGCGTCGGGCCGTGGCAGATCAGCTTGGCCAGCATGGCGTCGTAATGGATCGACACCGTATCGCCGGTGGCGAACCCGGTGTCGATGCGGACCGACGCGCTTTCCGGCGGCGTGCGGAACAGCGCCAAACGCCCGACCGAGGGGGCGAAATCGCGGGATGGGTCCTCGGCGTAGAGGCGCGCCTCGATGGCGTGGCCGTTCAGCGGGATGGCGGATTGCGCCACCGGCAACGGCTCCCCGGCGGCGACGCGCAACTGCCATTCCACCAGGTCGAAGCCGGTGATCATTTCGGTGACGGGATGCTCGACCTGCAGGCGGGTGTTCATCTCCAGGAAGAAGAAGCCGTTGCCTTCCGCGACGAACTCGATCGTTCCGGCGCCGACGTAGCCGACGGCTTTCGCGGCGGCGACGGCGGCGGCGCCCATGGCCTGGCGCTGCGCCTCGCTTAACCCGGGCGCGGGCGCCTCCTCAAGCACCTTCTGGTGGCGGCGCTGGGCGGAGCAGTCACGCTCGAACAGATGCACGGCGTTGCCGTGGGTGTCGGCGAACACCTGCACCTCGATATGGCGCGGCCGTTGCAGGTAGCGTTCGACCAGCACCCGGTCGTCGCCGAATGACGACGCGGCCTCCTGCCGGGCGGAACCGAGCGCCGTGGCGAAATCCGCGGCAGAGGACACCACCCGCATGCCGCGCCCGCCGCCGCCGGCGACCGCCTTGATCACCACCGGGAATCCGACGCGCGCCGCCTGATCGGCCAGGAACTCCGGGTCCTGCCGCTCGCCATGGTAGCCGGGCAGCAGCGGCACGTCGGTCCGTTCCATCAGCGCCTTGGCCGAGGCCTTCGATCCCATCGCCCGCATCGCCGCCGCGGGCGGGCCGACGAAGATGATCCCGGCCTCCGCGCAGGCGTCGGCGAAGGCGGGATTTTCCGACAGGAAGCCGTAGCCGGGATGGATCGCCTCGGCGCCGGCGATCCGGGCCGTTTCGATGATGCGAAGAATATTCAGGTAGCTGTCCCGCGCCGCGGCGGGGCCGATCGGGTAGGCGCGATCCGCCGCCTGCACGTGCAGGGCGTGCGCGTCGGCTTCCGAGTACACCGCGATCGTTTCGACGCCCATGCGGCGGGCGGTGCGGGCGATGCGGCAGGCGATCTCGCCACGGTTGGCGATCAGAAGAGTGCGGAACATGGCGGTTACATCCGGAACACGCCGAAGCGCGTGTCCGCCCTGGGTTTGTTCAACGCCGCCGACAGCGACAGGCCGAGCACGCGGCGGCTGTCGGCCGGATCGATGATCCCGTCGTCCCACAGCCGCGCGCTGGCGTAATACGGATGCCCCTGCGTTTCATACTGCTCCCGGATCGGCTGTTTGAACGCCTCCTCCTGCTCCGGCGTCCAGTCGGCGGAGCCGCTGCGCACGGTGGCCAGCACGCCGGCGGCCTGCTCGCCGCCCATGACGGAAATCCGCGCGTTCGGCCACATGAACAGGAAGCGCGGGTCATAGGCGCGGCCGCACATGCCGTAGTTGCCGGCGCCGTAGCTGCCGCCGATGATGAGCGTCAGTTTCGGCACCGCGGTTGTCGATACGGCTGTCACCAGCTTGGCGCCGTCCTTGGCGATGCCGCCGGATTCGTATTTGCGGCCGACCATGAAGCCGGTGATGTTCTGGAGGAAGATGAGCGGGATGTTGCGCTGGCTGCACAGTTCGATGAAGTGCGCGCCCTTCAGCGAGGATTCCGAGAACAGGATGCCATTGTTGGCAACGATCCCGACCGGGTAGCCGTACAGGTGGGCGAAGCCGCAGACCAGCGTCGTGCCGTACAGCCGCTTGAATTCATCGAACACGCTGCCGTCGACGATGCGGGCAATCACCTCCCGCACGTCATAGGGCGCGCGCACGTCGGCCGGCACGACGCCGTAAAGTTCGGCGGGGTCGTATTTCGGCGGCTCGGGCTTGCGCACGTCCAGGCCGACGGCTTTCCCGCGGTTCAGGCCGGCGACGATGCGGCGGCAGATCGACAGCGCGTGGTGGTCGTTGCGGGCGTAATGATCCACCACGCCGGAGGTGCGGGCGTGCACGTCGGCGCCGCCCAGGTCCTCGGCCGAGACGATTTCCCCCGTCGCCGCCTGCACCAGCGGCGGGCCGCCGAGGAAGATGGTGCCCTGGCGGCGGACGATGATGCTCTCGTCGCTCATCGCCGGAACATAGGCGCCGCCGGCGGTGCAGGAACCCATGACGACGGCGATCTGCGGGATGCCCTCGGCGGACATGTTGGCCTGGTTGAAGAAGATGCGGCCGAAATGCTCGCGGTCGGGGAAGATCTCGTCCTGCATCGGCAGGAAGGCGCCGCCGGAGTCCACCAGATAGACACAGGGAAGATTATTCCGCCGCGCGATCTCCTGCGCGCGGAGATGTTTCTTCACCGTCATCGGAAAGTAGGTGCCGCCCTTCACCGTTGCGTCGTTGGCGACGATGACGCATTCGCGGCCGGAGACGCGGCCGATGCCGGTGACGATGCCGGCGGACGGCACCTCGCCGCCGTACAGGCCGTAGGCGGCAAGTTGGGAAAATTCGAGGAACGGCGAGCCGGGGTCGATCAGCGCCGCGACGCGCTCACGCGGCAGCAGCTTGCCGCGGGATTTGTGGCGCTCGCGGGCACTGGCGCCGCCGCCTTGTGCAATGGTCGCGATCTTGTCGCGCAGATCGGCTGCCAGGCCGCGCATGACGGCGGCGTTGGCGGCGAAGTCGGGGGAACGGAGGGAAATGTCGGAGCGGATCGTAGTCATGCGGGGACGCATCCCGTCGTGGTTGGGCGTGCCCCTTTGTGAGTCTGGATTGGGCGGACTGGGGCAAAGAATCTGGTGGCCAGGTCCGTTGCCTCCCCGTCATGGCCGGGCGTGTCCTGGCCATCCGCGCTTCGACGGCGGTGGGTGGATGGCCGGGACACGCCCGGCCATGACGATAAAGAGACGGTCCTGCTTCGGCCCTCCTGTGTCCTGGTTTGCATGCGGCTCGTCCCGGCTACGACGAAGAGACGGACAGTTCCCATCACGCCGTCTCCTTGAACAGTTCGCGGCCGATGAGCATGCGGCGGATTTCGCTGGTGCCGGCGCCGATTTCATACAGCTTGGCGTCACGCAGCAGCCGGCCGGTGGGATAGTCGTTGATGTAGCCGTTGCCGCCCAGCGCCTGGATCGCCTCCAGCGCCATCCAGGTCGCCTTCTCGGCGGCGTACAGGATCGCGCCGGCCGAATCCTTGCGGGTCGTTTCGCCGCGATCACAGGCCTTCGCCACGGCATACACATACGCCTTGGCGGCGTTCATCGTGGTGTACATGTCCGCCAGCTTGGCCTGCATCAACTGGAACTCGCCAATCGGCTGGCCAAACTGCCTGCGCTCATGCACGTACGGCACCACCACGTCCATGCAAGCCTGCATAATGCCGATCGGCCCGGCCGAGAGCACGACGCGCTCGTAGTCCAGGCCGCTCATCAGCACGTTCACGCCCTTGCCGATCTGGCCCAGGACGTTCTCCTCGGGGACTTCGCAGTCCTGGAAGACCAGTTCGCAGGTGTTCGAGCCACGCATGCCCAGCTTGTCCAGCTTGGGCGAGGTGGAGAAGCCGGGAAATCCCTTCTCCACCAGGAACGTCGTGATGCCGCGCGGGCCGGCGGCCGGGTCGGTCTTGGCGTAGATCACCAGCACGTCGGCGTCCGGGCCGTTGGTGATCCACATCTTGCTGCCGTTCAGGATGTATCGGTCGCCGCGCTTTTCCGCCCGTGTGCGCATGCCGACGACGTCCGACCCCGCCCCCGGCTCGCTCATCGCCAGGGCGCCGACTTTGCTGCCGTCGAGCAGGCCGGGCAGGTAGCGGCGTTTCTGCGCGTCCGAGCCGTTGCGCTTGATCTGGTTGACGCACAGGTTGGAATGCGCGCCGTAGGACAGGCCGACGGCGGCCGAGGCGCGGGAGATTTCCTCCACCGCGACGACGTGCTCCAGGTAGCCCATGCCGGCGCCGCCGTATTCCTCGGGCACGGTCACGCCCAGCAGGCCGAGCGCGCCCAGCTTGGGCCACAGATCCATCGGGAAGGCGTTGTCGCGGTCGATCTGCGCCGCGCGCGGGGCGATCTCGTCCGCCGCGAAGGCCTGGACCTGCGATCGGAGCATCTCGGCGGTTTCACCCAGGTCGAAATTCAAACCCGGGAAGTAGTTCGGCAGGCTGGCCATGGGCGTTCCTCGATGCAGATCCAACGGGGCGGCACACTGCCCGAGGAAGCGGGTTTCGCCAAGCGGGATGCTGCCATGAGGAACAATATGCTGCATTGCAGCATGCGGGGGCCAAATGGAGTCCGGGACTTCTTCCGGCGCCTGCCCCAGGCCGGCGGCCGGCAACCCGAGAGGATTGGGATCATGACGTATTTGGAAGCCATGGGCGACGTCGAACTGCGGCACGCCGAGGGCAACCGGCAGATCGCGCTGGCCTTGGCGGAGAGTCTCCGGGCGCTTTGGCAGGCGGCGGCATGCCGGGTCACGCTGGCGCTGGGCCACCGGCCGCCGCGGGCCTGACAGCCTGGGTCGCCGGGCGGGCGGTTCAGTCCGCATGGGCGGTGAAGATCCGGTTCTCATTATCCTGGCGCTGATGAGCCGGGCCTGGCGGTCAACGCACAGCGATCGCGGCAGGTCGTCCGAATTTCTTCTCTGCGTGCTCTGCGCGCCGCTCTGCGTGCTCTGCATTGAATCGCGGTGGGCGGGGCGCCACCACCGTTTTGGGGCCGGGTGACTCATTCGCAGCGCCGGTCTTTGTTGCGGCACCGCGTTTTTTTAAAACGCAGAGATCGCAGAGCGGCGCGCAGAGCACGCAGAGCAGGAACCGGGGCGATCTGCCGGCCGCGGGGTGGATCGACCGCGGCTGGGCTGTTCCTGTCGCAGCGCACGGCCAGGCTTTCAAGCCAATGCGAACCACCTCGATAAATCAGGCGCAACAGGCAGCAGGACCGCTCTGCGGTCATGGCGGCCGCGAGGCTGCTATCCGCGCCTTACGGTGCTGCCATCAGCAAAGGCGTCGATGCCAGGCCTGCGCCCAGCATGACGGGCGGGCACCGACCGCCGCTGTTCCAACGCCTGGACGCCTCACTCCGGCGGCAACGGCCGCGGCCGGCCGGTGTCGTCGACCGCGACCAGGACGATTTCCCCCGACGTCACCCGTTCCCGCTCGCCCTGGTTGCGGCGTAGCACCCAGGCTTCCACGTCGACCGCGATCGAGGTCCGGCCGGTGCGCACAACGTCGGTATAGACGCACACCACGTCGCCCACCTTCACCGGTTGCAGGAAGTTCAGGTTCGACACCGCCGCGGTGGCGACGCGGCCCTTCGCCCGGCTGCCGGCGGCGGTGCCGGCGGCGAGGTCCATCAGCGACATGATCCAGCCGCCGAAGATGTCCCCGTTCGGGTTGGTGTCCGCGGGCATCGCCACGGTGCGCAGCGAGAGCTCTCCGCGGGGCTGGGGGCGGGTATTCGGCATGACGCGTCCTTCTGCTATACTCTCAATCATGACCGATATCCTGCTCCGCCACGATAGCGAACACATCACGACTCTGACGCTGAACCGCCCGCAGGCGCGCAACGCGCTGTCGCTGGGCCTGATGGAGGCACTGGACGCCGAACTGGCTGCCATTGCCGCCGACACGGCGGTGAAGGTCGTCATCCTCGCCGCCAACGGCCCCGCCTTCTGCGCCGGGCACGATCTGCGGGAGATGCGGGCGACGCCGACGCGGCCGGCGTATGAGGCGGTGTTCGCCCTGTGTTCACGGCTGATGCAGCGGATCGTGTCGCTGCCGAAGCCGGTCATCGCCCAGGTGCACGGCATCGCCACCGCCGCCGGCTGTCAGTTGGTCGCCTCGGCGGACCTGGCGGTGGCGGCGGAGACGGCGCGATTCGCCACCCCGGGGGTGAACATCGGCCTGTTCTGCTCCACGCCGATGGTGGCGCTGACCCGCGGCATCGGCCGCAAGGCGGCGATGGAGATGCTGCTGACCGGCGACATGGTGCCGGCGGACCGCGCCCGCGAACTCGGGCTGGTCAACCGCGTGGTGCCCGAGGCCGCGCTGCGCGACGCCACGCTGGCGCTGGCCCGGCAGATCGCCGGCAAAAGTCCGCTGACGGTGGCCATCGGCAAGGAGGCGTTCTACCGCCAGGCGGAAATGGACCTGTCCGCGGCCTACGCCTATGCCGCCGAGGTCATGACCCGTAACATGCTGGCCCGGGACGCGGAAGAAGGCATCGACGCCTTCCTGGGCAAGCGGCAACCGGTGTGGACCGGCACTTGACGCCGCCCCGCCGCATCGCCAACTGGACGGATCGATGAAAGACCCGTACGAAATCCTGGGCGTGGAGCGGACGGCCGACGAGGCCGCGATCCGGGCGGCCTACCGCAAGCTGGCGAAGAAGCACCACCCCGACGTCAACCCGGGCAAGGCGGATGCCGCTTCCCGGTTCGGCGAGATCAGCTCGGCCTATGACCTGCTGTCCGACAAGGAGAAGCGGGGCAAGTTCGATCGCGGCGAGATCGACGCCGAAGGGCACGAGATCCACCCGCAGCGCCAGTGGTACCGCGACACCGCCGGCCACGAGCAGTACCAGCCCGCCGGCGGCTTCAGCCAGGAAGACCTGGAGTCATTCTTCTCCCAGGCGTTCGGCCAGGGCGGCCGCCGCTCCGACTGGGGCGCGACCGGGCGGCCCCGGCGTGGGCGCGACATGCAGTACTCGCTGACCGTCAGCTTCATCGACGCCGCCACCGGCACGACGCGGCGCCTCAGCCTGCCGGACGGCAAGACGCTGGACGTGCGCATTCCGCCCGGCACTGAGGACGGCCACGTGCTGCGGCTGCGCGGCCAGGGCGGCCCCGGCTACAACGGCGCCTCTGCCGGCGACGCCCTGATCGAGATCACCGTCGCCCCCGACCCGCGCTTCCACCGCGACGGCGACGACATCATCAGCGACCTGCCGGTGACACTGCAGGAGGCCGTGCTGGGCTCCGCGCTGGAGGTGCCGACGATCCACGGGCCGGTGAAGGTGACGGTCCCGGCCGGCTCCGGCACCGGCACGCGGCTGCGGCTGCGCGGCAAGGGCATCCGCTCGGGCCACCAGTTCGTGCAGCTTCAGGTGGTGCTGCCGCCGGGCAATGAGCCTGAGTTGGCGGAATTCCTGAAGACCTGGACGCCGCGGCGGGCGGTCAACCCGAGGGAGGGCTCATGATGCGCCTGACGGCCGTGGTGGCCCTGTTCCCCGACCTGGGGGAAACCGAACTGCTGGCCTGGGTGGAGCGCGGCTGGGTGCATCCCGCGCCAAGCGACTCGGACTGGGAGTTCCAGGAAATCGACGTCGCCCGGGTGCGGCTGATCCGCGACCTGCGGCGCGACATGGCGGTGCAGGAGGAGATGATGCCGCTGGTGCTGTCGCTGCTCGACCAGCTTTACACGCTGCGCGGCCAGATGCGCGCGGTGGCGCAGGCGGTGCAGGCGCAGGACCAGGCCGTGCGGGACGCGATCCTGGCGGCGCTGCGGGAGGCGTAGCCGCGGCGGGCTGACGCTGCGAAGCCGGACCATCGGCCATTGCCGCCTCGAGCGGACGGACGCCGGTCTTGCCCACCGAGCCCGTTGCCGGGCGAAGCGGGCTACAGCAGACCGCAAGTCAGTTGGGATGATGAGGCAGCGACTGCGCGTCCCAACCTACCTGCGGTCCGCTGTAGAGCCGCGGCGCGTTCGTGTTCATGTGTGGCTGGTTGAAAGCAGCGTCATTCGTTTGATACGCTCAGAAAACCATGCTACGGTGTGAAGTCCGCCGCCCATTCCATCCGTTTCAAAGTCGGAAAATTCAGCCGCAGCCTTGATTTCAGGTGGGGCACGCGATTGACATCCAGAGTCTGGGTCAAATGGCGAAGGTAGAGCAACTCCTCTTTCGCGCAGAGGTCGAAGGCCTTGTACTCGCGTTGGGCCTCGGCGAATTCCTGGTCGGAGATCGTCGCCTCGGCGTGGCGGATCCACGGGGACACCTTCTGGCTGGCGTCGAAGCCGGCGCCACGGTGCATGGGCATCTTGGCGCGGACGGCGATCTCGCGCGGCAGCCGATCGGCGTGCAGGTCGAACAGGGCGCGCAACGGCTGCTTGCCGACGGGGGTGCCAGCCGTCTCGCGGACCAGGGCCTGAGCATCGAGCGCCAGGGCATACGCGACGACCGACGAATCAAGGAACGGCGTGCGCACCTCCAGGCCGAAGCGCATGCCGCAACGATCGACCCGCTGCAGGTTGGAACGGTGCATCATCTCCAGGCACTGCCGGCGCACCGGGTCACCGTAGGCGGCGCCTTCGGCGTAAGCCATTTCCAGCGGAAGGTAGCCGGCGAACAGCTCGTCGGCGCCTTCACCACAGAGGGCAACGCGAAAGCCATCCGCGTGCGCACGCTGCGACAGCAGATAGCCGCAGAGTGCGTCGCGGACGACGCCTGGCTCGAATGTCTCCACGCTCGTGACGACGTTCCCGATCAGGCCAATGCCGTCGTCCGGCGGCAGGGAGACCACGCGCAGATCATAGCCGGTCATGTCGGCATAGCGGGCAGCGTAGGCATAGTCGGGCGCTTCCGGCCCGCCGAGGAAATAGCCTGGCGCGCCCGGGCGAACGCAACTCGCGTAGGATGCGATCAACGTGCTGTCGATTCCTCCACTGAAGAACGTCGCGAACGGCAGGTCGGGCGGGATGCGGGCTTGCACGGCCGCTTCCAGGAGGCTGTCCAGCACGGCAGGATCGTTGGCGGTCCGCCTGGAGTCCGGTTCAGGGCCAAGCCGGACAAAGGGCGTCAAGGCATTGCGGGTCAGCGCCTGGCCCGGCGGCAGCAGCATGACCTCGCCGATTTCGCTCGCGGCGAGCAAGGGGCGGATCTCGGAGCAGAACAGAATGCTTCGTTTTGACATGATGACGTACAGCGGCTTGACCCCGAGCGGATCGCGCGCGGCCAGGAATTCATGGGTCTTCACGTCGAAAGCCACGAACGCATACATGCCGACGAGCCGTCCCAGCGCTCCGCCCCCCCAGGCGCGCAGGGCATTGGCCAGGACCTCGGTATCGGAATGGGTGCGGAAGACCACGCCCATCCCCTCCAGTTCCCGGCGAAGAGCCTCGTGGTTGTAGATCTCGCCGTTGAACACGACAACATAACGGTTGTCGAAGGAGAACTGAGGCTGCACGGCGCGTTCGGCATCGACGATGCGCAGGCGTCGTGTCGCCATGGCGGCATCGTGCGCTGGCGACAGCACCGGGTCGTCCACATCGCCGCGATGCATCAGGCCGCTGAGCATCCCGCGCACCGCGGCCTCGGCCCCGTCCCAGTTGATCGCTGCGGCAATTCCGCACATCGGCGCCTGCTCCGTCTTACCGCGGCCACGAGGACTCCCTCCGGCCGCCTGGGGTTGCTACTGTCCCCAAGTGAGAGCCGGTTGTGGGGGCAATAATTCCTCTATACGAGTCCATCTGTCTCCGATACAAGCTGAACTGTGCCGGATTAACGTTTCTAACGTAACCGGGAGTTCCCCCGGCTCTGCCGGGGAGGCAGCAGCAGTTTGACATTTGCGGGGGTAGGCCCCGGTTCGCCCATCAATGAAACTCTGGAGCGTGAGCCGCCAAAGCACACGCTGATGGAGTTCCATCAATGGACGAATTCGAGAGCCTAAATCACACCAAATGGGA
>NZ_NHRY01000030.1 GCF_002937115.1 Rhodopila globiformis | reverse complement strand
CTACAAGGCGGTTGTCGATGCCTGCTGCGAGGCCTGGAACAAGCTCATGCAAATGCCGGAACGGATTGCTTCCCTGACCCAGCGCAAATGGGCAGCAATAACGGTCACCGGATAGGGCCGTTGGTATCAGGCGTTGCCGGTGGCCATCGGAGCAGGCGCGCCCACGGCTCCCCGGCGTCCGGCCGAGCCTGGCGGCGATCGGCCGGGCACCATCGCGCACAGCCACGCCCCACCCGGCTACGCCCCACCCGGCCACGACCCGCACATGCTGGAGACGGAGACGTTCGCCAAGGTGGTGGGTGGCCAGCTCAACGCGGCGGCGCGGCGGCAGGATTTCGACGACCTGATCCTGGTCGCGCCGCCGCGCACCCTGAAGACGATCCACGACACGCTGGATGCCGCCACCCGGGAGCGGGTCATCCTGATTCTGGAGCAGGACCTGATGCGGACATCGGCGCAGGACCTGCTGCTCCATGTCGAGGCGTGGATGTTCCGGTGCGGCGACCGCGTGGATACGCCCTCCGAGTAAGGCGTCTGGCCGAAGCCGCGGCCATGCCGCGGGTCGCGCCGATCGCGGCACCGCCGATTGGCCCGGGGGGATTGATCTCGGTCAATCAATGAAGTCGCCGGCGCGTCTACCCTGCGGCCCTACGCTTCACGGACCTTTCGGATACGAGCTCGGGGTAATGACGGCCAGCAAGACACGCACTCTCGCCGCCGCGATTCTGGATGTGGACGGCGTCCTGCTGGTATCGCCGCATGAGCAGGCCTGGCGCGACGCGCTGCCGGGGCTGGCGGATCCCACACGCTTCACCACGGCGCTGTACCAGGCCCATGTCGCCGGCCGACCCCGCCGGGCCGGCGCCCTGGCCGCGCTGCGGGCGCTGGGGGTGGCGGAGGCCGAGCGGCACGCGGCCGACTATGCCGAGCGCAAGCAGCAGTGCCTGCTGGAAATCATCGGCCGCGGCGCGGTCGCCGCCTACCCGGACGCGCTGCGGTTCCTCGGCGTGCTGGCGGCGCTGGGTTGGCGGCTGGCGGCGGCGGCGTCCTCAAAACATGCCACGGCCATGCTGCAGGCGGCCTGCCTGCCGTCCGGACAGCCTCTGCTGGAGGCTTTCGTGGTCAACGTGTGCGGGCGGGCGGTGGCGGTGGGCAAGCCGGACCCGACGCTGTTCCTGCTCGCCGCCGCGGAACTCGGCGTTCCGCCGGCGCAGTGCCTGGTGGTGGAAAGCACGCCCGCCGGCATCGCCGCGGCCGTGACCGGCGGAATGGGCGCGCTGGGCGTGTCCCGCCAGCACGACAGGACCGGATTGCTCGCCGCCGGTGCGGATCTTGTGGTGAATGACCTCGATCACGTTGTAGTGGATGATCTGAACGCCGGACGGCTTTGCCGGCGCGTGCCACGATCGGGATTGAGCGCATGGACAACCTGACGCAGCCGACAGCCGACTCCGCCTGGACCCTGGTATCGAAAGGCTACGATCCGTTACGAGAAGCGATCATCGAATCGCGCTTCGCCATCAGCAACGGCTTCCTTGGCCTGCGCGGCGGCCGCACCATCACCCGCGGGACGCGCTGGGTGGTGCCGCCGCGCACCTATGTCGCCGGGCTGTTCGACACGCCCGGCACCGACGGCGCGGTGCCGGAGCTGATGCCCGCCGCCAACTGGCTGGCGGTGCGGGTGCTGATCGCCGGCCAGCCGCTGGTCTACCACCCCGGGGACGTATCGCTGTACCACATGTCCCTGGACATGCGGCGCGGCGTGCTGTTCAGCGAGGGCCATCACGCCCGCGCCGGCGGCCATGACGTGCATGTCCGCAACCAGCGCCTGGTGTCACTGGGCGACCGATCGCTGGGATTGCAGGTCATCGGGTTCGACATCCGCAGCGGCGACGGCGACGTCACGCTGGAGGCGTGGTTCGAGGGCACCGAGCTTGGCCTGGTGCCGGAGCATGTCACCGAGGATCTGGGCCTGTGGCGCACGCAGCATTCCGGCAAGCGCCTGGCCATGGCGGCGTCGGCGTCGCTGCAGATCGACGGGCGGGTGTGTCCGCCGGTGTCGCGCGGGCCGCTGACGTGGTCCTGGACCTGGACCTTGCGTCCCGGCCAGGCCGTCAGCTTCCAGCGCATGGTCTCGGTGGTGCGCAGCGACAGCGCCACGATCGATCCGGGGCCGGAGGCGCGGAAGCGGCTGTCGCAGGCGCACCACCTGGGCTGGCACGGCGTGCGGGCGGCGCACGACGCGGCGTGGGCGGAACGCTGGCAAAGCAGCGACGTCGAGATCGCCGGCGACGCGGCGGCGCAGCAGGCGCTACGGTTCGCCATCTACCACCTGAACAGCGCGGCCAACCCGCACGACGAGCGGGTGTCCATCGGCGCGCGGGCGCTGACCGGCGAGGAGTACCGCGGGCACGTCTTCTGGGACACGGAAATCTACCTGCTGCCGTTCTACACCCTGACCTGGCCCGAGGCGGCCCGGGCGATGCTGATGTACCGCTACCACACGCTGGACGCGGCGCGCGGGAAGGCAGTGCGGATGGGCTGGCGCGGCGCGCTGTACGCCTGGGAGTCGGCCGACACCGGCGAAGAAACGACTCCCGACTACGTCGTCACCGTGGACAACCAGGTGGTCGAGGTGCTGTGCGGCAAGCAGGAGCAGCACATCAGCGCCGACGTCGCCTATGCCGTCTGGCAGTATTGGCAGGCCACCGGGGACGATGCGTTCCTGCGCGACGCCGGGGCCGAGATCATCCTGGAGACCGCGCGCTTCTGGGCCAGCCGGGCGCAGCCGGACGCCGACGGGCGGCACCACATCCGCGGCGTCATCGGGCCGGACGAATACCACGAGCACATCGACGACAACGCCTACACCAACGTCATGGCGCGCTGGAACATCCGCCGCGCGCTGGACTGCGCGGCGCTGCTGGCGGAGCGCTGGCCCGAGGCCTGGGCGGCGCTGTGCGGCCGCCTGGGCTTCAACGAAACCGAATTGCGGCAATGGCGCGCGGTGGCCGACACGCTGGTGGACGGCTTCGACCCGGCCACCGGGCTGTACGAGCAGTTCGCCGGCTATTTCGGCCTGGAGGACATCGACCTGACGGCTTACGCCGGGCGGTCCGTGCCGATGGACATGGTGCTGGGGCGGGCGCGGACGCAGCAGTCGCAGGTGGTGAAGCAGGCGGATGTCGTGGCGCTGCTGGCGCTGCTGCCCGACGCGTTCCCCGGCGACACGGCCGTGCGCAATTTCCGCCACTACGAGCCGCGCTGCTCGCATGGCAGTTCGCTCAGCCCGGCGCTGCACGGCATGGTGGCGGCCCGGCTCGGCGAGACCGGGAAGGCGCTGGCGTTTTTCCGCCAGGCGTCGCAGATCGACCTGGGCGACGTGCACGTGGCGACCGACCGCGGCATCCACATCGCCGCGCAGGGCGGGCTGTGGATGCTGGTGGTGATGGGCTTCGCCGGGGTGTCCTGGGACGCGGACGCGCTGTCGGTCGATCCGCGGGTACCGGACGGATGGAGCGGCTTCTCGTTCACGGTCCAGTGGCGCGGCCGCAGCGTCGCGCTGCGGTTCGACGCAGCCGAGCAGGTGCTGGAGGCGACGCTGGTATCGGGCGAAACGATGACGCTGGCCGCCGCGGGCGCCGCGCACGAGTTGCGGGCGGACGCGGCGCTGCGCATTCCGGCTGGGCGGGGATAGCGTTCCGTCAATCAGCGGCGCAGGCGGCCGTTGACTTAAATCATCACGCCGCCGGGGCCGCTGGGGCTACGACCCGCACACCGTGTCGATTGCCGGCTTGCCGCCCCGTGCGGTATAGCCGCCTGTATGAAAATCGCCCGCGCAGTCTGGCTGCGCGCGGGCGGCGGATGCGAGCCATTGTCACGGCAGGCCGGGTTCATGCCGCCCGGCTCTGCCACATGACCGAAGTGGACGGACAGCCATGTCACGAAACGCCGCCAGTATCATGACCCGCCGGATTGCCACCGCCCGGCCGGATGCCACCGTCGCCGAAATCGCCAGGCTGATGCTCGATCGCGATATCCGCGCCCTGCCGATCTGTGACGAGACAGGAACGTTGTTGGGGATGGTCAGCGAAAGCGACCTGATGCGGCCATTCCGGGAACAGCATGACCTGCGCCGGCCTTGGTGGCTGGCCATACTCTCCGCCGCCGATCGGCTGGCACCCGCGCTGGCTGATTACATCCGGAACGACCGCCGCCGCGCCCGCGACCTGATGACGACGCCGGTGGTCACCGCGGCGGAGACGACGGATCTGGCCGAGATCGTGCTGCAGTTGCTGCGCCACCGGATCAAGCGCATGCCGATCGTGCGCGACGGGCGGCTGGTGGGGATCGTCAGCCGGGAGGACCTGATCCGCACCCTGGCGCTGGAGCCGGATATCCTGGGCAGCAAGGACTGGCAGCCCGGGCGAGCCGGCAGCGACCGTCCGGCAGTGCTGCCGCCGTAGGGGGCGGGGTACCAGAAGAAGGAGCGCGGGACGGCGGTGGCGCGACCGCCCGGGCGGGTCCCGTCGCTGCCGCAGCCCCCCGCGAGGCACGTTTCCCCCGCCGATCGGCCGCTTATTGCTTGCGCTGCCGCGCCGGTGCCGCTAACCGTGCGCCTCTTCGGGCACAGGGGTGGCCACAAAGGGGTGGCCACTGGGACACCGACGCCCGGTCGTTTGCAGGAGTCTAGCATGGCTTACAGGGTCGCGGTTGTCGGCGCCACCGGTGCAGTCGGACGCGAAATGCTGAAAACCCTGGCGGAGCGGAACTTCCCGGTTTCGGACGTCATCGCCCTCGCATCCGGCCGCTCGGCTGGCGCGCAGGTCTCGTTTGGTGACAGCAAGACCCTGACGGTCCAGAGCCTGGAGAAATTCGACTTCACCGGCTGTGACTTCGGCCTGTTCAGCCCGGGCGCTTCGGTCTCGGCGATCCATGCCCCGCGTGCCGGCGCCCAGGGCTGCGTGGTGATCGACAATACCAGCCAGTTCCGCATGGACGACGACGTCCCGCTGGTGGTGCCCGAGGTCAACCCGCAGGACCTGCGCTGGTTCAACAAGCGCAACATCATCGCCAACCCGAACTGCTCCACCATCCAGATGGTGGTGGCGCTGAAGCCGCTGCACGACGAGTTCCGCATCAAGCGCGTCGTCGTCTCGACCTACCAGTCCGTCTCCGGCGCCGGAAAGGAGGCGATGGACGAGCTGTTCGGCCACACCAAATCGTCTTTCGTGCACGAGCAGAGCGCGCCGCAGCAGTTCACCAAGGAAATCGCCTTCAACTGCATCCCGCACATCGACAAGTTCATGGACGACGGCTCGACCAAGGAAGAGTGGAAGATGACGGTCGAGACGAAGAAGATCCTCGACCCGTCGATCGCCGTGCACGCCACCTGCGTCCGGGTGCCGGTGTTCATCAGCCACGGCGAGGCGGTGAACGTCGCGTTCGAAAAGCCGGTGACGGCGGGCGAGGCGCGGGCGCTGCTGCGCGAGGCCCCGGGCGTCGAGGTGGTCGACGTGCGCGAGGACGGCGGCTACGTCACGCAGCTGGAAGCCACCGGCGAGGACGCGGTGTTCGTCAGCCGCATCCGCAAGGACCCGACGATTGAGAACGGGCTGTCGTTCTGGTGCGTCTCCGACAACCTGCGCAAAGGCGCGGCGCTGAACGCGGTGCAGATCGCCGAAACCATGATCGCCATGGGCCTGATCGGCCGGAAGGCGGCGTAGCGCCCGTCACGCTGCCGGGTCCGTCAGGCCACGCCCAGCGTCGCCAGGTGGGCCCGCAGCATCTGCACGTGACAGGGTGAGTCCGGCGGCACGACGCTGGGCCAGTCCGCGACGTCCGGCAGCCGGCCGGGATTGCGCGCCACCAGTTCGGTCTTGAGGAACGGGAAATCCAGCCGCGCCGCCAGCACGTGCCACAGATGGTGCGTCGGGTTCAGTGGCCAGTCCTCCAGCAACGCCGAAACCTGCTCGTCCGGCAACTGGTCGAGGTTGCGCAGGTGCCAGTTGCCGGCCTTGAGGCGCTCCCGCTCCGCCGGGTCCGCCAGCGAGGCTCGGACGATCCGGTCGTAGCCGAACACCGCGGCGACCCGGTGCCCGCGCCGGCGCATCCAGCGGGCCAGGCGCATCTCGCCCAGTTGCACGAGCAACCACTTGGAGTGGCTGACGAACATGGTTTCAACGAACCGCATGACGTCGGCGACGGCGTGCCCGCCGTGGGCGAGCAACAGGTAGCTTTGCAGATGCGAGCCGCCCTGCCGGCTTTCGGTCAGGCCGTACAGGCCCTCGCCGCCGGCGCGCATCGTTTCCAGTATCGGCGGCAGCGGCCTGATCGGCCCCATGACGCTGTCGTTGAGCAGCATCAGTTCCTGCGGGATGCCCCAGCGGCGCCGCACCTCCGGCATCAGGTCGTGCCAGGCGCCGAAATCGCGGCCGAAATTGCGCCGCTGCACGACCAGCGCGCAGAGCTGGCGCGCCGCCTGCCAGTCGGCGTCGGGGATGTGCGGCGCCATCGAAATGAACACCGTGGCGAAGCCGATCTGGCGCAGCAGGCCTAGCTGGTAGCGCACCATGTCGGAGATCAGGCCGTTCGCCGAGTAGTGGACATAGAGCGCAATGCGGGCCGCGCGCGGTGACGGGTCAAACCCGTTTTCGATCCGAACCGGCTTTTCGCCGCGCCGGACGAGCAGGCGCCAGGCGTCGCGCGGCAGGGCCAGGGCAACTTCGGTGCCCGCCTGGAACAGACGCCTGGCGAGGCGGCGCCAGGAGCCCGAGGTTGCGTAGCCGTGGGCGACGCGGCGGATGCCGGCGCCGGCTGCGTCGAGATCGGTCAGGCAAAGCGGCTCGCTCATGAGTGTCTGTCCGAGAACTTTCCCTTATCTTCCAATTGGTTACGGACGGCGCGGCGTCGTTCATCGGCGGAAACCGCCACTACTTTCGAGACTGTTCCGCCACCAACAGTGGATTAGCCCATTGATTTCATTGGCTTCCTTCTCGGACAGACACTGAGAGCGGCAGAATTAATCTGCGGCCTCAACGCCGCCCAATCAGGTTTGGTTGATTGACGTTCCGTATCAATAATGATTTCGCAATTTCGCGGCCTCGGCCTGAGTGTCTGTCCGAGGACTTTCCCTTATCCTCCAATTAGTTATGGACGGTGCGGTGTCGTTCATCGGCGGAAACAGCCAATACTTTCGAGACTGTTCCGCCACCAGCGGTGGGTTAGCCCCTTGACTTCATTGGCTTCCTTCTCGGACAGACACTCAGGGCGCGGAACATTGTTGGGACCCGGTGGGACATGCAGTGTCGCGTATGCCGCAAACATTCTGGTTGGGGCGCGGTGAACGCGGCACCGCTTTCGAGGGTTTCGACGCTGTATGGGGTAAGGTTTTCGCGGCAGCGCAGTTAAGCTTTGCCCTTCACCGTCTTCAGGATCGCTGCCAACGCGCTTCTCCGCCGCAGCCCACGCACCAGAAGACGGAGCGGTGTGTTAACGCGCCGCCGCCAAGATGTTGCAACGCGCTGCATTGCTGTGGGCTGTTGAGTCGCCAGTTCGGGTTCGCCAGCCAGCAGCCACTCAATTTGAGCCTGCGTCTCCAGCAGTGAGCGCTTCAGTAGTGCAATGCGCTGGGCATCCACCTCCTGGGGTGACAACGCCGCGGCATGTGCCACTGCACCCCGACACAACCAGGCAAAGAATTCGCACCCCCGGGTGGGCATAATTCGCTCCACCCGCCAATCGGTCTCGCCCAAGCGTGCGAGCTCCAGCATTAGCAACTCGAAGCTCGACGGCACGAAACGCCAGGCGTGTATATCTGTGTAGTCCGAATTGCTCTCCCATGTCCGGAATAGATGGTTCGCATCCTGAAGGCCATGTACGAGGTGGATTCCCTGTGACGGGTGCTGCCCCCAAGCAATGGTGCCGCCATTCGCGACCGCATAGGCAAAGTGGTCGAAAGCCAGGCGAGCAGTATGACGAGAACGATGGCTGGTATGTGCCTCCAATAGTTGCCCTGTGGTGGTGAGTGGCTGAAAATAGTCGAAGCAATACCGCTTATCCGGAATTGCTAGGATCACGACACCGTCCGGTTTCAGCAGCGTGGCTGCGGCATCGAGGAAAGCAACCAGGTCGGGCGTGTGCTCTATTACATGACTAGCGAGGAATGCATCGAAGCTGCCATGCTGCTCAAGTGGCACGGCCTCGCTGAGTATGCCGCCAGTCCAGACAAAGTCCACTGGCTCAATCCGGCCGACATCAACACCGGGATGCCCAATGTATTTTGCCACAAGGTCTTCACGCGTCAGATGGTCGATCGAGACGCTGTTCCAGCCTTCCGATTTTGGCGCGATTGGATTGAAGCTCGGGCCAATCTCAAGAATTCGCGCGTCGCGTGGCACCTGTTCAAGCAACATCTTCGTGCGGTTTGGCAAGCTACGCTCTCCTGACCCATGCCGAGGTCTTACCTTTCCTGGGCGGGCCCTTCAAGCATCACGCTCACTGTGCTCGTTCGGCTGGTGGACGCTGCACCGGCTCCGGCGGCTTACGGGAAAATGCCGGCGTTGGTTTCTTCCGGCGCTTCGTGCGTGGCATTGTCAGCTCCTGGTTTTCCAATTGGCCTGAAATTCCGCCAGTCATGCCAATGAGCGCTCCAGCCGCTCATCAATGGCGGCAGCAATTTCTTCGTCTTCATCCAGCCCGGTGCGGGCTTGCAGCGTCGCATCGACGTCCGGCAGCATGCCGAAGCTGTCCAACACTTCGCTGAGTGTCTGTCCGAGAAGTTTCCCTTATCTTCCAACCAGTTACGGACAAGGCGGTGTCGCTCAGCGGCGAAAACCGCCGCTACTTTCGAGACTGTTCCGCTATCAACAGTGAGTTACCCATTTGATTCCATTGGCCACCTTCTCGGACGGACACCGAGGTAACGTGACGCAATCCGCACCGGATCGTTTCGATTGTGGCGTGACGACTCATGTCGCCTCGCCATCACAACAAAGCTGCCGATCAGCGGCGGAAATCGGCGCCTTTGCGCTCCACGGCGCGAACCAGCCCCTGCCATTCGTTCAGGCCGTAGCCCTCGGTCGAGCGCATCTTCTTCATCCGTTCGGCGGCCTTGCGCTGCACATGGTCGTCGATCACCACCGGCGGCTCGTCCATCTGCCGGGCGATCAGTTCCAGTTCGCAGGCGCGCTCGAGCATGTACAGCCGCATGAACGCCCCGTGGATGGTTTCGCCCAGCGTCAACAGCCCGTGGTTCAGCAGCACGACGCAACTGCCGTTGGCGCAGGTGCGGCCCAGGGCCTCGCACTCCTCCTGCGTCGCCGGCACGCCGTATGCATGATACACGACGTCGTCGATCACGTGCAGCGAATCCTGGCTGATCGGGCGCAGGCCGCGGCGCAGCAGCGAGACCCCGGCGCCGGCGCGGGTGTGGGTGTGCAGCACGCAGTTGGCGTCCGGACGCGCCTTGTAGACGCCGCTGTGGATAGTGAACCCGGCGTTGTTGAAATTGCCGCCCCGGCTCAGGACGTTCCCCTCCATGTCCATCTTGATCAATGAGGAGGCGGTGATCTCGTCGAACATCTCGCCGTAGTTGTTGATCAGGAAATGACCGGGCTCGCCGGGGACGCGCGCCGACATGTGGGTGTTGGTCAGGTCGGTCCAGCCGAAGTGCTCGACGATACGATACAGCGCGGCCAGTTCGCAGCGCGCGTGCCATTCGGCATCTGAAATTTTCGTTTGCAACTGCATGGCGGCGGACATGCGGTGTTCTCCCTCGTTCGTGCTTCCGATGCCGGCCAGCGTGGACGCGACGGCGGCATCGCGCAAGTTCCCGGCGGCAGCCTTGCGCCGCCGCACAGGCGGACCGGCCCATGGCGCGCGGCCATGTATGACGAATTGTCGGGCATGCCACGGCCGGCAGCCGTTCGGAGGGGCAACGTGTCAATCTGGCTTAACACTTGAGGTGTCAGGTTATGCGACTGAACATTCTGAATTTTTTTCTTGCCGGCGCATCTTGCGAGGCTTCAAACCCTCCCCATTGATATAGTGTCGCGCTGAGGAACGAAGCTCACGCGGTCCAAATCGCAACGGTAACACTGGAACAGGAGAGTCATATGAACCGGTTTTCGCTGACCAAGCTGGACTGGACTGCTGCCATTCTCGCCGCCGCGGTCATGATCATCCCGCTGCTGCCCTACGCGCTGGCGCGGTAGCAGGCTCTGTCCGCCGGCTGAACGGCGGGTGGGCTTAACATTACTGAAAAACAACGGTAGCCGCGATTGCAGAGCCAGTCGCGGTTGCCGGCCTGTACGGCGGCCATCCTGCGGACTCGTTCCGCTCGGCTGCCTGGGGCGTCGCTGGTCTTGACCCTTTGGGATCACCGGGCTACCGGCTGGTAACCGACAGCCTGAGGACCCAACCGGTGAACGCCTTCAACTTTCCGCCACCGCCACCGTGCCCCGAGGCCGAAGCCCTGCGCCTGGAGGTCCGCGACTTCCTGGCCACCGAACTGGCCAACCGCAAGCCGGTGGAGCGCGCTGAATCCTGGACCGGCATGGATGCCGAATTCTCCCGCAAACTGGGAAGCCGCGGCTGGATCGGCATGACCTGGCCGAAGCAGTACGGCGGTCATGAGCGCTCATCACTGGAACGTTACGTCGTGCTGGAGGAATTGCTCGCCGCCGGCGCTCCCGTCGCCCTGCACTGGATCGCCGATCGGCAGTCGGGACCGCTGATTTTGCGGGTGGGGACGGACGAGCAGAAGCGGATCCTGCCGCGCATCGCCGCCGGCGAGGTGTTCTTCTGCATCGGCATGAGCGAGCCCGATGTCGGCTCCGACCTGGCCTCGGCGCGCACCCGGGCCACGAAAGTGCAGGGCGGCTACCTGGTCAACGGCACCAAGGTGTGGACCAGCTTCGCGCACAAATCGCACTACATGATCCTGTTCTGCCGCACCGGCCCGGCCGAGGACCGGCACGGTGGCGTCAGCCAGTTCCTGGTCGACCTGCACAACACGCCGGGCCTGACCATAAGGCCGATCCTGGCGCTGACCGGGGAACATCATTTCAATGAGGTGGTGTTCCAGGATGCGCTCCTGCCCGAGGGCGCGCTGCTGGGCAAGGAAGGCGACGGCTGGACCCAGGTGACCAGCGAACTGGCGTTCGAGCGCAGCGGGCCGGAACGTTTCCTGTCTTCGTTCCGGCTGCTCGTCGAGTTGGCGCGCGCGCTGGGGCCCGATCCGTCGGATGCCGGCGCCGTCGCCATCGGGCGGCTGACGGCGCATATCATGACGCTGCGGCGGCTGTCGCGCTCGGTGGCGGGGATGCTGCAGGCCGGGCAGAACCCGGCGTTGCAGGCGGCGCTGGTGAAGGACCTGGGCGCGTTGGTGGAGCAGGAGATCCCGGAAACCGCCCGCAACCTGGTCGATGCGGAACCGGATGAGTCTTCCACGCAGGCGTTCTCGGCGGTGCTGGCGCACACGATGATGCATGCGCCGTCGTTCTCGTTGCGCGGCGGCACGCGCGAGATCCTGCGTGGCATCATCGCGCGCGGCCTGGGTTTGCGCTGATTGCGGCTGAAGGAAACGAATGATGTCTGACAAGGTGCTGTACCAGCAGGACGGGCCGATCGTTACGCTGACGCTGAATGATCCGGGGATGCGGAACCCGATCTCGGAGCGGGCGATGGTGGATGCCGTCGTGGGTGCGATCGAGCGGCTGAACCAGGACCGCGCGGCGCGCGTCGGCATCCTGACCGGCGCCGGCACCGCGTTCAGCTCCGGCGGCGACCTGCGGGCGATGAAGCAGGCGTTCGAGGATCGTGCGAAACAGCCAGCGCTGACGCCGCAATACTACAAGTTCGGCATCCAGCGCATCCCGCTGGCGTTCGAGAAGCTGGACGTGCCAATCATTGCGGCCGTGAATGGACCGGCGATCGGCGCGGGGCTCGACCTGGCCTGCATGTGCGACATGCGCATCGCCGCCGAAAGCGCCCGCTTCGCCGAAAGCTTCGTCAAGGTCGGCATTGTGCCGGGGGACGGCGGAGCGTGGCTGCTGCCACGAGTGGTGGGCTACTCGAAGGCGTGCGAGATGGCGTTCACCGGCGATGCGCTGAACGCGGCCGAGGCTCTGGCCTGCGGGCTGGTCTCGCGCGTCGTGCCGGATGCGGAACTGCTGGATGCGGCGAAGGCGCTGGCGCAGCGGATCGCTGTGAACCCGCCCTATGCCGTGCGCATGGCGAAGCGGCTGCTGGTCGAGGGGCGGCACAGCCGGCTGGATACGCTGCTGGAACTGTCCGCCAGTTTGCAGGCGCTGACGCACGCGACGGCGGACCACCGGGAGGCGGTCAACGCATTCCTGGAGAAGCGGGCGCCGGTGTTCAAGGGAGACTGACGCGGGGCTGTTGCCCCACCGTCATGGCCGGGCTTGTCCCGGCCATCTACCTCCCGCCGTTGAAGCGCAGATGGCCGGGACAAGCCAAGCCATGACGGTGGGGCAACGGATGGGAATGAATGTTACCGGGCCTCTCCCGCAAAACCAGCAGTCAGCGCCTGCACGCGATCCAGCGCGGCTGGTGGCAACGGCCCTTTCCGCACGGCGGCGAGGCCGGCTTCGAACTGTTCGACCGAGGCCATGCCGACCAGGATGGTGCCCATCGCCTTGTGGCTGATAGCGAAACGAATCGCCGCTTCCGGCAGGCTGGACGCAAACCCCTCCGTCACCAGCGGCATCAGGCGGCGGGCGCGCTCCAGGTCCCGGTCGTAGCTGTGGGCCGAGCCGATGGGCTCCGGCGGCGGGCTGGCGGTGGGATGCCGTTCCGCGCTGCCGCTGAGCGCGCCGCCGGCCAGCACGCGGATGCCGACGACGCCGACGCCGGCCGCCTGCGTGTGGTCGAACAGGCGGCCGTAGTCCTGCGCCGGATAGTCCGGTGGCAGTGCGGTGGCGGCGGACGGGTTCAGCATGTTGTAGCTGACCTGGGCGCTGTCGAACAGTTGCGCGTCAATAACGTCCTGCAGCGCCGCGGTGTCGCCGATGGCGGTGATGCCCAGAAAGCGGGTCTTGCCGGCACGCTGCAGCGCCTGGAACGCCGGCACGACCGCATTGCGCACCTGCGCGACGCTGATGGTCTCGCCGCCGCCGTGGACAGTGATCGGGTTGTGCAGGTGGAAGACGTCGACGTGGTCCAGGCCGAGCCGCCGCAGGCTGGCATCCAGCGACTCGGTGACGATCCCGCCGATGTTGCCGAAGCCGGCGGACGGCACGCGCACCTTGGTGCCGACATGGACCCCCTTGGGCCTCTGCGCGGCCAGGACGCGGCCGAGATTGGTCTCCGACTGGCCGTTGCCGTACTGCACGGCGGTGTCGAAGTAGTTGACCCCGGCGGCGATCGCCGCGCCGATGGCACGGTCCTGGTCCGCGGCGGACCCGCGCACCATCAACCCGCCGACGGCGCCGCAGCCGAAGCCCAGCACCGAGAGTCGCAGACCGGATCGCCCGAATACCCGCGTTTCCATGGTTTTCTCCTCCCTGCCGGCGCATCCGACGACAGGATCGCGGCAGGGGTCAAGCCGCGCTCCGCAAGCCGCGCTCTGGCCGAACGCCGCCGCTTGCCCTAGAACGCTCCGATCCGTTGCAACTGGAGTGCTTCATGAGCAAGATCATCCGCACCGAGCCTGGCCCGATCCTGTCCAAGGCCGTCGAGTACCATGGCTTCGTTTACCTTCCCGGAATCACCGCGCGGGACACCAGCCTGGACATCAAGGGTCAGACCGCGGATGTGCTGGCGCAGATCGACGAGATGCTGGAGCATCACGGCACCGACAAGACCCGGCTGCTGCAGGCGGTCATCTGGGTGAAGCACATGAAAGACCGCGTGCTGCTGAACGAGATCTGGACCCCGTGGCTGCCGAAGAACGGCGCGCCGGTGCGGGCCTGCGTGCAGGCCGAGATGGCGGCGCCCGAGGTGCTGGTGGAGATCATGGTCACGGCGTGCAAATAGCGCCGGGACGGACCATTTCCTCTCCGTCATGGCCGGGCGCGTCCCGGCCATGACGTGGAAGCAACGGCTACGCCGTCGAGCCCCCGTCCACCGGCAGCGCCACCCCTGTCACGAACGACGCCTCGTCCGACAGCAGGAACAGCGCGGCGTTGGCGATTTCCTCGGGCTGTCCGACCCGTCGCATCGGGTTCATCCCGCCGCGCTTGCCCACCAGCGACTCCGGCGTTTCCCCCGCCGGCAGCTGACTATCCGGTCGCGCAACAAAAACCCGTAGCATCGGCGTATCGATCGGCCCCGGGCAGATGGCGTTGATGCGGATGTTCTCCTGCCCGTAGCGCTTCGCCAGTCCTTTCACCAGGCCGACGACGCCGAACTTGGCGGCGTTGTAGACCGGGCTGAACATCGATCCCTGCAAACCCGAGGTCGAGGCGGTGAACAGGATCGACCCGCCGCCCCGCGCCCGCAGTTCCGGCAGCGCCGCCTCGGTGGTCACCAGCACCGAGCGGATGTTCAGGGTCATCGCGAGGTCGTATTCCTTCCAGTCGATGCCCTCGACCGCCGCCGGCCCTGGCGTGCCGACATGGTTCCAGACGAAATCGAGACCGCCGAAATGCCGCGCCGTCCGCCGCACGATGTCGCGGGCGAACGCATCGCTTGTCAGGTCGCCGGACAGGGCGATGGCCTTGCCGCCAGCGGCGGTGATCTGGCGGACGACGGCGTCGGCGGCCTCGGGGTTCAGGTCGACGACCGCAACCGACGCGCCTTCGGCGGCGAAACGAATGGCGCCGGCGCGGCCCATGCCGGACCCGGCGGCGGTGACAAGGCCGATCTTGTCCTTCAGGCGCATTTTTCGTTTCCTCGTATTGTTCAGCCGGTTTCCATCGGCAGGCTGGGATCCTTGGCCCACTCCGACAGCGAGGCGTCATAGACCTTGACGTCCTGGTGCCCCAGCATGGTCAGGATCATCGCGTCCGCGCTGGCGGCAATGCCGCCGCCGCAATAGGCGATGACGGGGCGGTCCAGCGCGCCGACGGCACCCAGGCGGCGGCGCAGTTCGTCGGGCGGCAGGAAGGTGTTGGTTTCGGGATCGACCAGCGAGGCCGCCGGCACGTTGACGCTGCCGGCGATCCGGCCGGGACGGCCGTAGCTGTTGCCGCCGGTGCCGGTATGTTGCGCCGACAGAAGGGCGTTCAGCGTGCAGACGCCGGCGTCGCCGATGGCGGCCTTCACGGCGTCCTTGCCGACCATCAGGTTGCGGACTTCGCGGACGGTGAACTCGCCGGCGGGGCGGGGCTTGCCGGGCCCGGTTTCCACAGGGCGGTTCTCGCGCTGCCATTTCTGGAAGCCGCCGTTCAGCACCGCGGCATTGTCGTGGCCGAACTCCCGCAGCAGCCACCAGACGCGGGTCGCCCACCAGACGTTGGCGGTGCTGTAGGTGACCACGCGGGTGCTGTTGCTGATGCCGAAACGACGCATTGCCGCGGCGAAGTCCTCGGGCTTCTGCCGCATGAAGTTCAGTTTCTGCGCGGTGTCCGACACATCGCGCGAGACGTCGCAGAACTGCGCGCCTGGGATGTGGGATTTTTCAAAATCCTCGCGCCCGGGCTTGATCACGTAGGTGATCTTCGGGTCGGGGATCAGGTGGATCGTGCAGTCCAGCACGACCACGTCATTCAGGTGCTGGGCGAGCCAGTCGGTCTCGACCAGGTATTCCGGATGAACGAAACCGGTCATGGGATCCTCCGTTATCAGGAAATAATGACGCCGCTGTCCACCGGATAGACCTGTCCGGTGACCTTGCGGGATTCGTCGGACGCCAGGTACAGCGCCATGGCGGCGATGTCCTCGGGTTCGATCAGGCCCAGCAGGTGGGATTTCGCCAATTTGTCCAGCGCGGCATTGCCGGCGACCAGTTTGGCGACACGCTCGGTCATGGTGGCGGAGGGGGCGATGGCGTTGACCCGCACGTCGGGCGCGAACTCCACCGCCATGGATCGGGTGATGGCGGCAATGCCGCCTTTCGCCGCGGTGTAGCAGTCGCGCCCGGGGATGCCCATCAGCGCCACGTTGGACGACATGTTGATGACCGATCCGCCACCGGAACGCCGGATCGCCGGGACGCCGAAGCGGCAGCCCAGGAAGGTGCCGTACAGGTCCAGTTTGATCGCGCGCCAGAACTCCTCCAGCGGTGCCAGGGTGACGTCGTTGTCCTGCGGCGTGGAGCCGCCCGCGTTGTTGTGCAGGATGTGCAGCGCGCCGTAGCGCCGGACGGCCGTTTCGATCGCCGATTGGATGCTGTCCGGCTCGGTGACGTCGGTGCGGACGGCGATGGCGTCGCCGCCGGCCTGGATGATCAGGTGCGCGGTCTGGTCCCCAGCCTCGGCGTTGATCTCGGCGACGACGACGCGCGCGCCTTCCTGTGCGAACAGCCGTGCCGCTGCCCGGCCGATGCCGGTGCCCGCGCCGGTGATGACGGCGACCTTGCCTTGCAGACGAGCCATGCCGGTTCCCCCCTTGCTTTGCCGGGCATGGTGGCCCGGCAGGCGAGGGGGATCAAGGGCGCACAGGCACCGGCAGGGCGGCGACTGTTGCTTCCCCGTCATGGTGGGCGCAGGTCCACGCCTTCGGTTGATACCAGCACCGTAAGGCGTGGATGGCGGCCCTGCGGCCGCCATGACGTTGTGGTGGCAGCCGTGCTGCCACGCCACCATGTCAGCGCCTGCGAATAGCGGGCGGCTCAATGCGCGATCTGAACGTACTCGAAATCACCCGGCTTGTTGTCGATGCCCTGCCGCGGCGGCGCGATCCACCCGGCATAGGCGCCGCGCTGCTGCGACGGGTGCATCAGGCTGGCAATGAACAGGTTGTCGTCCGTGGACGGCAGCATCGTTTCCTTGCGCGCTTCCCAGGCGTCGTTGCCCAGGATAGTCCCCTCGGTATCGGTGTGCACGGCGCTGAACTCGCCGATGCGGCGGTTGAACGCGACGTGCGGCAGGGAGATGCGGAAATCGACGCCGGCGTGTTCCAGCACGCGGTTCCAGCGGGCGATGCCGGCGGCGGCGTCCTGCACGTAGTCGTCGCGCAGGCGCATATTCAGCGCCGACAGCGCCGGCACGTCCTCGTTCACGATCGCGCCGTCGCGCAGGCGCAGCACGGGATACACCGAGGACGTCAACTGGTGGTCGTCCGTCAGCTTGTCCTCGCGGTAGCGGCCTTTCAGACCGGCATTGAAAGCATTCGCCGCATTGGTGCTTATTTCGCTGCCAAACAAATCCAGCGTCAGCGAGAAATGCAGGTTGGCCTTCTTCTGGATCGTCGGCAGGTCGATTACGCCCAGGCGCCGGATACGCGCGATATCGTAGGGATCGTCGATGCCAGCCTCCTTCATTGCCTCGCAGGTGCGCTGGATGGTGCGGGAGACGCCGGTCTCGCCGACGAACATGTGGTGGGCTTCCTCCGTCAGCATGAAGCGGCAGGTGCGCGACAGCGGGTCGAAGCCGGACTGCGCCAGCGCCGCAAGCTGCATCTTGCCGTCGCGGTCGGTGAAGAAGGTGAACATGAAGAACGACAGCCAGTCCGGCGTCTGCTCGTTGAACGCGCCCAGCATGCGCGGCGAATCCTGGTCACCGCTGCGGCGGCGCAACAGTTCCTCGGCTTCCTCGCGCCCGTCGCGGCCGAAATATTTCTGCAGGAGGTAGACCATCGCCCACAGGTGGCGGCCTTCCTCGACGTTCACCTGGAACAGGTTGCGCATGTCGTACAGCGACGGCGCGGTGGCGCCCAGGTGGCGCTGCTGCTCTACCGAGGCGGGCTCGGTATCGCCCTGGATCACCAGCAGGCGGCGCAGCATGGCGCGATATTCGCCGGGCACTTCCTGCCAGGCGGGCTCGCCCTTGTGCGCGCCGAACGGGATCGTCCGGTCCTCCACCTTCGGCGCCAGCAGGATGCCCCAGCGGTATTCCGGCATGCGAACGAAGCCGAACTTCGCCCAGCCCTCGCTGCCGACGCCGACGGCGGTGCGGAGATAGACGGGGTCGTTCTGGAATCCCTCCGGCCCCATCGCCTTCCACCAGTCGATGTAGCCGGGGTGCCAGGTTTCCAGCGCCTTGCGGACCCGCAGGTCCTCGGCCAGGCCGACGTTGTTGGGGATCAGCCCGTTGTAGTCGATCTGCGTGCCATCGGACATCGTGGTGATCCTTTCAGACGCGTTCCGGGTTGAACTCCGGCCGCACGCCGGAGCCGTATCGTTTCAGCGATCCGGCCTCGCCGACGGCGTTCGGCCGCTGGAAGATCCAGTTCTGCCAGGCGGTCAGGCGGCCGAAGATGCGGGTTTCCATCGTCTCCGGCCCGACGAAACGAAGGTTGGCCTCCAGCCCGGTCAGCGCGTCAGGCGAGAACGAGGCGCGTTCCTCCAGGATCAGCCGCACCTCGTCGTCCCAGTCGATCTCGTCGAACGTGGCGGTGACAAGCCCATGCCGATCGGCCGTTTCGGCGTCCAGCGTTTCGCCGATAAGCCCGGCGGCGGTGTCGAGCGACTCCGGCTCGCCGTAGAAACGGTTGGCCAGGCGGGACAGGCCGTTGCCCATCGGGTAGGCGGAGAAATTCAGCGCCGACAGGTGCAGCGTGGCCGGGCCGCGGTTGTCGCCTTTGACCCCGCCGCTGAACATCACCGAGCGATCGGCGGCGAACACCAGTTCCGCCAGCGTGCCGGCGAAGCAGCTTCCCGGCTCGACCAGGGTGACGATGCTGCGCGCGGTCATGTCGAGCCGCTTGAACACCCGCTTCAGCAGCAGGCGGATTTCGTTCACCAGCCAGTCATCCTGGTACTGTTCCAGCAAGCCATCCGCGGCCAGCGTCATCTCCGGGTTCCCCGCGGTGCGGATGACAAGCAGGCCGATCGGCGGTTCGTTCAGGCGGAGGTGCAGCAGGGCGTCGTCGAGTTCCCGCGCCATTGCCAGCGGCCAGAAGGCGGCGCCGGCCTCGTGGATACCGCGCAGGTCGCCGGGCAAATCCGCCGGGCCGTGTACGGTGATGGCAGCGGATCGGCCGGCGCGGTCGATCGCGACCTGGACATGGCGATACGACACCGCATCCGCCGCGAAGGTCCGCTGCAACGGAGTCAAAACGACTCCGCCGCTGCCCTGCCGATGGGATTGCTCCGCCAGTTGCAGCGCGCGCTCCGCCACCCGGGCGTCCCACGCCGAGGGCGGCACGACCTCGTCCACCAGTCGCCAGTCCACCGCCCGCTTGCCGCGCACGCCTTCCTCGGTGGTGCAGAACACATCGGCCCGGTCGCGGCGGACGCGGCGCTTGTCGGTCAGCCGCGTCAGCCCGCCGGTGCCGGGCAGCACCGCCAGCAGCGGCAGTTCCGGTAAAGAAACGGTGGAGCGGCGGTCGTCGATCAGCATGACGTGCGCCGCCGTCACCGCCAGCTCATAGCCGCCGCCGGCCGCGGTGCCGCTGATCGCGGCCAGGTAGGCCTGGCCGGAGTTTTCCGTCGCGTCCTCGATCGCCAGCCTGGTTTCGTTGGTGAACTTGCAGAAGTTCACCTTGTGGCCGTGGCTGGCCTGGCCCAGCATGCGGATATTGGCGCCGGCGCAGAACACGCCGTCCTTGCCCGAGCGCAGCACCACCGCCTTCACCTCGGGATGCTCGAAGCGCAGCCGTTGCACCGCGTCGGCAAGCTCGATGTCGACGCCCAGGTCGTAGGAATTCAGCTTCAGTTCGTAATCGCCCATCAGGCCGCCGGCGGGATCGACGTCCATGGTCAGGGTGGCGACCGGGCCGTCGCAGGACAGGCGCCAGTGGCGATAGCGGGTGGGGTCAGTCTGGAAATCGATCATGACGAAAAATCCCGCTGGATGGCGGCGATGAAGCCGGTGATGGCGGCGAGCGTGCCGTCCCTGGCCTCCAGGTGCGGCGAATGTTTCGCGCCCGGGATCAGGGCGATCTCGACCGGCGCGCGGACGTTGGCCTTCAGGACATGTAGCTGTTCGTCCGTGCCATACGGATCATCCGCGCCCTGCAGGCCGAGAATTGGCACCTGAATACCAGGCAGGAAGCCGGTGATGTCGAAGCGGCGGAAGTCCGGGTCCAGCCACGCGCCGTTCCAGCCGTAGAAGGCGCCGTCGACGTCGTCGTGGTAGCGGGCCAGTTTCGCGCGAAGAGGGCCGGTTTCATACTCGACCTTGATCCGCTCGATGCTGGCGATGTTGATGTCCTCGACGAAGAAGTGGGCGGCGATGGTGACCAGGCCGAGGATGGCCGGGGACGATGGGGCAGGGGGGGCGGCGGACCCAGCCGACCCCGCGTAAATCGCCGCAATCGACCCGCCATCGGAATGGCCAACCAGTGCGCACCGCCTGATGCCGGCAGCCTCCAGGACTTCAGGCAGCACCACCTGTGCCTCGTGGTGCATGTATGTCAGCGGCCGCGGCAGGGTGGCCGGCGTGGAGCGGCCGTAGCCGGACCGCGAATAGGCGAACACCCCCCATCCGGTCGCCGCGGCAAGGCGCTCCGGCACGTCGCGCCACAACGCCACGCAGCCCAGGCCCTCATGCAGCAGCACCAGGGTCGGCGCCTCGGCGGGGCCGGGGCCCCACCACGCGGCTTCCAGCGCCCCACCGGTAACCTGCACGGTAAACGACCGCATCACACCTCCCGCAGCCGGAAGCGCTGGATCTTGCCGGTGGCGGTCTTCGGCAGCGAGTCGACGAACTCTATCCAGCGCGGATACTTCCACACGCCGATGCGCTCCTTCACATGGGCCTGCAGCGCCGGGATCAAAGTGCCCGGCGGCTCGTCGCGAGCGCCGTCGCGCAGGATCACGAACGCCTTGGGCTTGATCAACCCATCCTCGTCCCGCCGCCCGATGACGGCCGACTCCAGCACGGCGGGGTGGGAGACCAGCGCTTCCTCGACCTCGAACGGCGAGACCCAGACGCCGCTGACCTTCAGCATTTCGTCGCGGCGGCCCTGGAAGCGGAAATAGCCGTCCTCGTCGCGGATGTAGGTGTCGCCGGTGTAGGTCCATTCACCCTGGAAGGTGCGGCGGCTCTTGGCGCGCTGGTTCCAGTAGCCCTCGGCGGCACTGTCGCCGCGCACCACCAGTTCCCCCGCCTCGCCGTTGCGCGCCGGGCGGTCGTGCTCATCGACGATGCGGGCCTCATACCCGGGCACCGGCCGGCCGGTGCTGCCGTAGCGGATGTCGTCGGCGCTGTTGCTGATGAAGATGTGCAGCATCTCGGTCGAGCCGATGCCGTCCAGGATGTCCACGCCGACGAGCGACCGCCAGCGCTGGCCGATATCGGCCGGCAGCGCCTCGCCGGCCGAGATGCAGCGGCGCAGGCGGGTGGAGCCGGCGCCCGGGCCGATATGCGGGTTGGCCAGCAGCGCGGCGTACAGCGTGGGAATGCCGCCGAACAGGGTGGGATTGTACTGGCGCATGACGTCCAGCACCGCGTCCGGCGTCGGACGGTCCGGCAGCAGCACGGTCGAGGCGCCGACGGACATCGGGAAGGTCAGGGCGTTGCCCAGGCCGTAGGCATGGAACGCCTTGGCGGCCGAGAACATCACGTCGTCCGGCCGGATGCCCAGCACCTGCGCGCCATAGGTCTCGGCGGTGAAGCGCAGGCTGCCATGGACGTGCCGCACGCCCTTGGGCGCGCCGGTGGAGCCGGAGGAATACAGCCAGAACGCGACCTCATCCGCCGGCGCGATGGCGGTGGGCGCGTCGGGGCTGCCGGTCGCCAGGAAGTCGGGGAAGAGCAGGGTGCGCGCATCGGCCGGCATGACGCCGGACCCGTCCGGCAGCGAGGCGATCACCAGCCTCAAGTCGTCCAGCGCCGGCGCCAGCGCCGCCAGCAGGGGCGCCGAGATCACCACGGCGGCTGCCCGGCAGTCCCGCACAATATACGCCACCGTCTCGACCGTCAGCAGCGTGTTGATCGGCACCGGCACGACGCCGGCGCGGATGGCGCCCCAGAAGGCGATGGGAAAATCGATGGTGTCGTGCAGCAGCAGCACGATGCGCCGCTCCCGCCCGATGCCGGCCTGGCGCAGGGCGCCGGCGAAGTGGCAGGTGGCGGTTTGCAGATCCTGGTATGTCAGCGACCGCCACGGGTCCTGGAAGGCCAGGCGCGCACCGTTTCCCTCGGCCACGTGCCGATCGGCGAACCACGCCACGGCGTTCTGGTTGTGCATGTTTCCTCGCGACCATTCCTGTGACGCCGCACGCTTCGGTGACGGCATTGCCAGGCTTCTGGGGTCCCGTTGGCATGCAGTATAGTGCCGAATGCGGGGAACGGAAGAACCATCTGCCGATCGGCCGGGTTCGTTGACGGCCAGGTTCGTTAACGATTTGTCAACCGTCGCTGCGTTATGCCGGTCGCCAGCCGGCCCAGAGCCTACGGGATGCACAGATTTCGGAAACGGTCCGCTTCAGCCATGCCTCATACTGTCACGGCCTGTGCCGGTTTCACCGGCAGCAATCAAGCGAACACGGAGTTCCACGGGGTTGGCACGGAGTTTCACGGAGTCGTCCGGGCGCCCCCAACATGGTCGCCCCTGTGGCAGCGTTCGATGATTTCAGGCGCTTCGCGCGAAGCGCAATATCCACGTCCTCCGTGAAACGCCGTGCAAACACCATGGAACTCCGTGTCCGCTTGATTGCGGCGGCAAACCCGATTCCGCCCCATCCCGATGGGCAGGATGCCCCACACCGGATGTGCGAGCCACGCACGCCATAGCGCCGCGTCCCTGCGCACCCTCGGCCGGCCGCTTGCCAGCCAAACGCGCCGCCGCGACAGAGCGGCAACGGTCCCGGGCACCGGGCCAGCGCCTGGTTTTGCAGTTGTTTCCACGATGTGTGCATGCGGTAGTGTAAGCGGGGCAAAAGTCCGGGTGAATTTGGTGATCGTCCATACCGTTCCGCAATTGGACACCAAAAAATGGCGGAATTCCGCGCCCCTCGTTCCGGTGTCGAGCGTATGCTGCATGTGCGTGCCCGGGGTTTTGCCCCTATTACTGCGGTAGGCCCAGAGCGGGCCATCGTTGCGGAGCCCATGCCTGTGGATCAGCCATCACCATGAATACGCCCTTCCGCTCGGCCGAGTACTGGGATGCGCGCTACCGCGCCGGCGGCACGTCGGGCGTGGGGTGGTATGGACGGCTGGTGGCCGACAAGGCGGCAGTGATCAACGGCGTGATCGCACTGAACAACATCGGCCACGTGGCCGATTTCGGCTGCGGCGACGGCAACCTGCTGTCGCTGCTGCACCCGCCGGCCTATACCGGGCTGGATGTCTCCGGTACGGTGCTGGATCGTTGCCGCCAGCGCTTCCCGCAGCATACGTTCCTGCTGCTCGCGCAGGCCGCGGCGCTGCGGCCTGCGGCGTTGTGCCTGTCGGTTGATGTGATCTTCCACCTGATCGAGCCGGACGTGTTCGCCGCCTACATGGAGGCGCTGTTCGCGTACGCCACGCAGCTGGTGCTGATCTACGCCAGCAACTTCGACCGCAACTGGCCAGCGCCGCATGTGCGCCACCGCCGGTTCACCGACCATGTTGCCCGGCACTTTCCGGACTGGCGGCTGTGCGCGCATCCGCCGAACCCGTATCCGTTCGACCCGGCGCGTCCGGACGAGACGTCGTTCGCGGATTTCTTCGTCTATGCCCGCGGCGGCGCCGGCTGCGTTCTGCCGGTGCCGGCACCATAGACGTCCGGTCCGTGGGATACAGCCGCGGCCCGCCAGCGCGCCTGGCTGCGGCAAATTCCGCCGCCGTCAACATCAACAGAACGTTATGGCATGCGGTCTTGATAGGACATCGCGACCGGACAATCCAGTTCTGCATGCAGCGGCGGGGTTTGCGCCGCGTTAAATTGGAAGTCGGACATAAACGGTAACCTTAACGAGACAAGGGGACACAGGATGTTGGTCGTTATTG
>NZ_NHRY01000029.1 GCF_002937115.1 Rhodopila globiformis | reverse complement strand
CCAATCGCCGCTCGCCGCGGACCTACGACCGCGACCTCTACAAGGCGCGCCATCTGATCGAAAATTTCTTCGCCAGGCTCAAGCAGTTCCGTGCCATCGCAACCCGCTATGACAAGACTGCCCGCAACTTCCTCGCCGCGGTCCACCTCGCCGCCGCCGTCGTTTGGCTTAATTGACGACACGCCCTAGCCCCCGTTACCAAATTCCTTGTGGAATGCGGGGCCTTCAATCAACATTACCTGCTTGGCCAAACTCGTGGCGTGGACTCGCTGAAAGAACTGAACATCTGCTGTAATAAGTGGAACGCTCTGACTCTCTGCGAGTGCGACATAAAGCGAAGCATAAATCGGTGTTGCCAATGTTGCCGAAATTGCAAATGCGCGTAGTGCCAGGAGACTGACTGCTGTTTCCACAATCGGTGCACGATTCAGTACTGCTATTCGCTCTTCAGCATCAGCCGTGGTCAAGTCACCCCGCGATACTTTCGCCCACAGGATGTTAAACGCCTCGGCCCGCCAGTGCGCAGGTGCACGCAGCGTATTGGCCGTGAGCAACAGGGCAGCGTTGGCGCTGTGTTCCTCCTCGACCACCCATTTCACCGCAACCGAGGCATCAACCACGGCCTCCCTCACCGACGCGCGCTGCCGTGATCCCGATCCCGATCCGTCCGGATCAGGTCCGCACTGTCACTGGTCTGCCGTGGCGTCCGTGCCCGCAGCCGTGCCGCCGCTTCGGCAAAACTCTCCGTCTCCGGACGCAGAGCCTGCTCCAGCAGAGCCCGATGTTCGGCCTCGGCCGAGCGGCCGCTCCGCGCGGCCCGCTGTTTCAGAGCCTGAACGAGACGGTCATCAAGTCCCCGGACAATAAGTTGGCCCATATCATCCTCATGATATGCTATCATACGTTGATAGCATATTGCCTGCCCCTGTGCAACATCGACGTGTGACGCGATGCCACATGGACGCAGACGCCTGACGACACCCCCGCCGGCCGGCGTAAACACTTTATTCATCTTTACCCGCTAGACCGGGGGCATGACGACCTGGCGCTCCCTCCCGATCCTGATCGCCCTGCTCGCCTCCTGGCACGCCAGGGCCGATCTCAGCTTGGTCACGCCGCCCGCGACCGCGCTGTGCCGCCAGGCGATCACCGCGGCCGAGCGGGCGCACGGCATCCCGGCGCATCTGCTGGCGGCGATCGCCCGGGTGGAAAGCGGCCGCCGCGACCAGGACTCCGGCACGTTCAACCCCTGGCCGTGGACCATCAACCTGGACGGGCAGGGCAGTTTCTACAACACCAAGGCGCAGGCCGTTGCCGCCGCCCGGGCGATGCGGCCGCGCGTGACCCGCTCGATCGACGTCGGCTGCATGCAGATCAGCCTGACGCACCACCCCGACGCGTTCCGCGACCTGGTGCAGGCGTTCGACCCGGCCGCCAACGCCGACTATGGCGCGCGCTTCCTGTTGCAATTGCATGACAAGACCGGATCATGGCCCGAGGCGGTGGCGCAGTACCACTCCGCCACGCCCGATATCGGCCAGGATTACCAGCGCCGCGTGTATGCGGCCTGGCCCGAGGAACAGCGCCTCGCGTTTGCCGCCGCGCCGGCGGCGCCGCTGCGGCCCTGGCGTGGGTTCTATGCCTCCTACACGCCGCCGGCGCGGCTGCAGCCGCGGACCGCGCGGATCATCCTGCTGCCCCCCATGGCCGGCGGCGGCCCCGTGCCAGGCAAGACGCTGGCAATGTACCGCGCCATGCCGGTGCGCATGGCCCCGCAGCACCGGTAGGCGCGGACCGCCGGCTCAGGACAGCAAGGCCGGCGCCGCCGCCAGCAGCAACTGCCGGCATTCCAGCCACAGCGGCAGGATCTGGTCGTTCGGCGCGAGATGGCGGCTGAGCGCGCCGTGCCCGGCATCGGGATCCGCGTCGAAGGCGATGTGCTGGACCAGAAAATGCCGGAACGCCTGCAACAATGCGTCGTCCCAGTGCGGTGCCGTCAGCATGGCGCGGAACATCCGCTCCAGCCCGCCGTCTTCATAACTGGCGATACTGCGCGCCCGCGTGTCCAGGTCCATGGCGCGGATGGTTTGCAAGTACCGGCTGCCGGTTTCGTCAATATAGCCGCGTCTGTCACTGGCTGTTGACGACAGCAGCAGCAGACGCCGCATGAACTCGTCGTGGTCGAGCGTTTCATTGGGCTGCGCCACGCCGGGCCACGGCGACAGGTTGTCGGTGTCGCATTCGCCGCGCGACAGCTCCTGCAATTTTGGATCGCCGGGAAACAACCGGCAGGCGATTTCCAGGTTTTCCCGGAACTGCACGGAAAAATAATAGTAGGCTCTGGCAACGTTGGACAAATCTTCGCGGGTGAGTGCGGTCCAGTTCAGCGCGCATATCGAGTCGACGATACGTTCGTAACTGTAGCGTTCGGTCATTTGCTTGTCGATTTGCAAGGGCGGATACCTCAATAAGCGGACGACGGATCCCGAGGCTCGTGGAGCGCCCTACCGTAAGGCCCGGGCTTCGCAAACGGCAAACTGATTCTGTTCACAAATGCTTTGGCAGCGCATCATCATCGGACCGTGACATTCACTGGCAAAAAAACACACGCTGGTGACCATGGAAAACCATGTCCAGCCGGATAACCGCTCGGCAAGGCCAGCATCATCCGATGCGATACCGGCACGGGTCCTGAGGCCGCCGGCGCCGTGACCGGCCGCACGGAAACAACAACGCAGCCGCACCGGACGCGCCCGCTGCCGCGGCGCCTGGTACGGCTGCGGGCGAGCCGATTGCGGAAGGACAATTTTCCGCATACGTCCGCGTTGAAATCTTCAAGAATGAAACTGTCCATGGCGCGGTCGCTGGCATGGTCGCGCAGTCGTGTTGCACGCCGACGTTGCCGAACCGGCTAAGAACTATCAGCCTGATTGTCCGTTTCCCGGTTCGGACCCGGTTTTCCATCTGCCCCTGGACTCCTTGCCGACATTTCTCACTCCTACCGCGTGGCATCGGGCGCCGGTCCCTCCTGTGCGGTGGGATGAAAGGTAGCCGAATGCGAAGCGAGACGATCGCTGTTCATGGTGGATTCGACGGTGACCCGGCAACCCGCGCGGTCGCGGTGCCGATTTATCAAACCGCCGCCTATGCCTTCGACAGCGCCGAGCACGGCGCCGCGCTGTTCAACCTGGAAGTCCCGGGCTACCGCTACAGCCGCATCAGCAACCCGACCACCGCCGTGCTGGAACAGCGCGTCGCGGCGCTGGAAGGCGGGATCGAGGCGCTCGCCGTCGCCTCCGGCCAGGCGGCGCTGAACTACGCGGTGCTCGGGCTGACCGAAAGCGGCAGCAATATTGTGTCTGTGCCGCAACTCTACGGCACGACCCACACGCTGTTCGCGCACATCCTGCCGAAGTTCGGCATCACCACGCGCTTCGCCCGGGCGGACGACCCGGCCTCGGTCGACAGCCTGGTCGACGCCAATACCAAACTCGTGTTCTGCGAGAGCGTCGGCAATCCCGCCGGCAACATCAGCGACATCCAGGCGCTGGCTGCCGTCGCCCACCGCCACGGCGTGCCGCTGCTGGTGGACAACACCGTCGCCACGCCGCTGTTGCTGCGGCCGTTCGAGCATGGCGCTGACATTGTCGTGCACTCGCTGACCAAATACCTCGGCGGGCACGGCACCACGCTCGGCGGGATCATCGTCGACGGCGGCCGGTTCCCATGGGCGCGGCATGCGGACCGCTTTCCGATGTTCACCCAGCCGGACGCGTCGTACCACAATTTGATCTACACCGAGCATTTCGGCGCCGCTGCCTATGTCGCCCGCTGCCGCAGCGTCTACCAGCGCACCATGGGCGCGGTGCTGTCGCCGCTCAGCGCCTTCCTGCTGCTGCAGGGCATCGAGACCGTCGCCGTGCGGATCGACCGCCATGTCGAGAACGCGCGCAAGGTGGCGGACTTCCTGCGCGACGACCCGCGCGTCGCCTGGGTCAACTATGCCGGGTTCCCGGACAATCCGTACTACGAGCTTGGCCGGAAGTACCTCGGCGGCCGCACCTGCGCGCTGATGACCTTCGGCATCCACGGCGGGTTCGCCGCCGGCACGGCGTTCTATGACGCGCTGCGGCTGATCAAGCGGCTGGTCAACCTGGGCGACGCCAAGTCGCTGGCCTGCCATCCCGCCTCCACCACGCACCGGCAGATGTCGGCCGCGGAGCAGAAGGCCGCCGGCGTCACGCCGGAGATGATCCGCCTGAGCATCGGCATCGAGCACAGCGACGACATCATCGCCGACATCGACCAGGCGCTGGCCGCCGCCGCCGGCCAGGTTCCGAGCGGCCAGCCGATGGGCGACGCGCACCGCCGTGCCGGAGCCTGACGGATGACGGGATCAGCGATCGACCGCCTGGCCGTTACTCCAGCCCAACCACAGGTCCCGCGGCCGTCGGACGCGCCGCAGCCGGACAGCCCGGCGCGGGTGGCGGACCGGGCCGGGGACAGCGCCGTCCCGGCGATCCGGCCGTGCCTCGCCGTCGCGGCGGCGCAGGTGCGGGAGCCGTAGCGTGACGCACCACCCGGACTCGCCTCTGTTCCCGGGCGCGGCACAGCGCCAGGCCCGCGACGACGCCCTGACCCGCGAGTTGGCCGCGGCGCATGACCGCGTCGTCGCCGGGCCGGTCACGCCGCGGATCGACCTGGCGGCGTTCCGCGACCAGCTCGCCGCGTTCGACTTCCAGGCGCCGCAGGACGCCGCGCGCCTGCTGTCCTGGACCATCGCCCAGCTCGAGCACGGCCTGGTGCACATCACCCATCCGCGTTACTTCGGCCTGTTCAATCCCGGCCCCGTCGCCCCATCGCAATGGGCTGATCGCATTGCCGCGGTGTTCAATCCGCAGCTGGCGACCTGGACGACGTCGCCGGCTGCGGTCGAGATCGAGCGCCACGTCATCCGCGCCGTCGCCCGGCGCGCCGGGCTGCCCGCCGATACCGTCGGCCACTTCACCACCGGCGGCGCCGAGGCGAACTGCACCGCCCTGATCTGCGCCCTGACCCGCGCCGCGCCGGCGTTCGCGGCGGAGGGCGCGCGCGCCTTCGCCGGAGCGCCGGTGTTCTACGCCTCCCGCGCGTGCCACCTCGCCTGGCTCAAGATCGCCCACCAGTCCGGCATCGGCCGATCGGCTGTGCGGCTGGTGGAGACGGACGGGGCGGGACGGATGGATGCGGCGGCGCTGGCGGCGGCGATGGCGGCCGATGCACAGGCGGGGTGCGTGCCGGTGATGGTCGTCGGCACTGCCGGCACCACCGCGGCCGGCATGGTCGATCCGCTGGCGGACTGCGCGGCGCTGGCGCAGCGGGCGGGGGCCTGGTTCCACGTCGATGCCGCCTGGGGCGGGGCGGCGATTGCCTCCGAGCGGCTGGCGCCGGTGCTGGCCGGCGTCGAACTGGCCGATTCCGTCACTATTGACGCGCACAAATGGTTCGCGACGACCATGGGATGCGGCATGGTCCTGACCCCGCACGCGCCGGTGCTGTCGCAGGCGTTTGAAGTAACGACCGGATACATGCCGTCGGCCACCCGGGACGTCGATCCCTATGTCGGCAGCATGCAGTGGTCGCGGCGGTTCCTCGGGCTGCGGCTGTTCCTGGCGCTGGCGGTGGCCGGCTGGGACGGCTACGCGGCGCATGTGGAGCATGCGGTCGGCCTTGCCGGCGTGCTGCGGGCGCGGCTTGAAGCGCGCGGCTGGCGGATCGTCAACCGGTCGGACCTGGCGGTGCTGTGCATCGAGCCGCCGGCGGGCGCGGCGGATGTCCGCACGATCGTCGGCCGGGTGCTGGCGTCCGGCCGCGCCTGGGTGTCGGTGGCGACGTTCGAGGGGCGTGACGTGATCCGCGCCTGCATCACGCATGGCCAGGCGACCGCGGACGACGTGGGGATTCTGATCGATGCCCTGGGCGCGGGGGCGTCGGCCGATCGATAGCGCCGGTTTGATCGGTGGGATGATCCCGTTCACGCAGGCTGGCGCGGCCGTTCTCTCTCCGTCATGGCCGGGACGCGCCCGGCCATGACGGAGAGAGAACGGCCGCGTCGCCAAATCCTTCTTCCATTTTATCCTGATGCGCCTGGGGACGAGCCTGGCCGTGACACGATAGTAACGCTCAGCCCTTGAACGCCCGCATCTGCGCCAGCGCCTGGCGGATGTCGGTGATCAGGTCGTCCACGTCCTCCAGCCCGATATGCATCCGCACCACCGGGCCGGCGAACTTGCCGGTGCCGGCGGTGCGGGTGATGAAGCCGGTGGTGGGGATCGCCAGGCTCTCGTAGCCGCCCCAGGAGGCGCCGATGCCGAACAACTGCAGGGACTCGACGAAGCGGTGCGTCGCCTCGGGCGTGAACGTCGGCTTGAATTCGACGCCGAACAGGCTACACGCGCCGGTGAAGTCGCGCCGCCACAAATCGTGCCCCGGGGCGCCGGGCAGGGCCGGGTGCAGCACCTGCGCCACCTCCGGCTGGTGGCGCAGCCAGTGCGCGACCTGCAGGCCGGACTCCATCTGCGCCTGCAGGCGCACCGCCATGGTGCGGATGCCGCGCAGCGTCAGCCAGCAATCGTCCGGGCTGGCGTACTGGCCCAGGTTGCGGCCGGCGGCGTGCAGCACCTGCCAGTCGGCCTCGTTGTTGACGATGATGGCGCCGATGAGGACGTCGGAATGCCCGGCCGGATACTTGGTCGCCGCCTGGATCGAGACGTCAACGCCGTGGGTGAAGGGCTGGAAGTGGTGGATGCCCCAGGTGTTGTCCATGAACACTTTTGCGCCGCCGGCGTGCGCGGCACGGGCGATGGCGGGGATGTCCTGCATCTCGAAGGTGTGGCTGCCGGGGCTTTCGGTATAGACCACCCGCGTGTTCGGCCGCATCAGCGCGGCCATGCCGGCCTCGTCGATCTGCGGCTTGTAGTAGTCCGTCTCCACGCCGAACTGCTTCAGGATGGTGGCGGCGAAGGTGCGCGCCGGGCCATAGACGCTGTCCGGCATCAGCAGGTGGTCGCCGGCCTTGAGCCAGGCCAGCAGCGGCGTGGTCACCGCGGCCAGGCCGGTGGAGACGATATAGCAGCGCGTGCCGCCCTCGATCGCGGCCATCGCGTCTTCCAGCGCCCAGTGGGTGGCGGAGCCGCCGGTGCCGTAGGTCAGCACCCGCTCACCGCGCCGCGCGCCCAGCGCCTTGCGCTCGGCCACCGTCGGCACCAGCACGGTGGAGCCGCGCAGCAGCGGCGGGTTGATGAAGCCGTGCTCGTTCTTGGTGATGCGGCCGATATGCGACAGCGTGGTCCGCAGGCCGTGCTTCGGGGGGACGCCGGCCATGCTCAGCCGACCTCCACCGGAGTGTCGGCGCGGCTGCCCCATTCGGACCAGGAGCCGTCGTACACCGCGCCCTCCGGCAGGTCCGCCAGGCGCAGGCCCAGCGTCAGGATGCAGGCCGAGACGCCGGAGCCGCAGCTGGTGACGACCGGGTGCCTGCCGTCCACCCCGGCGGCGGCGAAGCGGGCGCGCAGCTCGGGGGCGGGGCGGAACGTGCCGTCGGGGTTCAGCAGGTCGGTGTAGGGCAGGCTGGCGGAGCCGGGGATGTGGCCGCTGCGCATGCCGGGGCGCGGCTCGGGCACCGTGCCGGTGAAGCGGCCGGCGGCGCGGGCGTCCAGCACCAGTTCGTCGCGGCTGGCGACATTGCGCAGGATGTCGCCGAGGCCGCGCAGCCGCCGGGCGCGGAAATCGGGGACGAAATGCCCGGGCGGCGGGGCCGCGGCCTGGCCGTCGCCGAGCGGGCGGTTCTCCCGCTGCCATTTCGGCAGGCCGCCATCCAGCACCGCTGTGTTGTCATGGCCGAACAGGGTCATCAGCCACCAGCCGCGGGCGGCGGAGGCGAGGCCCTTCTGGTCGTAGAACACCACGCGGGAGGTGTTGCTGACGCCGAGCTCGGCCATCAGCTTGGCGAAGCGGCCGGGGGAGGGGACCATGTGCGGCAGGTCGGTGTCGGTGTCGGCTATGACGTCGATGTCGAAGAACCGGGCGCCCGGGATGTGGGCGCGGAGGTATTCGGTCTTGCCGTCCTTGGGCTCGTTGGGCAGGTATTTGGTGGCGTCGAACACCACCAGGCCCGGCGTGCCCAGTTGCCCGGCCAGCCATTCCGTCGTCACCAGCGGATCCATGCTTTGTCCCCGTTCATACGTGCGGTTAATGTAGGGCACGCATCCGCGCCTGTCATGGAGCGGGATTGAACGGAAGGCGGGCTGACGGGGTCGGTCGCCGGGTGTAGGTTACCGGCGTGTAACACGTCCGGGCCGCTCGGCCGGGGGAGAGTGCCATGATCGTCGCCGATGTCATGACCCGTCGTGTCGTCACGATCGCGCCGGAGGCGACCGTCGAGGACGCGGCGACGCTGATGCTGGCGCGGCGCATCTCCGGCCTGTTCGTGGTGGACCAGGCGGGCGACCTGGTGGGCGTGATCACCGAGGGCGACCTGCTGCGGCGGGATGAGCTGGGCACCGAGCGGGGGCGGCCGTGGTGGCTGAAGCTGCTGGTCTCGCCGGCGCGGCAGGCGGCGGATTTCACCCGGGCGCACGGGCGGCATGTGCGGGACGTGATGACGGCGGATGTGATCAGCGTGGCCGACGACGCGCCGCTGGAGACGGTGGTGGCGACGATGGAGCGCGCCCGGGTGAAGCGGGTGCCGGTGACGCATGGGGGGCGGGTGGTTGGCGTGGTCAGCCGGGCGGATCTGCTGCGGGCGCTGGTCAGCCGGGTAAAGCAGGCGGAGCCGGTGGGGCAGGATGACACGGCGATCCGGGGGGCGATTTTGGACGCGCTGGAGCGGCAGGCGTGGGCGCCGATGACGACGCTGAACGTGACCGTCGCCAAGGGGGTGGCGGATATGTGGGGGACGATCACGAACGAGGCGGAACGGAGCGCGATCCGGGTGGTGGTGGAGAATACGCCGGGGGTGACGGCGGTGCATGATCATCTGGTGTATGTTGAGCCGTACTCCGGGACGGTGATCGAGGGGCCGGGGTAGGGGGAGGGCAAGCCTCCCCCGGCGCAGGGAGAGAGCCTGTCGGTCGAGGTTTACGATGGAATAAGCGCGCGTTACTGTTCCAACGCGATATCAAGCCGGCCTTTGCATTTCAACAGCACAGCCCGATCGGCTTCCAGCGTCGCGGCCTGGCCCTTGAGCGTGGCGGCCTGCCGCGCAAGCGCATCCTCGACCGGAGCGAAGACGGATTCGATTATTCCCTGACACTGCTGGTCCAGTGCCCAACGCATCCTGCGTCCCGCATCCGCGACCTGCTGCTGCAGAGCCAATCGACGGTCTTTCTCCCGCTCGAACTCGCGTTGGGCCTCACGATTAGCCAGATAGGCATCGCGCATGCCAACCGCCGCCTGGATGGCCGGGCCGACGAGTGGCGCAATCCGTCCAAAGAAGGCGGGTCCCAATCCTTTGAACGTCGCAGGAAACACCTGCTTGGCGGCTAAAAAGCCGCCGACAATGATGTCGTTGTCGAGCCGGTTTAGCGTAGGGGCCAGAAGGTTCGTCGCGTCAACCAAGCCAAACCCCCTGTTCTTTACCGTATCTTGCGGCGCAGTGCCTTCGAGCAGCGGGATGGCAGGCCCGCCAACAGGACGGATCGCGATCGCTTGGCCGGCACAGGCGTCTTCGATATCGCCAAAGACGCGCTGTGTCTTGCGCAGCTCGCGCTCGATGATGGCCGTGACTGCTTGAGCCGCCTCGGTCGTGGCAGCTTTACCGGGTTGCGGCTCTTGGTTCGAAACGTCGTGCGCGTATGCCGCCTGGAAGGTGAGGGCAGCCTCCTGCGTTGCCTGGTCGAGCACCGCCGTAAGCCGTGTGCGTTCTGCTGCGACCCCATCCACGGCCTCGCGAGCGAACTGCCGAATGTCGTCTGTCGGCAAATCAGCAAGGGCCAAATCAATCTGTCTTGCAATCCGTAGGCAGACGGTTACCGCCATTTGCGCCTTGCCGGTGGTCTCGCAGAGATCGGCTATATCGGCCTCAAGCTCTACCAAGCCGCTATTGGCAAGCAACGCTGATTTGCCCTCGAGTCGGCCTCGCATCCCGGAGGCGGCATTGACGAGCCGGATCGGGGCGCGGGTTTCGATATCTACGATCCCGGCACCGGCGGCGGCGCGCCGCAGATTTTCGGCCACACGGTCGCGCAGGTTCAGGAAGTCGGGGCTGTCCGGTCGAAAACCACTCTTGTTGTTCAAAATGACGCGGATCGGTTTGCCCGCGCACACAATTGCAACGATCTCATTAAAGGTACGCTGTTCCTCAATGGTACCATCGGTGGCAAGCACGAAGAGCACGGCGTCTGAGGCTTCAAGATGCTTGCGCGTAACCTGCTCGTGCTCGATCGGTGCATCGATGCCAGGCGTATCATCGAGTAGAAAGCCCCGCCACGGATAGCTCGTCACACGATCGGTCTCGGGGTAGTCGGCGACACGCGCAACCTCTGCACCAACAAGTGCATTGATGAGCGTGCTTTTCCCAGCGTTGTAGGTACCGAAAACCATAATGCGCGGTGTCGCGGCTCCGCTGCGATCGGCGAGCAGTTCCTCCGTGGCGTCGATATCGATCACCGGCAAATAGCGACCAAGTGGCTCACGTGCCGTCTTCCAGACGTCAAACGCGAGTCTGAACGGATCGGCCATTGCTATGCACCTTTCTTGTGAGAATGTCGGCAAACCGCCTTAGCTCATAATCGAGCCGAGCGGCGCGCTGCTTTACCGGGGTGATGGCAGCGCTTTTCATGGCTGCGAAGAACTCCGCTACCGCGGCCTGCCCGGCGTCTTGTAGTATCTTGGTGGCACTTGCTTGGACCTCGGCGCGGTTGTCGCCCGACTGTATGCTTACTTCCGAGTCGCGGCCGAGCGCTTTTCCAGCTTTGTAGCCGAGAAAGGCGCCAATCACTGTGCCTGCGGCCATTCCGATAACATTACCAATGCCGGGAACCACGGTTCCGAGTGCAGCCCCCGCCTCCGCCCCAGCCCAGGAAGTTGCGGCCATACCTCCGGCCACACCTGCCGCCCCGCCTACCGCCCCGCCGATTGCCTTGCCGATTGCACCAGTCGCCTTGCGGTTTGACTTCGAAATTTTGATCGTGAGACTTTCGAACGTCGTAAGCCCCTCGAACCTCACAAGAGCGGAAATCTCCGCGAGAGTGGGGACGGCCACAAGCGCCCCGCCCTGGGCCGCAAGCAACGAACGTATTTCCGCTTGCGTTTCTTCGGCAACAATTTGGCGCAGCGACTCCGTGCACGCCCGCTCGAAACCTGCCTGCTCCTTATCGTCAGCGTGACATTTTACCTTGTAGGCCACCATCGGGCCGATCCTGCCGAGCACGGCCGCGGCTACGCGGTCAGCGCGGCGGCTGAGCTCGGCGTCTGCGGCAGTAAGCTTCGACTCGAGATCGCCAAGCCGGTCCAGAACGCGCACGACCGACAGGGTGTCGCTCCGCGCGTCGGCACCCAGTATAAGCTCAACGAAGTGATCGAGGTTGCGCGACGGAGTTTCGCGCTTGTGGCACACACCTTCCGACCGTGCGATCTCGGTCAGCAGGTTCAGAAAATCCGCAACCCCGCTGTCTTCGAGTGCCGCGGGATCGTTGTCATGTGTCTCTGCGTAGCGTACCGACAGGCTGAGAATATCGAACGGGACGGCCTCGCCGGCAGAGGAGACCGCATGGCGCACGTATTCGGTCTGTTTCTGGCGGGCGGCCCTGTCCTTCATGACCCACTGCTGGAAGATCGTCCCGTCAGGCGCTTCGTCCTCCTGTGGCATGTCGCACTGTGTTATGACTACGAGGAAACGTTTTTTCGCCCACAGAAGTTGCTGTATTTCGGTGATGTCGCCCGCCCGGCCCGGATTACCGGAATGCATCGGATAGACGATCAGGTCGGCGACATCAGCGTAGTCAGAGGCAAGAGCCCCATTTTCGGGCGTCACTGAATGCAGCCCAGGCGAATCGACCCAGGTCAGGCCGGGGATGCGGAAACCTTGGATTGACTTCGTCGTCTCACGTGCGCCGACTCGGAAATAGCCACCTTGTCCCGTGGCGGCTTCGGCTTGGTTCTCCGCGCCTTGCGCCATGGCAGCCGTAAAAAAATCCGGTTGCGCTCCGGTGATTGGCTCGCCCTCGGGATTGCTGCGGCCATAGGCCATGTAGTTGCCAAGCGAGCTCTTGCCGGCCTTCACCTTGCCGAGCACGAAAACAACGAGGCTGTCGGTGAAGCCTTTGCGGAACGTGGTTTTGCGGTCGTACTGCTCTATGCGGTTGAGCCAATCGTCCAATATGTCCACCAGTTCGCGGTTGAAATCGATCATGAAACGCGCGAGCGGGTGCGAGGGAGCGAAGACAGTCTTGCCAACGCCGTCGTGCATCATGTAGCGAACATCACCCAGCGCCTTGTTCAGCGTCGCCTCGCGCGCATCAATATCCGCGGCAGCGGCGGCGAAGTCCGCCCGCAACCCGGACATTGCGGCGTAGAAGGCTGCCCGTATGTCGGCAGGTGCCAGGGGTGCCGCCTGTTGTAGGTCCATATCGGTGTCTCTAATGTAACGACTATTGTCCATATCACATTGGAAATAGTCTGACAAGCCGTCAGGCGGCGCTCACAATAGATGGGCTGCACAGAACAATCTCAGCCCGCCCATCGCAATCCAACTCGCTGGACGCCCTATTGCTCTGGCCAAACAGGCGTTCTGGTGCGGTGTTCGGCCGTGTGGTGGCCATTCCCGGTGAACAATGCAGCTTGGACGAACGGCTTGAACCCCTCAAAAACGTCCACTATGTCCACATTCCAGGAATGGAGGTAGCCATGCCGCAGTGGCAGACGGCGGATGCCAAGCAGCGCTTCAGCGAACTGGTCGAAGCCGCAGGCACGGGGCCGCAGGTCATCATGCGCCACAAGGAGCCGGTGGCGGTCGTGCTGTCGCCGGACGAGTACCGGCGGCTCGTGCAACAAGCCGACGCCAACTTCGCCAGCCTGCTGGCACGCTCGCCATTCGCGCCGGGCGAGGCGGAGCCTGTCGGGATGGGCCTGTCGAGCGGTGGCTGAGGCGCCGCTCGGCTGGGTCGTCGATACCAACGTGCTGTCGAACCGTGGCAGGATCGAGGCCGATCCCAACCTGGTCGAATGGCTCCGGCGGAACGTCCGGCTGGTGCGGATCAGCGTGGTCACGCTGGCAGAGATGCGCCGCGGCTTATTCCTGCTCGAAGCCAGGATCGTGGCGACGGCCGACCGGAAAGTGCGCGCGAGAGAGCAGGCCCGTCTCGACTGGAAACGGGCCTGGTACGACGAACTCACTGGACGCTTCGCCGATCGGCTGGAGCCGATCGACATCGTCGTGGCCGAGAAATGGGCGGAGACGTCGGTCCGGTTTCCGTCCCTGCGGGACGGGGACAAGGCGATCGCCGCGACGGCGCTGGCCAGGGGCTACGGCGTGGCGACCGAGACCCTGGGCGACTTCCGCCGGGCGGGCGTGACGCTGGTCAACCCGTTCGATCCGGACACTTGGGACGAAGGACCGGAAGCCGACCCGGTGGATTTGCTCCTCCGGTCGTAGAAGGAGACACTGCACGATGCGGAGAGCCAAAAAGAAGCCGCCCCGCCGGAGTCAGGAACTTCGCCTCGTCAGGGTAGCCGGATGAATGGCCGAGCCTTTACACTCCGATTTGCCGGGCGGGGTCGTTTCCTGGCCAAACCGGCATTCCGGTGCGGTGTCCGGGCGTGTGGTAGCCATCGCTGCTGAACAATCCGAGCTGGCTCATGCATGCGCTGATTGACCGACATCGTGCCGACATCGCCTCTCGCCGTGCCGCTGGTATGGCGTACGGCGGCTGGAGGTGTTCGGTTCCGCCGCCCGCGGCGTCGATTTCGACCCGGCAACCAGCGATGCCGGCTTCCTGGTCGAGTTCGACCGCAACAGCAACCTGCCCCCACTGCAACAGTTCTTCGGGCTGGCCGAGGCATTGGAAAGCCTGCTCGATCGCCACGTCGACCTGATGGAAACGGGGGCAGTCAGGAACCCCTTTATCCTGGCCGAGATCGAACGGGCGCCCGAGGTCGTTTATGCCGCGTGACATCCGTACCTCCCTGGGGGACGTGCAGGACGCCGCGGCCGCGATCCAGAATTTCATTGCTGGGACCCCTCGCCATGGTCGGGTGTGTCCCAGCCATCGGCCCCCCGCCGTTGAAGCGCAGATGGCCGGGACAAGCCCGGCCATGACGGTAAAGAGACGACCTCGCTCCGCACGACGATAGGAGGACATCTCGCTCCGCGCGATCATCGGCATCTGCGAGGCTGCATTCTGAGAAGCAGCCGTGCGGGCGTCTCCACCCGCACCCGCCACCTCAGTGCGACATCAGCACCGGCACCGTCATGTGCCGCAGCAGATCCCGCGTCACCCCGCCCAGGATCATCTCCCGCGTCCGCGAGTGCCCATACCCGCCCACCACCAGCATGTCGGCGCTGATGTCCGAGGCATAGTCCAGCAGCGCATCCGCCGGCGTCAGCCCGTCACTCACCACGGTGCGGGCGGCGGAGACGGTCAGGCCGTGGCGCGCCAGGTGCTCGGCGATGTCGGCCGTCGGCAGCACCTGCGTGCTGGCGGCCGGGCGGGACGCCTCGACGGTCAGCACCGTCACGGTGGCCGCCGACTCGATCACCGGCAGCGCGTCGTGCACCGCGCGGGCGGACTCCCGCGTGCGGGTCCAGCCGATCAGCACGTTCTTGCCGATGGTGGTGAAGTCCCCGGCATAGGGGATCAGCAGCATCGGCCGGCCGGAGGCGATCAGGATGTCCTCGATCAGCGTGCGGGCGGCCGGCGGGGGCGGATTCTCCGGATCGACCTGACCCATGATCACCAGATCGGCCACCTGCACCCGATGCACCACGGCGGCGATCAGCGGCCCGGTTTCGAACACCCAGTCGCCGCGCACGTTCTCGCGCCGCAGGGTGTCGCGGAACGTCGTCTCGATGACCCCGGCCTTCGCCTTGGCCTCGGTTTCGATTTGCTGGGCGAATTCCGGGATCGCCCACAGGTCGGGATAGCCGCCCAGGGCGAAGGACATGTCGGAGGGCAACAGCAGCTCGAGCGGGCAGAATCCGGTCAGATGGGCATCGTCCCGCCGGGCCAGGCTTATGGCGGCGGCCAGCCGGGCCTCATCACGCGGCGAGCCGTCCAGTAACACAACCAGGTCTCGCAGAGCCACGGACTCCTCCTGTCGTTGATCGACTGCTGTGGTCCTATTACCGCGTCCGGGGTGCCAATCCATTGATTCAGGTCAATGGCAGCCCCGCCGCATCGGATGCATACCATCATTCGAACATCCATGGTAACGTCACGGGTCAGAGAACCCGGTGACGTCTATCATTATGCCTTCGACCTCTCGTTCCCACTCGACACGTCCGGCGGACAAGCCCGGCGTCGCCAGCCATGCGCTGGACGCGGCGGAAATTGGCCCCTGGCACTGGGATCTGCGCACCGGCGCGGTCAGCCTGTCCCGCCATGCCGCGGGCCTGTTCGGCTGCACCCATGCGGTGCCGGCCACCTATGCCGGCTTCCTGGACCTGGCGCATCCGGACGATCGCGTCTTCGCCGACACGTTGCTGCAGCAGAGCGCCGCCGGGCAGGGCGCCTTCGATTTCGACATCCGCGCCGCCGCCACCGGCCAATGGCTGCGCGTGCGCGGCCGCTGCGATCCGGGCGAGGCGGTCGGCATCGTCATCGACGCCGGCCGTCGCCCGGACCGGCAGGACGTCCGGTTGGCCGCCATCGTCACCTCCACCGCCGACGCCATCATCAGCGAGGCCCCGGACGGCCGCGTCACCGCCTGGAACCACGGCGCGGAATCCCTGTTCGGCTTCTCGGAAAGTGAGATGCTCGGCCGATCGCTGCTGGAACTGGTGCCGTTGGACCACCAGGCGGATGCGGCGCGGATCCGCGACCGGATCAGCCATGGCAGCCGCGTCGAGCACTTCGAAACCCGCCGGCGCCGCAAGGACAACACCGTCATCGACGTGTCGCTGACCGTCTCGCCGCTGCACGACCAGGACGGGCACCTGCTCGGCGCCTCCATCGTGGCGCACGACATCACCGCGATGAAGCGGGCGCAGGTCGCCTTGCAGGAACGCGAGGCGCATTTGCGCTCGGTGCTGGAAACCGTACCGGACGCGATGATCTTCATCGACAGCCGCGGCATCATGCGATCCTTCAGCGCCACCGCCGAGCGGCTGTTCGGCTTCACCGCCGCCGAGGCCATCGGCCAGAACGTGTCCATCCTGATGCCGTCGCCGTACCGGGAGCAGCACGACACCTACCTGACGCGCTACCTCGCCACCGGCGTGCGCCGCATCATCGGCCGCGGCCGCGTCGTCGTCGGCCAGCGCCGTGACGCCTCCACCTTCCCGATGAAGCTGTGGGTCGGCGAGATGATCTCCGGCGAGCGGCATTCCTTCGTCGGCTTCGTCCGCGACCTGACGGAACGGCAGGAAACCCAGCAGCGGCTGCAGGAGTTGCAGGCCGAACTGATCCACATGTCGCGCTTCACCGCCATGGGCGAGATGGCGTCCACCCTGGCGCACGAGCTGAACCAGCCGCTGACCGCGGTCGCCAGCTACCTGAACGGCTGCCGCCGCCTGCTGGACGGCTCCGCCCACGTGCACGGGCTGATGCTGCGCGATGCCATCGACCGCGCCGCGGACCAGACCCTGCGCGCCGGCCAGATCATCCGCCGCCTGCGCCAGTTCGTGGCGCGCGGCGAGTCCGAACGCCATGTCGAGAACCTGGCCAAGCTGATCGAGGAAGCCAGCGCCCTCGCTTTGGTCGGCGTCAAGGAAACCCGCGTCCGCGTCACCTTCGCCTTCGACCCGGCGGTGGAATTCGTTCTGGCCGACAAGATCCAGGTGCAGCAGGTGATCCTGAACCTGATCCGCAACGCGATCGAGGCGATGCAGGAAACCGCCCTGCGCGAACTGACCATCGCCACCGCGCAACGCGACGAGGACATGGCCGAGATCAGCGTGATCGACACCGGCCCCGGCATCGCGCCGGACATCGAGGCGCAACTGTTCCAGCCGTTCGTCACCAGCAAGCCGCACGGCATGGGGGTCGGCCTGTCGATCTCGCGCACCATCATCGAGGCGCATGGCGGCCGGCTGTGGGCCGAGTCCAATCCCGCCGGCGGGACGATCTTCCGCCTGACGCTCAAGGCTCTGAGCAAGGAGGAAATCGACAATGGCGCGTGATGCCGTGGTGCACCTGATCGACGACGACGACGCCGTGCGGCAGGCGGTGGCGTTCCTGCTGACGACGTCGGGCTTCGCCGTCCGGGTGTACGAGTCCGCGCCCGCCTTCCTGGACGCCCTGCCGACGGTGCAGCCGGGCTGCATCGTCACCGACGTGCGGATGCCGGAAATGGACGGGCTGGAACTGCAGCGCCAGCTCAAGACCCGCGGAATCGGCCTGCCGGTGATCGTCATCACCGGGCACGGCGACGTGCCGCTGGCGGTCGAGGCGATGAAGGCCGGCGCCGTCGATTTCCTGGAAAAACCGTTCAGCGACGACAAGCTGCTGTCCGCCATCCGCGTCGCCATCGACCGCCACGCCCGCGAAGCCGAGCGCGCCGACGAGATCGCCGCCATACGGTCCAAGCTGGAAGCCCTGTCGCCGCGCGAGCGGGAGGTGCTGGACGGCCTGGTCGCCGGGCTGCCGAACAAGACCATCGCCTATGACCTGAAGATCAGCGCCCGAACTGTTGAGGTGCACCGCGCCAACCTGATGGCCCGCATGGGCGCGGCGAGCCTTGCCGATCTTGTACGCATGGCCTTCGTCATCCGCGCGGGGTTGCGCTAGATCAAGGCAGGCATTCGGGCGTTTCCCCTAGCATCCCGGAAAGTCCGCGCGGTGGTGCGACCGCGGGATGCTGGAGTTTCCGATGGCCTACCGGCGACATCTTATTCTGATCGTCGATGACGACCAGGCGGTGCGCGACTCGTTGCAGTTCGCGCTGCAGCTGGAGGGGCTGTCGGTGCACGTCCATCGCGGCGGGGCGGCGCTGCTGGCCGACCCGGACCTGGCGAAGGCGCGCTGCCTGATCCTGGACGAGCGCAACCCGTGCATGGACGGGTTCTCGCTGCTGGGGCGCTTGCAGGCGTTGGACATCCACGTGCCGGCCATCCTGCTGACCAACCACGCCACGCCGCGGATCAAGGCCAAGGCGAACGCCGCGGGGGTGACGATGGTGCTGGAAAAGCCGCTGCTGGACAACGCCCTGGCGGACAACATCCGCCGCATCCTGGAGGCCTCCCCGGATCCCTAGCCCCGCATCGGCGCGTCGGGATCGCCCGGGCGGTCCCGGGGCGATGAAAATGCTTGCGAAACGGCGGCCGACGTGTTTCCACCCCAGGTGGAAATGTCGGCGGGTTTCAAACTGGACGGCTACGTAAATTCCCGTAGGATTAAACCCAATCGCACGGCTTCGTGCATGCCGATAGAACCGCGTCATGGTCTTCCCAGACAGGAGCCTCTGATGTCGGTTTCCACAGCAGTCGCGGCCAAGCCTTCCCAGACCACCTCGCAGATGCCCTGGATGACTTCTGCGTTCTGCGACGACAGCCTGAGCGGCGACCTGGGACCGACCGGTTCCGTCCTGCATTTCCCCCCCGACCGCGCGATCTATGAGGAAGGCGACCCGGCGCGGTCGTTCTACAAGGTGGTCAGCGGCGTGGTGCGCACCTGCCGCTTCCTGAGCGACGGGCGCCGGCAGATCGACTCGTTCCATGTCGAGGGCGACGTGTTCGGCTTCGACATCGGCGGGGAATACCGGCTGTCGGCCGAGGCGGTGTCGGAGTGTACGGTGATCGCCTATCGCCGCCGCGGCCTGGACGCCGCCGCCGCGGTGGATGACCGCCTGGCGCGGCAGTTCTTCACCCATGCCATGACCTGCCTGGCGCGGGCGCAGGAGCATTCGTTGCTGCTGGGCCGGGGGACGGCGGTGCAGAAGATCACCACGTTCCTGATGGAGATGGCCGAGCGCGGGGCGTGCGACCAGGTGATCGATCTGCCGATGAGCCGGCAGGATATCGCGGATTACCTGGGGCTGACGATCGAGACGGTGTCGCGGACGCTGTCGCACCTGGAGCGGGACGGGGTGATCGGCCTGCCGACGGCGCGCCGGGTGGTGCTGAAGGATCGGCGGGTGTTGCGGGGGATGATGGCGTAGGGGCGACCGCCGAGTTTGCTATAAACGACGCGCCTTGTGCCAGGACAGTAGGCGCACAGGGTGGTTGTGCTTTATTTGTTACAGGAGAGAGTCCCGGCTACCCAGACCTGGGCGTTGGTATCTCGTTGTCTGCCCGCTGTATCACGCCGGTAAGGTGACGGGTCATGTTCGGCAGTTCCGGATCGTTGACGTCGCCATGAATTTCAAAGATAGCCAGCGCACGACTCCTCAGCGCATTTGCCTCACCGAACTGCCCGATATCGAGCAGATTCAACCCAAGGCTTAGCGCAGCATGCGCTGTTGTCAGATGGTCCTGGCCAAAGCGGCGCTCGCAAGTTGTCAATGCTTGCCGCAGAAGCGGCTCCGCTTCAGCAGGTCGTCCCATCTGAGACAGTGTCACTGCGAGGTTCGTAGCCCCGCTGGCCACATACTCGTTATCGAGCCCGTAAATCCTCACTAAGGTCTCGTACACGCGTCGCAGCACCGGCTCCGCCTCAAGTAAACGGCCACTGGCGCGAAGCAGCTCGGCGAGCTTGGCCAGACAAGGTAAGGTATTCTCATCGTTAAATACGTGGGTGCGCTCAAATATAAACAATGCTCGGCGGAGTGACACCTCTGCTTCAGAAAAGTCGCCGGTAGCAAGTAACGCCGCCCCAAGGGTTGTATTGGATGTCGCTAGCGCTTCTTCGTCCGAATCTTTGGAAAGTTCAGAGATTGCTATAGCTCGTCTGAGCAACGGCACTGCGTCAGCCGGTCGCCCAAGCGCGAGCAACGCCAACCCAAGATTGTTTGCTGAAGTGCCTACTACGGGGTCGCTGGGACCAAGAACACGCTCAGCGTCAGCCAGAACCCGTCGCCATAGCGGCTCGGCTTCGGCCGAATTACCTAGCGACTGCAATACCGAAGCGAGGGCGCCTGCAGCAACTATGGTCTTTTCATGGTCGGAGCCGAGGACGTTCTCAAAAAGCGAGAGTGCATGCTGCCGCAGCGGTAGCGCTTCCGCAGGACGCCCAAGATCAGCGAGAACTGCGGCAAGATTGGTAGCTGGACTTGCCATGAGCAGGTGATTTGGTCCAAGAGCATGCTCTATGGTCGCCAGTACTTGCCTAAGCAGCGGCTCTGCATCCGCCGGCCTGCCGAGGGCGCGGAGTACCTCCGCAAGGTTTCCAGCTATAACTGCGACGTCTGGATGATCACTTCTTATCGCGCCAGTGATTACTGTGAGCGCTTGCTTCAATGCAGACTCAGCTTCTAGAGGACGGTTTAAAGTGTACAGCACTCCCCCAAGACAATTCAACAAAATAGCATATGTCCGATCCTCAGTTCCCAACGTAGCCTTGTATACCGCCAGTGCCCGCATAATGAGCCGCTCAGCTTCCGCTGGCCGACCGAGGTCAGTCAGCGTGAGCGCCAAATTATTAGCCGCATGGACCACCTGCGGGTGATCGCGGCCTAGACACTGTTCGATGGCCTCCAATGCATGTCGAAGGATAGGTTCTGCCTCGGCCGCGCGGCCAACCGCACGTAGTAATTCAGCAAGGTTGACGGCAGTGGCTCTGCCGTAAATATAGTCGGAGCCGATCACTTGGACTTCGAGAGTTAACGCCCGCCGGTATAGCTCTTCAGCTTTACCATAGGCGCCACCGTACTTTAGCGATAATCCTGCATGGCACAAGTATTTGGCTCGCCGAAGCGGATCGCCCTCTCGGACAAGAGCAGCCGCCTCTTCGTAGAGGGCGGCCGCTTCAGCATAGCGAAACCTCAGTTCGGCGAGACTAGCACGCTGGTCAAGCGTTTCGGCGCGGCTCGATCTACGCCTCTCAACCTGTTCCAATATGCGCTGCTCAGCCACGAGGTCAGCCGCCTCAGCCTCCCTCATAAGGCCTTCTGCTCTATCGTAGGCGCCTATTTCCACCGCACCATGGGCCTGCTGCTTAAGACGCATTATTTCGGGGTCTGTGCCGTCAAGGCAACGAAGCCGCTCTAATAGGTCTTTATGCCGCTCCGTGAGTTCACCCAAAGCCTGCGGAAGATATTCTAGGACTACATCAGTTTGTCCGAGAGCGCGCAGCATGGCGATTGCCGCACCCTCAGTAACACCGAGTCGTTGCCGCAACTCGCTGATCTCGCGTTGGGCCTCGGCATTCATTGCGGTTAGAGGGGCAGTGGCGATGGCCACAAGCTGGGCGACGTGCTTCGCTGTATAGCCGTTGACGATGGTATTGACATAAGCGTCGCCACAGCCTGTGAGAGCCGCGTCGCGTCCGGCCTTAATGTTTACCTTCCAGGCAGCCATGAAATCGAACAGGCGCATTGCTGGTGCATCACCTGTGACTCTGCTGATCATCCTTCCGGTCGGCGTTGTGCGCTCCGCCAATTTTTGATTGCACGACAGCATCGCGCCCGCCAACCACCGCGTCGCGACCCGCCCGAATTTTCTGATAACCGAGGCTTTGGCGGCTCTCGCTGTGCTGGCTGCGGTTTGTGTGATTTGTATCTGCTGCGGATTGGCTAACGGTTGAGCCGACGACAGCATCGCGCCCGCCCACAGCCGAGTCACGTCCTGCTGTGATTTTCTGCCGCCCATGCATTCCTTGGCCGCCCATCACCCAGGCTACGATGCCCGCGATCCCAAGGGTGAATGCGCCGACGGCGATCAACTGCACCATTTGCGCTTGCGCTGCTGGGTCTAGGTCGGGCACTGCGCTCTCGATTAGCGGGCGGAGGATGAGCACAGCGGCGCCCACCGCTATGCCCCCAATTCCAGCAACCTTTCCTAACCCTGCAATGTTTATTGCCACCTTTGTCCCTGTCCCTATTTCTGAGGCGTGGATTCGCACCTTTGCCACACGCCGCTACCAACTGACAGAACATATAGGATTCCGTCGAGCGGCACTACCATCGCTTTGGCAGTTTTATCGTTTCCGTAGGGGCTGTCTGCGTTCTGCGTTTCCAATATGGAATTCGTATCCTGCTGAGATTCCTCAAGAAGCGCCCTTAAACTGCCAAAGCGGTGCTACTCGCTCATGTACAAACCGCGTCGGCGCGATAATTCGTCCCAATGATTGTATTTGATAATTGGCATAGTCGATTTCTCGTATGCAGTCTTCTGATCACGTGCGCGTGACAAATCCACCAGAATCGACCGTGAGGTTCACGAAAACTTCTGTGTTCCGCCCTGTCGCGGGCTGGCCATCTGACCGCTAGCATGGCCAGATGGCCGGCGAGATTTCTCGCATACAGGCGATAGTGGGTTGGCGTGGCTGCAATGGATCGGCCAAGGTATGATGCCCAGAACGCCATTCACAGAAGGTATTTCTCATGTCTCTCGACCCAAAAAGCTTCTTCAAGCTCTACGTCCTTGCGCCTCACTCGGCATGGTGCGAGGACGAGCTTTGCGAGTGGAAGGCGTTTGCCACGGCAAGCGGTATCAATGCGCTCGTTGAGCACGCCCTGAGAGCGGCCAATCCGACTGATCCTATTAATACCCCAGCCTACCAGCAGAAGCTTCATGACTACCGTGTAAATTTAGGGTTCTCAGCGGAGCATCGACATATCCAATACGTCGTCGAAACCTACAAACACGTCGAACTGAAGGGTTCCAAGAAGGTTCCGGGCCGCTTCGATATGATGCAAGGGCAGCGGGCTGGGGCCTTCGCGCCTGCCTTTAGCCGAGCGTTTGATGTGGTGCGCCCCCAACTTGGATTCCCCTATGATGATGGCACGGGGCCAACGCCGTGGATTCCGCTGCGGAGACCTGTAGAAAATTGCGTCGCCTACTGGAAGGGTCACTTCGGGCTAGTGGAGTAAATATCCCCCGGCAGAGCCGGGGGCTTTATAGTGTTGGCCGCTCAAAGCGGCCGGGCGGGTCGCTGACGCGGCCCGTTGAGTGTGAGCCGCTCAAAGCGGCAAGCGGGACCGCTAACGCGGTCCCGGGTTCAGTTGGCCACTAAAGTGGCCGGTTCAG
>NZ_NHRY01000028.1:9095-21819 GCF_002937115.1 Rhodopila globiformis | reverse complement strand
TCCCATTTGGTGTGATTTAGGCTCTCGAATTCGTCCATTGATGGAACTCCATCAGCGTGTGCTTTGGCGGCTCACGCTCCAGAGTTTCATTGATGGGCGAACCGGGGCCTACCCCCGCAAATGTCAAACTGCTGCTGCCTCCCCGGCAGAGCCGGGGGAACTCCCGGTTACGTTAGGCGCTGGTGTCAGCCGCTTCCCCGGTTTACAACTCGTCGGTTCGAAACCAGCCTGAAGGCAAAAAGCGTAGTTGTACACTATTAAAGAATGAATGAACCCGTGACACGCGTTTCGCCTGTGACGCGACCACCGCCGGCTGCCGATCAGGTCATCGTGCGGCTGCGGCTGATCGGCCAGATGGAAGCCTGGACCGTGCGCAGCGAGAGCGTCCTGCCCGCTGGCCGCAAGACGCGTGCCCTGCTCGCCATGATCGCCCTGGCCAACCCGCGGCCGGTGCTGCGCGGGCGCCTCGCCGAACAACTGTGGAGCCGCCGTCCCGAGGAACAGGCCCGCGCCTCGCTGCGCCAGGAAGTCCATCGCCTGCTGGATGCGCTGGCGCCCGCCGGCAGCGACGTGGTGGTCGTCACCCGCGACCAGATTTCGCTGCGGCCGGGGGCGGTATGGATTGACGTGGAGGAAGTCATCCGGGCCAGCGCGGACCAGCCCGCGTCGCTGGCCCTGCTCGACGGTGACCTGCTGGAGGACCTGGATGGGATCGATCCAAACTTCGACGCCTGGCTGAACACCGAGCGGGAAAGCCTGCGCGACCGTGCCCGCGGCATCGCCGAATCCATGCTGAAGGCCGAACTGGAGCCCGAGGCGGCGATCGCGGCGGCGCAGCGCCTGCTGGCCATCGACCGCGCGCACGAAGGCGCCTGGCGCGCCCTGATGCGCGCCCATGCCGCGCGCGGCGAGCGGGGCCTGGCCGTCCAGGCCTATGACCGCTGCCGCGCGGTGCTGGCGGACCTGATGGACGCCGCCCCCTCGGTCGAAACCCAGCATTTGCTGAACGCGATCCGTGGTCCGTCGCATACGAGGCTGCCGGCGCGGCCGCCGCAGCCGGCCGAAGACCCGGAACCGCCGCCGCCCGAGGCGATCCCGTCGCCGCCGCCGACGCGCGGGCCGGAGCGGTCCGGCACGCGCGGCGGCGTGCATATCGGCGTGATGCCGTTCCGCCTTGCCGGCGTCGCGGACGAGGACGCCCACCTCGCCTCCGGCCTGGCCGACGAGATCACCCTGGCGCTGGCCCGGTTCCGCTGGCTGTTTATCGTCTCCTCCAATTCGCTCGGCCGGTTTGCCGCCGAACAGCGGGACGAGGCGGCGATCCGGCGCGAACTCGGGCTGGATTTCCTGCTCGACGGCACGGTGCAGCGGTTCGGCGGCACGATCCGCGCCAATCTGCGGTTGCTCGACCTGCGCGCCGGCAATCAGATCGTCTGGGCGCAACGCTTCGACCGGCCGGCCGACGACCTGCTGTCGCTGCAGGACGAGATCGCCGCCGAGGTGGTCGCGCAGATCGATCCGGAGATCCTGCTGATCGAGGCGAAGCGCAGCACCAACCGGAGCCACGTCGACGCCACGGCCTATGACCTGATGCTGCGCGCGATCCCGCTGATGAACCGCATGGAGCGCGACGCCTTCCTGCGGGCCGGGCAGCTCCTGGAAGATGCGATCACCCTGGAGCCGGACTACGCCGCCGCCTATGCCTGGTATGCCTACTGGCACATCTTCCTGGTTGGCCAGGACTGGGCGGCCGATGCGCCGGCGGTGATGCGGGCGGCGGGCGAACTGGCCGAGCGGGCCATCGTGCTCGACCCGCATGACGCGCGCGGCCTGTCGATCAGCGGCCATGTCCGTGCCTTCCTGCACCGGCGCCTGGACGAGGCGAAGGCGCTGCACGAGCGGGCGCTGGCGCTCAACCCGAACCTGGCGATGACCTGGGCATTGTCGGCGGTCACCTATGCCTATGCCGGCGATCCCGAGGAGGCGGAGCAGCGGGCGAAGCGCTACAAGAAGCTGTCGCCGATGGACCCGCACGCGTTCTTCTTCGATGCGTTCTTCGTGCTGGTCCACCTGATGAAGCGCGACTACCAGGCCGCGGTGGACACGGGGCGCAGCGTCAGCCAGCTCAATCCATCGTTTTCCGCCAGCTACAAGCCGTACCTGGCGGCGCTTGGCCACCTGCATCGCGACCAGGAGGCCGAGACGATCCGCAACCGCCTGCTTGCCATCGAGCCGGACTTCACCATCGAGCGCTTCCTCGACGTCACCCCCATGGAGCGCGAAGCCGATCGGCTGCACTATGCGGAGGGGCTGCGGCTGGCGGGAATCCGGGAACGGGACCTGTCGGCGACGAGCGCGCCAGCGGTGCTGCAGGCGACCAAGGACAGCCAGGCGCCCGGGGAGGCGGCCGCATCCGGCCCGCCGGCGGTCACGCCGGACGATCCCGGGTGACAACGCCCGCCTGGGTCACGGCCTGCGCCAGGAAATCCTCGAGCGCGCGGATGGCGGCGGTATCCTGAAACAGGCGGTGCTTGCCGACGGCCACCGCCTGCCGCATCTCGGCCCGCCACGCCGGATCGCGCGCCAGGCGCACGGCGATCGCGACATACTCGTCGAGCGACCCGGCGATCGTCGCCTCGCAGCCGATGCGCCGCAGGATCGCGGCGGTGTGCCGCCCGCGCAGGAAGCGGCCGGGCATGGTCACGATGGCCGGATTCTGCGCCAGGCAGTCGAGCGTGGACTTGCCGCCCGACCAGCCGATGGTGTCCAGGATCACGTCCGCCATGCCGACTGCCTGCAGGTAGTCGCGCTGCGACAGCGGCGGCAGGATCACCACGTGCCGCGCCGCATCCAGTCCTGTCGCCGCGAACGCCGATGCCAGCCGGTCCCGGAACGCGTCGGTGACGGCCTGGCTCTTGGCGAAGCCGATGAACACAAACTGGCAGGCGCCGAGTTCGGCGGCGATGCGGGGGAAGATCGCGTCGTATTGCGGCAGATATTTGTAGAGGGCCTGCCCCGACCAAAGCACTGGCGCCAGCGGATCCAGCCCGAACCGCGCCCGTCCAGTGGCCTCCGGCGGATCGTCTGCCGCGTCGGGCATGTAGAAAACACCCAGGTTGGGCAGCCGCACCAGGTGCTCGGTATAGGACGCGTCGGCGTCGTCCGGCTCCATCAGCGCGTTGGACAGGAAATGGTCGATCGTCGGCATGCCGCAGGTCACAGGCTGGCCCCAGGCGACGCATTGCACCGGCGCCAGGCGCATCGCGGCCAGGCGGCCGGCGACGGGGTCCATGCCGATCTCGGGATAGAGCAGGACGTGGGGGGCGATGGCGCGGATGGCGTCGCGCCAGGATGCCGCCGGCAGGCCCTGCACGAAGCGGTCGCACCAACCGGCGCAGCGCGCGGTGCGGGCGTCAGCGACCCGGCCGGTGTGGAAGCCAATGACCTCGAAGCGGCTGCGGTCGAACTGGGTCAGCCAGCCTTCCAGGAACAGCTTGAACAGCGTGTGATCGCAGAAGAAGCCGCAGACGACGCCGACGCGGATGCGCTCGCCCGGTGCCGGCGGCGGCGCGAGAGTGGCGGCTGGCTCTGCCTCGGCCAGGACGCGGCAGGCGAACCGGCCATACAGATCCTGCAGCGCGCGGTCGTCCTGCTGCTGGTAGGGCAGGAAGAACGGCTGCGACGCGCCGATGCCGGCCGCGACGCCGGCGGCGTCCTGCGTGACGAGTGCCGCCAGCGCCGCGGCATAGCGCTGCCGCCGTTCCGCCACCTCGGCCTCGGTCCGATACAGGATCGGCAGGTGCGCCATGCAGGCGGCGAGCCTGGCGGCGGCGAAGCCGGGCTCGGCGGTGAGCGCGGACGTGTGGCAGGCAATGGCCTCGTCGGCGCGGCCGTGGCCGGAGAGCAGGCAGCCGAGATTGTAGTGGGCGTCGGCCAGATGCGGATCGACGGCGATGGCGTGGCGGTAACACAGTTCCGCCTCGGCCGCGCCGCGCTCCTGGCAGACGATCCCGAGGTTGTTCCACAGCCCGGCCTGCATCGGGTTGAGGCAGAGCGATTCGGCCAGCCACGACTCCGCCTCCTGCCAGCGGCCCCGGGTCATCAGCCAGCGGCCGTAATTGCCCAGCGCATCGACGAAGCCGGGGCGGAAGGCGATGGCGTTGCGGTAGCACCGCTCGGTTTCCGCCGGCGGGCCGGTGGCGGCCAGGGCGTTGGCGAGGTTGTACCAGATATCGGCCATCCCCGGCGCCTGCTCGGCCGCCCGCCGGTAGTGCGCCACCGCTTCGTCGTGGTGGCCCATCTCCAGCAATGTGGTGGCCAGGTTGCTGTGGATTTCCGCCGAGCCCGGCAACAGGGCGGAGCCGGCGCGGTAGGCGGTGGCGGCGTCCTCCAGCCGGCCGAGGCGGCGGTAGGCGTGGCCGAGGCTGTTGTAGTGCGGCGCGCAGCCGGGCTGGATCGCCATGGCGCGCCGGATCAGGGCGATCCCGGCCTCCGGCTGGCCCTGTTCGGCGGTGATCAGCCCGAGCAGGTGCAGGCTGTCCGCGTGGTCGTGGTCGCGCTCCAGGATGGCGCGGTAGAGCCGGGCCGCTTCGTCGAACCGGCCGGCTCGGTGCAGCGTCATCGCCTCGGCGAGCGCGGTATCAATCATGGGGGTGTGAATTGGCGCGGCCCATATCGTGAGCTCCCATCCGGTGCAGGGGGACCATGCTAGTGGACAAAGCTTAACCAGGACTTAACGGCCGGCGTCGGAGGAGGGGCGGGTTGGGACGGCCATCGGCCGGGACCGGCTGGCGTGGCGGCAAGCGTCCCTCCATCGTCATGGCCGGGCGTTGCCCCCATGCGTATCAGGATAGGGCGACGGCTGAACAAGGATTTGCTGCCCGGTCCGTTGCCTCACCGTCATGGCCGGTGCTGGTTTCACCGACGGCAATCAAGCGAACACGGAGTTGCACGGTGTTCGCACGGAGTTGGGCAGAGTCTTCCGGGGCGACCGCACCATGATAGCCTCCTTGGCGGCGTCCGACCATTTGACGCGCTTCGCGCGACGCGCATGATCTACCTTCTCTGTGGAACTCCGTGCAAACACCGCGCGACTCCGTGTTCGCTTGATTGCGGTGACCAACCCGCCCCATCCCGGTGGGCAGGACACCCCACGCCAGATGTGCGGATCACGCCACGACGATGCGGTCCAGCGCCTACTCGGCCGGTTGCCTGTCCGCCAAACGCGCCTCCGCGACCAGGCGCCACCGTTCCCGGGCACCAGGCGAGCGCCTGGTTTTGCCGTTGTTTCCAGAATGTGTGCATGCGGTAGGGGCACGCCCGGCCACGACGGTGCAACGCCGGGCCATGACGATCCAGGAACGACAGCGCCATTTTCGGTTTTGTGTGGACCAGATCCCTTCCCGCCGGGCCAATGCACGCCATATCTGGGTTCGGTGCCGGTCCGGATAGGTTGGGCAAGAAAACCATGAGCAATACCCTCAGCCGCATTGCCACGCAGGCCGCCTATGGCGCCAGCCAGCTGCCGCGGATGGCTTGGTACATGGGCCACGGCATCGCCATGCGCCGATTGTCGCGCCTGATGCTTGGCCAGGGATACCAGAGCACCCGCGCCCGGGCGCACACCGACAAGCCGACGCCCGACCGCCGCCGCCAGCTGGCCGACATGGCCAGGCTGCTGCAGGCCGACCTCGCCAATGTCGAGGCGGGGATCTATCCCTTCCCGATCGACCGCGACGGATCGCCGTTCGACCTGCTCAACCGCTCGCGGCTGTTCTTCACCGACCTGCCGGAGGTCCACCGCCGGCGCGAGAACGGGGTGACGTCGGACGTGCTGACGAACGATCTCCGCGCCAGGCGGCCGCGCTATTACCTGCAGAACTTCCACTTCCAGTCCGGCGGCTGGATGACCGACGAGTCGGCACTGCGCTATGACACGCAGGTGGAAGTCTTCTTCAGCGGCACCGCCAACGCCATGCGCCGCCAGGCCCTGCCGGCGCTGCACGAAGCGTTCGCCGGGCGCGACGTCGGGCGGCTGCGGCTGCTGGATGTCGGCTGCGGCACCGGGCGGTTTCTCGGCTTCGTGAAGCAGGCTTGGCCGCGGCTGCGGGTCATCGGGCTCGACATGTCGGACGCCTATATCCGCGAGGCGCGCGCGCATCTGCGGCGGCAGCCGCGCAGCAGCCTGGTGGTCGCCGGGGCCGAGGCCATTCCGGTGCCGGATGAAAGCCTCGATGCGGTGACCAGCATCTTCATGTTTCATGAACTGCCGCCGAAGATCCGCCGCGGCGCTTTCGCCGAGTTCGGCCGCGTGCTGAAGCCGGGCGGGCGGCTGGTGATCGTGGATTCGTTACAAATCGGCGACAACCCCGCCTATGAGGGCTCGCTGGAGCTGTTCCCGCAGAATTTCCACGAGCCGTATTTTTCCACCTATATCGCGGAAGATTTTCGTCAAATGGCGCGCGACCACGGACTGGCGCACCAGCGCGACGTGATGGCTTTCGTTTCAAAAGTCATGGTCTTCGACAAGCCATCGTGAAAGCGTGCGCGGTCATGTTGATCCGCCCCGGGTTAGCGCGCCCGTCATAGACAGGTAAGGTACGCGCATAACCGGGTGTCATGATGCAACCGGGCAGGCTCCGGGTCGCTCAGCAGCGGAGCCGGTCGCCTGGCTGTGCCGGTGCCGATCAGGGAGAGTACGATGCGCGCTGGGGGAATTCGGCCGCGACGTGCACGGCGCCGTGCCTTTCTCGGCCGCGCTGCCGTGGTTCTGCCGCTGGCCCTGGCCGGCTGCGGGCCGTCGGTGCTCGATCCGCAGGGGCCCATCGGCGCGGCGGACAAGTCGATCCTGATCGATTCGCTTGCGATCATGCTCGCCATCGTTATTCCAACGATCGTGGCGATACTGGGTTTCGCCTGGTGGTTCCGGGCGTCCAACCCGCGGGCGAAGTACAGGCCGGATTTTGTCTATTCCGGCCGCGTCGAGATGATCGTCTGGTCGATTCCGCTGCTGACCATCATCCTGCTGGGCGGCGTGATCTGGATCGGCTCGTATGAACTCGATCCCGCCAAACCCATCGGCTCGCCCGCGCCGGCGCTCGAGGTGCAGGGCGTCTCGCTCGACTGGAAATGGCTGTTCATCTACCCGGACCAGGGCATCGCGGCGGTGAACCAGCTGGTCATTCCGGCCGGCATCCCGGTGCATTTCTCGCTGACCTCGGCAAGCGTGATGACCGCGTTCTTCGTTCCGCGGCTCGGCAGCATGATCTACACCATGAACGGGATGACGACCAACCTGAACCTGCAGGCCGACAAGCCCGGCACGTTCTGGGGCGAGGCCGCGCATTTCAGCGGCGACGGCTTTCCCACCATGCATTTCGACGTGAAGGCGGTGCCGGCGGCGCAATTCACCGACTGGGTCGACGCCACGCGCAACGCCAGAAGCCCGGCGCTGGATCCGCCGGCCTATCTGCAGCTGGAAAAGCAGAGCATGAGCGTCGCGCCGTTCACCTACCGCGAGATCGATCCGCTGATTTACCAGATGATCGTCACCCAGAAGCTGCCGCCGGGGCCCGGGCCGGCGACCACCCCACACAGTCAACTCGTACGCCCTGAGAGGACGCATTAGGATGTTGCTGGGCAAGCTCACCTGGGATGCAATTCCACTCAACCAGCCGATACCGCTGGTGGCGGCCGGCGTGGTCGGGGTGGTGATTGTCGCTGTCCTGATCTGGGTCACGGTGAAGGGTTATGTGCCCTATTTGTGGAAGGAATGGATTACCAGCGTCGATCACAAGCGCATCGGCGTGATGTACTGCGTGCTCGCGCTGGTGATGCTGGTCCGCGGCTTCATCGACGCGATCATGATGCGATCGCAACAGGCGATCGCCTTCCACGCGCAGGGCTACCTGCCGCCGGAGCATTTCAACCAGATCTTCTCGGCGCACGGCACGTTGATGATTTTTTTCGTTGCCATGCCGTTCGTCATCGGCCTGATGAACTTCGCGGTGCCGCTGCAGCTTGGGGCGCGCGACGTGGCATTTCCGACGCTGAACTCAGTCGGGTTCTGGCTGACCGCCACCGGGGCGCTGCTGGTCAACATCTCGCTGGTGGTGGGTGAGTTCGCCCGCACCGGCTGGCTGCCGTTCCCGCCGCTGTCGGAGCTGAAATACTCGCCCGGCGTCGGCGTCGATTACTATTTGTGGTCGCTGCTGATCTCCGGCGTGGGCACGCTGGTGGCCGGCATCAACCTGGTGACGACGGTGCTGAAGATCCACGCGCCCGGCATGACGTACCTGCGGATGCCGATGTTCTGCTGGACCACGCTGGCCTCCAACCTGCTGATCGTGGCCGCCTTCCCGGTGCTGACGGCGACGCTGGTCATGCTGACGCTCGACCGCTACCTCGGCTTCCATTTCTTCACCAACGAAGCCGGCGGCAACATGATGATGTTCATGAACCTGATCTGGATCTGGGGCCATCCCGAGGTCTACATCCTGATCCTGCCGTGCTTCGGCGTCTATTCCGAGGTCGTTTCCACATTCTCGCACAAGCCGCTGTTCGGCTACCGCTCGATGGTGATGGCGACGATGGTGATCTGCCTGCTGTCGTTCATGGTCTGGCTGCACCATTTCTTCACCATGGGCGCCGGCGCCGACGTCAACGCGGTGTTCGGCATCACCAGCGCGATCATTGCGGTGCCGACGGGCGTGAAGATCTTCAACTGGCTGTTCACCATGTACGGCGGGCGGGTGACGTTCTCGGTGCCGATGCTGTGGGCCATCGCCTTCATGGTGACCTTCGTCATCGGCGGCATGACCGGCGTGCTGCTGGCGGTGCCGCCGGCGGATTTCCTGCTGCACAACAGCCTGTTCCTGGTCGCCCACTTCCACAACGTGATCATCGGCGGCGTGCTGTTCGGCGCCTTCGCCGGCTACGAGTACTGGTTCCCCAAGGCGTTCGGCTTCAAGCTGCACGAAGGCCTCGGCAAGGCCTCGTTTTGGTGCTGGGTCGTCGGCTTCTACGTCGCCTGGATGCCGGGCTACGTGCTCGGCCTGGAGGGCATGACCCGCCGCATGCAGCATTACGACGTGCCGGAGTGGCGGCCATGGCTGATCGTTGCGGAAGGCGGCGCGGTGATCATCCTGGCCGGCATCGTGCTGCAGGTGGCGCAGATCTTCGTCAGCATCCGCCAGCGCGCGGCGCTGCGCGACGAAATCGGCGATCCGTGGGACGGACGCTCGTTGGAATGGGCGACGCCGTCGCCGCCGCCGGCGTTCAACTACGCCGTGCTGCCGACGATCGAGGGCGAGGAACCGTACTGGGACATCAAGCAGCTTGCCCGCGAGCGCCTGACGCTGCGGGACGAGCCGGCATATGGGGACATCGAAATGCCACGCAACAGCCCGACCGGTTTCGTCTCCGCCTTCTTCGCCACATTCCTGGGTTTCGCGATGATCTGGCACATCTGGTGGCTCGCCGGCCTGGCCGCCTTCGGAGCGTTTGCAACCTTCGTCGTCTTCGCCTGGCGGGATGAGGACGAGTATATCATTCCGGCCGACGAGGTGGCGCGCATCGACCGCGCCAACCGCAGCGCCCGCAGCGCCGTGCTGAAGCGGCTCGCCGCGATGCAGGTGGCGCAATGAGCGGCGCGCACGCGGCGGCGGATCCCTACCGCATCGGGCATTACGGCGGATCGCACCAGTATACGGCGGAACACGCCGGCGGCGGCCTGGTTTCAAAGCGCATCATCACCGGCTACGGCTTCTGGATCTTCCTGCTCAGCGACATCATCATGTTCTCGGCGTTCTTCGCGGCATATGCGGTGCTGGTGAACGCGACCGCCGACGGCCCGAGCGGTCGTGACCTGTTCGACCTGGGCAACGTCGCCCTGGAAACCGCCTTCCTGCTGCTGTCGAGCTTCACCTGCGGCATCGCCAGCATCGGCGCGCAGCGGCGCCGGCGCGGCTGGTTCTACATCGCAATGACCGTGACGTTCCTGTTCGGCCTGGGCTTCGTCCTGCTGGAGGCCAGGGAGTTCGCCAGCATGAACGCGGCCGGCTACGGCCCGTCGCGCAGCGCGTTCCTGAGCGCGTTCTTCACGCTCGTCGGCTGCCACGGCCTGCACGTCTCGGCGGGGTTGCTGTGGCTGCTGACGATGATGGCGCAGGTGTTCGCCAAAGGATTTCGTGCCGACATCCTGCGGCGAATCCTGTGCTTCAGCCTGTTCTGGCACGCGCTGGACATCATCTGGGTCGGGCTGTTCACCGTGGTCTATCTGATGGGAGCCGGACAATGAGCTATACCGGGGAAGGACCCGAGCTGCACGACACCGCGCCGGGCGAAGAGGAACATGAAGGCGTCGGCGGCTACGTCATCGGGCTTGGGCTGGCGACACTGCTGACCGCCGTGTCGTTCTTCGTCGCCGGCACGACGCTGGTCTGGCAACCAAGCATCCCGGTCGCGCTGGTGGTGCTGGCGATCGCGCAGATGGGGGTCCACCTGGTGTTCTTCCTGCACATCACCACCGGGCCGGACAACACCAACAACGTCATGGCGCTGGCGTTCGGCGTGCTGATCGTTCTGCTGGTGCTGGGGGGATCGCTGTGGATCATGGCGCGGATGAACGCGAACATGGCGCCGATGCCGCCGACGATGCACATGCCGCGGTAGAGGTGGTTTCCGGCGTGACCGGAGGCGGCTGACCAGGGGCCATCGGCGACGGGCTGCGGCGCAAGCCGCCTCGGCTAATGCGTGGCGGCAACGGTGACCGGCGACTCCAGCGCGGCGATGACGAGGCGGGCCAGCGCCCGGGTGACGCAGGCGTAGCCGAGATCGTTGTGATGCAGGCCGTCCTTGGCGGTGAACAGGCCGGGCTTCGCGCCCTCGTCCGACCAGGCGTCCATCAGCCGGCTGCGGGAGAACAGGTTGACGCCGGTTTCATGCGCAACGTCCCGCAGCGAGTCCTCCAGCACGATGTGCTCGGTTGCCGCCAGCACCCGCGGTGAGCGCTGGTTGTCCATCAGAACAACGTCGATGCCGGCGTTGCGCAGCCGCCTGACACCCTTGGCCACCAGCTCGTGAAACGTTTCGGGATCGGCATGCCGCATCGCGCCATTGGCCCCGACCTGCCAGATCACGAGCTGTGGACGCACGGCAATCACGTCCGTATCGAGCCGCGCCAGTTCCTCGGGCGCGTCCTGGCCGTCGACGCCGCGGTTGATCACCGCAACATGCGCCGTTGGCAACGCCGCATCCAGCGCCGCCTGCAGGACGGCGGGATACGTGTGCGCGCTGTCCGACGCCATCGCGCCCTCGGTGCTGGACGAGCCGAGCGCGACGATCAGCCCCTCGGTCCGCGCCGCCAGGGCGGCCCGCAGGTGCGGCAGGTGCAGCGGCTCCATCGGCGGGTCAGCCGGGCAGGCGGCGCCGGTACGAAGCGGCGCCGGCGCCGCGGCACAGAGCAAACCCGCAGACAGCAACGCGACAATGGGCCGCCAGAAGCCGGAGCGTGGAATCATGCTGTCTTGATGCAGAAATTCCGTCGCGTTGTCCACATCAAGCTCGGCTTCCGGTGGATTTGCCTTCCGCCGTGTCCTCGGACGACCGCCGCTTGCGGGCCGCCGCGGCATACTGCCCGCGTGGGCGAACGATCTGCGAATTCGGCCGGACCACGGTGTCGTAGTAGTCGCCCCAGTCGCCGGCGGTCAGTTGCGCCATTTCCGGGACAATCTCATAGTTGTTGAGGTGCTGCTCTTCATAAACGAAGCGCGGAATCGGTTGCACCTGCAACAACGGATAGTCCGGCCTGAAGTCGATCGGCACGTTGGTCCGGGTCAGGCGCAGGTTGGTGATCAGCGGCCCGAACCAGCGATCGGACTCGACGATGCCTTCGAACGCCTCATAGCCGCCGCGGCGCGGCAGGTTGGCGGGCGCACGGACCAGCAGGCTGTAGCCGGGTGCCGTGCGGGCAACGTATCCGGTCCAGAGCTGGATCAGGCCCGGTTCCTGCAAGGCCCCAAGGAAGGGTGGCGAAAATCCCTTGATCTCATCCGGCGCCTGCGCGTCGAAGCTGTCGCTGAACCCGGGAAACTGCACCGCGCCGAGGGGGAACCACTCGCCGACGCCCTCATAGGTCCACATGATGTCGTGCCCGTCCCACTGGACCGCGAAGCCAATCGGCGGAAACAGGTAGTAGCCGAACCCGGCGGCTGACGTTGCCGGCTCGCAATACCGGAATGCCCGCGTCGGCAATGATCCGGCAGCGGATCGATCTGCCCGTTGCGGCAGTCGCGCTGTCGGAATGAAACGATGGAATGTGATCAGCTTCGGCGCGGAAGTCGTCGTATCCGCAACGGTATCGGGCGAAGTCGGTTCATTCACGACGGCAACTCCCTCGCACTGCGTCCTGCCAAGCCGATCGGCGTCTGCATCGCCGATTGGCCATTTTACAGGAAGATGCCGGATGTGTCGCGTGGCGACGGCGGTCAGCGCCGGATCGGCAACGCGGGCGCGAAGCCACCCAGCCGCACCTTCGCCGTATCAGCAACCGGCAGCGCCGGGGCGAAACCACCGAGACGCACCTTGCCAGCATCCGCCGTCGCCAGCACGGGCGCGAAACCACCCAGCCGCACCTTCGCCGCATCCGCAACCGGCAGCGCCGGGGCGAACCCACCAAGACGCACCTTGCCGGCATCCGTGGTCGCCAGCACGGGCGCGAAGCCAC
>NZ_NHRY01000028.1:0-9085 GCF_002937115.1 Rhodopila globiformis | reverse complement strand
GTCGCCAGCACGGGCGCGAAACCACCCAGCCGCACCTTCGCCGCATCCGCAACCGGCAGCGCCGGGGCGAACCCACCAAGACGCACCTTGCCGGCATCCGTGGTCGCCAGCACGGGCGCGAAACCACCCAGCCGCACCTTCGCCGCATCCGCAACCGGCAGCGCCGGGGCGAACCCACCAAGACGCACCTTGCCGGCATCCGTGGTCGCCAACGCGGGCGCGAAGCCACCCAGCCGCACCTTCGCCGTATCAGCAACCGGCAGCGCCGGAGCGAAGCCACCCAGCCGCACCTTGCCGGCATCCACGATCGGCAGCGCCGGGGCGAAGCCACCCAGCCGCACCTTCGCCGTATCAGCAACCGGCAGCGCCGGAGCGAACCCACCCAGCCGCACCTTGCCGGCATCCGCCGTCGCCAGCGCAGGCGCGAAGCCACCCAGCCGGACCTTCGCCGCATCCATGGTCGGCAGCGCCGGAGCGAAACCACCGAGACGTACCTTGCCGGCATCCGCCGTCGCCAGCGCAGGCGCGAAGCCACCCAGCCGGACCTTCGCCGCATCCGCGGTCGGCAGCGTCGGAGCGAAACCACCCAGCCGCACCTTCGCCGCATCCGCAACCGGCAGCGCCGGGGCGAAACCACCGAGACGCACCTTGCCGGCATCCGCCGTCGCCAGCGCCGGAGCGAAACCACCCAGCCGAACCTTCGCCGCATCCACGGTCGGCAGCGCCGGGGCGAACCCACCGAGACGTACCTTGCCGGCATCCGCCGTCGCCAGCGCAGGCGCGAAGCCACCCAGCCGCACCTCCGCCGCATCTACAGTCGGCAGCGCAGGTGCAAAGCCACCAAGGCGCACCTTGCCGGAGTCGGTGGTCATTACATGGGCGGACGGGATGCGAGTGGTAAACATGGATCGGACCTCTCTCTGATTGCGTTCCAACATCGTGAGCCGTTCGGGAAATGATCTGCGGCCCTTCGATGGAGACAGATTCACAGAGAGAGAATTTATTATCGTTTTTTTGACGTTATCTTGACGTGAAATCGTCAGGCCAGGACCAAGAAAAATGCTTGATCTGGTGCCAGATGACTTTGGTCATTCATCTACAGCGAATCGTACGCTAAGTATTGCGACAATGATTGTAAAATTGCACTTCAGTCTTTGGCAAAAAACTACTGTAGCGCTAGTTGGTGACAAACGTTAAAGAGCCCGGCTGCAATGTTGCAGCCGGGCCCCTACCTCAGGTAGACAGATGAATATGCGTTAATGTCAGGCGGCTGTGCCACCGATTGTCAGTCCGGACAGCTTCAACGTCGGCTGGCCAACGCCTACCGGCACGCCCTGCCCGCTTTTGCCGCAGGTGCCGATCCCCGGGTCCAGCGCCATGTCGTTGCCGATCATTTCGACCTTGGCCAACGAGTCGGGGCCGTTGCCGATGAGGGTGGCGCCTTTGACCGGGGCGGTGACCTTGCCGTCCTCGATCATGTAGGCCTCGCTGGCCGAGAACACGAACTTGCCGGACGTGATGTCCACCTGGCCGCCGCCGAAATTCACCGCGTACAGGCCGCGCTTCACCGACCGGATCATGTCTTCGGGCGTGTGCGACCCGCCCAGCATCACCGTGTTCGTCATTCGCGGCATCGGCGCGTGCGCATAGGACTGCCGCCGCCCGTTGCCGGTCGCACGCATGCCCATCAGCCGCGCGTTCAGGCGATCCTGCAGATAGCCAACCAGGACGCCGTCCTCGATCAGCACGGTTCGGTTCGTCGGCGTGCCCTCGTCATCCACCGTCAGGCTCCCCCGCCGATCGGCCATGGTGCCGTCGTCGACGACGGTGACGCCCGGGGAGGCGATGCGCTTGCCCAGCAGTTCGGCGAAGGCCGAGGTTTTCTTGCGGTTGAAATCGCCTTCCAGCCCGTGGCCGATGGCCTCGTGCAGCAGGATGCCGGGCCAACCGGGGCCGAGCACCACGGGCATCTCGCCGGCCGGCGCCGGGCGGCTGTCCAGGTTCACCAGCGCCTGGCGCAGGGCCTCGTCCACCGCGCCGCGCCAAGTGCTTTCGCGGGTGACGAAATCGTAGGCGAAGCGGCCGCCGGTGCCGTAGCTGCCGGTCTCGCGCCGCCCGTCCTGCTCCACCACCAGCGACACGTTCAGCCGCACCAGCGGGCGCAGGTCCGCCACCCGCGTGCCGTCGGCGCGCAGGATCTGCACCGCCTGCCACTCGCCGCTGATCGAGGCCATCACCTGCTTCACCCGCGGATCCTTGCCGCGGGCATAGGCGTCGATCTCGCCCAGCAGCGTGGTGCGGGCGGAGAAATCCATCAGGCTGAGCGGATTGGCGTCGGAATACAGCCGGGCGTTGGTGGCGCGCGGCGGCTCCGCCATGGTGCCGGAATGGCCGGCCGCGACCGCCGAGACGGTGGCGGCGGCGCGGCGCAGCGCGTCTTCCGACACCTCGCCGGAATGGGCGTAGCCGGTGGCCTCGCCGGCGACGGCGCGCAGGCCGAAGCCCAGGCCGGAGTCGAAGTTCGCCGTGCGGATGTGGCCGTCGTCGAGGCTGATCGATTCGCTCTCACGATACTCCAGGAACAGTTCGCCGTCGTCGCTGCCGTGCAGCGCCTGGTCGACGATGGCGGCGGCGGTGGCACGGTCCAGCGCGGCATCGGCCCGCTCGAAGAACAGCTTGTCAGTGGCTGCGATGGCGCTCATGGCGGCGATCCTTCATGGTGAGGGTCCACAGATGGTAAGCGCCACGCGGTTTGCCTACCAGCCTGGTCAAACATCGCGCTTCACCGGGTATCACGCCGGTTTCGGCGCCGCGGCGCGGGAACCCTTTGCGCATGGCCGTTTGGGAAGCCGCCCGTGCAGCAGGCGGTGCCAGGCGACCAGCACCGTGGTCAGCAGGATCACCGCGCCGGCCTGGTGCATCGCCGCCACCGGCACCGGCACGACCAGCAGCAGCGTCGTCACGCCCAGCGCGTACTGGCACCCGACCGCGACGGCGAGCGCGATCGAGATGCTCCGCGGCAGGCCGATGCGCGGGCCGAGCGCGGCCATCAGTGTCACCAGGATCAGGGTTGCCGTCGCCAGCAGGCGGTGGTCGAACTGCACCGCGGTGACGTTCTCGGTCAGGTTGCGCAGCACCGGCTGCAGGCGGGCCCAGCCGTCCGGGACGAGTTGTCCGTCCATCAGCGGGAAGGTGTTATAGGTCAGCCCGGCGTGCAGGCCGGCCATGAATCCGCCGGCAACGATGGTCAGCGCCACCATGATCGCGCAGGACGCCGCCAGCAGGCGCGGTGCCAACGGCACCACCACCCGGCGGCTGGCGGGGCGCAGCAGCGACAACGCGGTCCAGAGGATCGCGGCATACAGGGCCAGCGCCAGCACCAGGTGCGCCACCAGGCGGTAGGCCGACACCGACGTGGTATCGGGCAGGAATCCGGACGCCACCATGAACCAGCCGACGGCGCCCTGCAGCCCGCCCAGCACGAACAGCAGCACGAGGCGCGGCACCAGCCGGCGCTCGATCCGCCCGGTCAGGCCCAACCAGACCAGCGGCACCAGGAAGGCGAGGCCGATCAGCCGGCCCCACAGGCGGTGGATCCATTCCAGCCAGAAGATGTGCTTGAAGCCGGCCAGCCCGAAGCCCTCGTTCACCAGGCTGTATTGCGGGATCTGCTTGTACAGGTCGAACAGGTGGTGCCATTCCGCGTCCGACATCGGCGGCAACGCGCCGCTTACCGGCGCCCACTCCATGATCGACAGGCCGGAGCCGGTCAGGCGGGTCACGCCGCCCAGGATGATCATCACCAGGATCATGGCGGCGACGGTGAACAGCCAGATCGCGACGATCCGGCGATTCCGGCGCATCGCGGCGCGATCCATGCGGGAGGCTTCCGGGAATTCCTGCACGTCGAATGGCATGCCACATTCTATAGGGTCTGCCGCCGCGCGAATGAAGCGCTTCCGCCCGGCGACTGCGTTTTTTCCTGCCGGCGGCAGGGCTGGATTCCTAGTGCAGGTGGAGCAAAGTGCCGGTGTGGCGCACCTTTGCGGGCTGGATCAATTTCGCGGAGCCGACGCGGACGGAGTGCAGGTTGCCGTCGAGTTCCCGCTGCCAGAAATCCAGGAACCGGTGCAGCACCGGATATTGCGGCGCGATATCAAGATCCTGCCAGATGAAGCTTTGCAGCACGGACGGATGGTCCGGCAGGTGGTAGAGGATCTCAGCGGTCGTCAGGCGATAGTCCTTCATCTGACGGACAAGGCTCATGGCGGGGTGTTTCCTTTCCGACGCATCGCCTGGCCTGAGGCTGCCCGGATGCCAACAATCTCGGCCAGTTACCGGGATCATGTTGGAGAATCCCGCCGGCCTGCAACAGGAAACACAACCTTTTCAATAACTTAGCACTCAACACGAAAGAGTGCTGCCAAATGCTTGACAGATCGCGGCGGCCCCATTAGATCGCTGGCACTCCCAACCGGGGAGTGCTAACAATCGGCCCGGGTGCTTCCTGCAAGGTCCGCTGTCGGTTGTTCGCTGTCCGATCACTCACTGGCTGAGATCGTACTCAGGAGCGTTCAACATGTCTTTCCGTCCCCTGCATGACCGGGTCGTCGTCCGGCGCCTTACCGCCGAGGAGAAGACCGCCGGCGGGATCATCATCCCCGACACGGCCAAAGAGAAGCCGATGGAAGGCGAAGTCATTGCCGTTGGCCCGGGTGGCCGCAACGAACAGGGCCAGCTGGTGCCCCTGGACGTGAAGGCGGGCGACCGGATCCTGTTCGGCAAGTGGTCCGGCACCGAAGTGAAGCTCGATGGCGAGGAGCTCCTGATCATGAAGGAGTCCGACATCATGGGCATCATCGACGCCTCCGCCAAGAAGAAGGCCGCCTGAGGCGCATAAGCGCTCACACGCCTGGCTTCCAACCTGAAGACTCAACACGAGGAATACACATATGGCTGCAAAGGACGTCCGCTTCGGCGGCGACGCTCGCCAGCGCATGCTGCGGGGCGTGGACATTCTGGCCGACGCGGTGAAGGTCACCCTGGGCCCGAAGGGTCGCAACGTCGTGCTCGACAAGAGCTTCGGCGCGCCGCGCATCACCAAGGACGGCGTCACCGTCGCCAAGGAAATCGAGCTGGCCGACAAGTTCGAGAACATGGGCGCGCAGATGGTGCGCGAGGTCGCCAGCAAGACCAACGACATCGCCGGTGACGGCACCACCACCGCCACCGTGCTGGCGCAGGCGATCGTGCGTGAAGGCGCCAAGGCCGTCGCCGCCGGCATGAACCCGATGGACCTGAAGCGCGGCATCGACAAGGCCGTCGCCGCCGTGGTCGAGGACCTGAAGAAGCACACCAAGAAGATCACCACCCCGGCCGAGACCGCCCAGGTCGGCACCATCTCCGCCAACGGCGAGACCGAAATCGGCAAGATGATCGCCGAGGCGATGCAGAAGGTCGGCAACGAGGGCGTGATCACGGTGGAAGAGGCCAAGGGCATCACCACCGAGCTCGACGTCGTCGAGGGCATGCAGTTCGACCGCGGCTATGTCTCCCCGTACTTCATCACGAACGCGGAGAAGATGATCGCCGAGCTGGACCAGCCCTACATCCTGATCCACGAGAAGAAGCTGTCCGGCCTGCAGCCGATGCTGCCGCTGCTGGAGAGCATCGTGCAGTCCGGCCGCCCGCTGCTGATCATCGCGGAAGACGTGGAAGGCGAGGCGCTGGCCACCCTGGTGGTGAACAAGCTGCGCGGCGGCCTGAAGGTCGCGGCGGTGAAGGCGCCTGGCTTCGGTGACCGCCGCAAGGCGATGCTGGAAGACATCGCGATCCTGACCGGCGGCACGGTGATCAGCGAAGACCTCGGCATCAAGCTCGAGAACGTCAAGCTGAACGATCTCGGCAAGGCCAAGAAGATCCTGATCGAGAAGGAAAACACCACGATCGTCGAAGGCGCCGGCAAGAAGCCCGACATCCAGGGCCGTTGCGGACAGATCCGGGCGCAGATCGAGGAGACCACCTCTGACTACGACCGCGAGAAGCTGCAGGAGCGGCTGGCGAAGCTGGCCGGCGGCGTGGCCGTCATCCGCGTCGGTGGCAGCACCGAGGTCGAGGTGAAGGAGCGCAAGGACCGCGTTGACGACAGCCTGCACGCCACCCGCGCGGCGGTCGAGGAAGGCATCGTTCCGGGCGGCGGCGTCGCCCTGGCGCGTGCGGCGCTGATCCTGTCCAAGCTGGCGGCCGACAACGACGACCAGCGCTTCGGCATCGAGATCGTCCGCAAGGCGGTGCAGACCCCGCTGCGCCAGATCGCCGAGAACGCCGGCGAGGACGGTGCGGTGATCGCCGGCAAGGTGCTGGACAAGGACGACTACAACTGGGGCTTCGACGCCCAGTCCGGTGAGTTCAAGGACCTGGTCAAGGCCGGCATCATCGACCCGACCAAGGTTGTGCGCACCGCGCTGCAGGATGCGGCTTCGGTTGCCGGCCTGCTGGTAACGACTGAGGCGATGGTGGCCGAGCGTCCGGAGAAGAAGGCGCCGCCGATGCCGGCTGGCGGTGGCATGGGCGGCATGGGCGATATGGATTTCTGATCCGGATCGTTCTGCCGGGAGTGTTGCAGGGAGGGCGGGCCGTTGGGTCCGCCCTTTTTGTTTGGGGGCCGCGAGCTCTGTCGGGCAACGACTGGCAACCCCATGCCTGGATCAACGGATCCCGTATCCGACGCGCAGCCCGTCATCCAATTGGCAAATCCGCCGTGGCACACGCTGGAGCCCGGCTACGGAGAGTTGCCGGTTTCCACGGGACGAACATCATCCACGACACGAAGCCACTCAGGCTGCATCAGGCATTGCCACCCGCCGCACGTCAATCCGGTCCGCGTCCTTCATGGCCCGCGCCATATCGTAATCGAGTTGCAGCCCCGCCCACGTCTCGGGCGAGCTTCCAAACGCCTTCGACAAGCGGATCGCCATCTCCGGGGAAATGCCCCGCCGTCCGTTCACCAGTTCCGATACGGCATTGCGCGAAACGCCGAGTGCCTTCGCGGCAGCACTGACGCTCAGCCCAAGAGGTTGGAGGCATTCTTCCAGGACGATGCGGCCAGGATGTGGCGGGTTCTTCATCGGCATCACAATCTCCTAATGGTAATCGATCAAATCCACGTCGCGCGCATCCAGACCATCGAACCTCCAGACGATCCGCCAGTTGGCCCGGACAGTGACCGCCCAAAAGCCGCGTCGATCGCCTTGGAGCGGGTGGAGCCGGAACCCCGGCAGGTTCATCTGATCAGGACTGCCGGCACGGTCCAGGACGGCCAGGACGGCCAGGACGTTCTCGACTTTCGAGATCATATCGGGGCGAATGCCGCTTTTGTCATCAAGCTCGTAGAGGCGCTTGAGGCCTCAATGCCGAAAGCCCCGGATCATCGGGGCCGTGTAGCCTGTAGCCTTCCGCATGTCAATTGGAAATGCGGACAGTGCGGCAATTTCCGGCACGACGCCGGAGAGGGACGACCACAAGCTCGGCTTCGGTGCCCGGGCCGCAGCGTTTAGGGACCTGCTCAGGGCCAGCATCGCCGATCCGGCGAAGGCTGTGCGCTCCGTGGATGCGGCCTCGGTCGCCGGCCAGTTGGTGACCACCGAGGCGATGGTGGCCGGGCGTCCGGAGAAGAAGGCGCCACCGATGCCGGCCGGCGGTGGGAGGGGCGGCATGAGCGATATGGATTTCTGATCCGGATCGTTCTGCCGGGAGTATTGCAGGGAGGGCGGGCCGTTGGATCCGTCCTTTTTGTTGGGGGGCGGAGCCGGGGGCGTTGGCGGACGTCAGGATGCGGTTTAGAACGCGCAGCCAGTCGTAAAGAAACTGCAACGTGCTGCTTTTGCGGTGGGGATGTATCGGATGGGGGCGCGGAAGAAGCGGACCACGGAGCCTGTCATCGCGGACATGAGCCTTCACGTTCTTGCTTACCTTGTCGTCAAGGCAGGGTTCACGTTCGAGGCGATGAGGGCCGACTATGGATACGACGTTTTGTCATCACCTTTGACGCCAATGGGGGAGGTTGAGAACGGCCTGGTCTATGTGCAGTTGAAGGCGACCAACAGGATACGAGTTCATAATCCGAGCGCCTGGGTGCTGTTCCGGATCACGAAGACGGACCTCGATCTCTGGGGCTCTGAGCAGTGTCCTGTCTATCTGGTGCTGTTCGATGCGCAGGCGGAGGTCGCGTACTGGCTGTATCTGCAGAATTATTGATCCGGCCAGGGTTATCTTGGCAGGTGGTGACAAGTAAGCCCTTGTTCAGAAAGAGGAAATTGGCATGCGGCTTGCCAAGATAACCCTGGCCGGATCAATACCTGGAGGCGGCCAGGATCATGGTATCGGCCATGCGGGGAAAGTCTTTGGAGGTGCGTGTCGCGAAAGGCCAGAGCGTGGACCTCGCCGCCATCGGATCATGGCGATCCGACAAGGCACGCGTCCTTGCGGGAATCGGCGGGGTGCCTCATGCGTAGGAACGGTGTATCGACGCACGACTTTCTGCACGCATTGCCACAGTTGGGCTTCGTTGAGACGCAGGCTTCCGAGGGATCGCACATGCTCCTGCGGCACCCGGTTTCAGGGCTTGTGGTGTCTGTGTCCACATCAAGGTCCGAGGTTCCTCCAATTATACTGCAGGGAATTGAACGGCAGATGGAGAATTTCCGGATCGTCACGAGGGAGAAGTTCGAGGACATGCTTTGAGGTGGCGCACTGTCCGGGGACTATGGCGCAGCCGCCATATGCGCCTTCAGGGTCACGCCAAGCGCACGGGCGACGCCAGGCAGGTCGTCAGACGCGGGGCGCCGTTCTCGCTCAGCGCCTTATAGAGCGCCTCTCGGGTAAACCCCCGCTTCGCGCGCCGCGTCCGTCATGCCGCGCCCCCGTGCAATCACGCCCCAGGCAGATGGGACCGAATTTCCGGAACTGGCTGGGAGCGGAATGGCGGGTTCCGGGGATGCTGGGGCGCGAAGCTGCCATCCACCGCTCTTGGCGTGGCGGCCGTTCCCGACCCGCGGTTGCGGCCTGACCGCTGATCGTGTGGCTC
>NZ_NHRY01000027.1 GCF_002937115.1 Rhodopila globiformis | reverse complement strand
GGGTGGTCGGGGTCGGGGATCCGGAAGGGCGAACCCGGGCTGAGAAGTTCGGTGACGACCAGCCCCGCCTCGACCATGCCGCGCAGCACGGCAGGGCTGGCGTCCGCCGCCGGCAGCAGGTCCCCGGCCAGCAGGGGCTCCCGCTGCGCCAGCACATCCAGCACGCGCTGCCGGGGCGGGGTCAGGCGCACCGCCGGCGGGGTTTCGGCGCGGCGATAGCGGACCACCGGCCTGGTGACGCCGGAGACGACGCGCAGCGCCATCGCCATCACCTCGCCGGGCGGGGTGAGAGTGTAGGCGGCGATCCAGTCGACGAAGCGGCGCAGCGATTCCGTCATCGGCGGGGTGTCGAGGATGCTGACGACGGATTTCAGCTTTTGCGCCGGCACCGCGGCATCGGGCGGGGCGTCCCAGACGACGCCGATTTCCTCGCGCCGGTTGAGCGGCACGATCACGACGTCGCCGGGCTTCGGCTCCAGCCCCGGCGGCACGCGGTAATCGAACGGGCCCGGGAACGGGTAGGGCAGCAGCACCGGGACCCGGTGCTCCGCGGCCGTCAATCCGAGCGTGGGCTGAGGCGATGACACGGTCTGCTATCGGCTGTCGCGCGTTCGTGTTGCCTGAGTGTGGCACAAACGGGCGGGGTGGCGTGACTTTCTTTCGGGCGGCCGCCGGGGTGGGGATAGCGACCGACGGAGCGAGGTCGTCACCCCGCCGTCATGGCCGGACGCGTCGCCATGCGTATCAGGATAGGGCGTCCGGCGGAGCAAGGTCTTTTCCCTCACCGTCATGGCCGGGCGTGTCCCGGCCATCTGCGCTTCGACGGTTGGGGGGGGGCATGGCCGGGACACGCCCGGCCATGACGGTGAGGGAACGGCCGCGGCGCCAAATCCTTCTCCGGCCGCTGTCCTATCCTGACGCGCCCGGCCGTGACGAGGGGGAACGGACCCGGCCGGGTGGTTGTCCGCGGCGCACCGTGGTTCGGGCCGTCCCATCGCTACCGTGCCGCGGGGACCCCCGCCTCGGCCAGGACGGCGGCCTGGCGTTCGGCGAGGGCTTCCTCACTGAAGTCGGCGATCAGGTCCTGGAACAGGCGGCACCAGTTCAGCTCGGCCTTGAGGCGCAGGAACACGCCGCCGAGGCCGATGGCGGAGCGGTCCATCAGCACGAACTCGCGCGGCGGCATGACGCCACCGGTGCGCTTCAGGCCGGCGTGCACCCGTTCGGCGACCTCGCGCCCGTACTGCACGTCGTCGGTTTCCTGGATACGGCGGGTGCGGTCGTCGGTCAGCGGGCCATAAAGGAAGCGGGCCCACAGGTTCAGGATGTCCATCTTCTCCTGCGAGAGCTCCGCGAAGCCCCAGCTTTCGTAGGCGTGCCGGGCCTTGGCGTCGTCGTTGTCGCGCACGGCCTCGAACAGCTCGATCACGCCGCGGACGAACTTGGGGCGGAAGACGCGGATGGCGCCGAAGTCCAGCAGATTGACTGACGCATCGGGGCGCACCTGGTAGTTGCCCAGATGCGGGTCGCCGTGGATCACGCCGTAGCGGTAGAACGGCACGTACCAGGCGCGGAACAGCGCCTCGGCGATCCGGTTGCGCTCCTCCTGCGGCGGGTCTTCGCCCAGGCGCTGCATCAGCGGGCGGCCGTCGAGCCACGTCATGGTCAGCAGGCGCTTGGTGCTGAACTGCGGCAGCGGCACCGGGATGTGGACGCTGGGGTAGTCCCGCATCATCAGGCCATACAGGCGCATCTGCGCGGCCTCGCGCTCGTAATCCAGTTCCTCGCGCAGGCGCTCGCGGAGTTCCTTGTAGATCTCGTCCTGCTGGATGGCGTTGTCCATACGATGGTACACGGCCATCGCCATTTTCATCTGCCGCAGGTCGGCCTCGACCGTGCTGGGCATGTCGGGGTACTGCAGCTTGCAGGCGACGTCGGTACCATCATGCAACCTGGCCCGGTGCACCTGGCCGAGGCTGGCGGCGGCGGCGGCCTCATGGCTGAAACTCGCGAACTTCGACATCCAGTCCGGACCAAGCTCGCTGCTCATGCGGCGGCGGACGAAGTTCCAGCCCATCGGCGGGGCGTTGGCCTGAAGCTGCGCCAGCTCCTCGGCGTACTCGGCGGGCAGGGCGTCGGGCACGGTGGAGAGGAACTGCGCCACCTTCATCAGCGGCCCCTTCAGGCCGCCGAGAATCGCCTTCAGGTCCTCGGCGTGCGCGGCGCGGTCGGTCTTGATGCCGAACACACGCTCGCCGGCGACGCGCGCGGCGATGCCGCCGACGGCGCCGGAGGTGCGGGCGAGGCGGCGGATTTCGCCGAACAGGCTGCTACCGGACATATGCGCATCCGGTTGGGGCGTGTCCGGTTGGGGAACGCGACGGGTTCGGCCAGGTCATAATAGGATTTCTCTCATAGGGACGCGCATCATACCCCATATTTTGTGGCACGTCCCGGTTTGCAAGTCGCTACCCCCCTTTGGCCCGGTTCTCGATCGCTTCAGCCAGGCGTTGCGGGTCGACCTTGATCTCCACCCCGGCCCGTTCGGTCTGCAACAGCATGATGGCGCGGGAGTCGCGGGCGCCCCAGCCGCGGTTCAGCCCCTCGGCCAGATCGGCCAGCGCCAGGTTGGCCAGCCGCATCGGCACGTTCAGCTCCCGCCCCAGGGCGGTGGCCAGCGATACGTCCTTGTGCGCGAGCTTCAGGGCGAAGGCGGGGGGCTCGTACTGGTTGGGCAGGAACTGGTCGGTCAGCGACTCGAACGCGCCGCGCCGACCGATGGCGCCCTGGCGGACGGCGTGCCAGATGGCGAGGGGCTCGATGCCGGCCTTGACGCCCATGCTGAACACCTCGGCCGCCGCGGCGGTGGCGATGTAGCCGTAGCAGTTGTGCACCAGCTTGGCGACCGAGCCGGCGCCGATGGGGCCGATGTACTGCGCCTGGTCGCCGATGGTGTCCAGCACCGGCTTGTGCTTCTCAAACACGGACTGGTCGCCGCCGCACCAGATGGCGAGCTTGCCGGTCTGCGCACCGCGGGGGCCGCCGCTGACCGGGGCGTCGAACAGGTAGGCATTTTTTCTTTGATAGTCCGCGTGCGCCTTGCGCACGGTGGTGGGCGAGTTCGTTGTCAGGTCGAAATACGCGGCGCCGGGGCGGATGGCGGCCAGCAGGCCGTTCTCGGCGTAGGTGACGGCATCGAACTCGGCGGGGCCGGGCAGGGAGGTGAAGATGATGTCGGAGGCTTCGGCGATCGCCGCCGGGCTGTCGGCCCAGACGGCGCCGTTGCGCAGGTGGGTGGCGGCGGCGGGCTCGCCGCGGATATCGTAAACGAGGACGGTGTGGCCTTGCGGCTGGATGCCTTTCTGCAGGTTGGCGGCCATGCTGGCGCCCATGGTGCCGAGGCCGATGAAGCCGGCTTTCATGGATTGGCCTCGAAGATTTCGCGGGCGATGTTGGCGGCGGACATCGCGGCGGGCCAGCCGGCGTAGAACGCCACGTGGGTGATCATTTCGGATATCTCGGTCTTGGTGAGGCCGTTATCAAGGGCCCGCTGCAAATGTCCGCGGAGCTGCTCCGGGCGGTAGGTGGCGGTGAGGACGGCAATGGTGACCAGGCTGCGGTCGCGCTTGGAGAGTTCCTTGCGTTCCCAGATGTCGCCGAACAGGACGTTCTCGGTGACTTCGATCATCTTCGGCACGGTGTTGCGGACGCGGTCGCGCGCGGCGGAGGAGGGGGGCTGGGCCATGGGGTTTCCTCTCGTTGTGTGGTGGTCCGGGGGGATTGCACACCATGCGGGAGGGGTTGTCCAATTTGGCGGGTGGGGTCAGGGGGCGATGACGGAGAGGCCGAGGTGGTGTTCCATTGCGGCGAAGTCACGGTCGTCGTGCAGCAGCGCGTGGCCGCCGGCGATGCAGAAGGTGCCGATGATGATGTCGGCCGTCTTGCGGATGGTGATGCCGAGCGCTCGCAGCCGCCGGTAGTTCCGCGCCGCCTGGACCGCGAGGTCGGCATCGAGCATCGGGGCGATCGGGTAGGTTTCCAGCGCGCGCTGTATCCGGGCGGCATGCGCGTCGTCGCGGGCGCCTTGCAGGACCTCCAGCAGGATGATGTCGCCGAGGAGGATCTGGTCGTCCGCGGTATCGACGGTCTCGCGCAGCCGACGCACGACCGGTGTTGCCAGGCCGCGCAGGTTGGCGATCCAGGCGGAGCTGTCGACGACGATCACGGCTGCCGATCAGCGTCTCGGCCTTCCCGCATGGCGTCCAGGTCGCCTTCCCAGCCAAGCCCCGCCATGTCGGCCAGCGCCTTGCGGCGGCGGGCGCTTTGCACGAGGCGGCGCAGGGCTTCCTCGACGGTCGCCTTTTTGGTCGGCAAGCCGGTCGCGGCCATCGCTTCGGTCAGCAGGTTGTCGTCGATGTCGATGTTCGTGCGCATGTGAGGGTTAGCAGTGTGTATGATCGGATGATCTTATGCACATGAGATTGATTCTCGTCCAGCGTCTCAATCGGCGACGCGCAATTGCATGCCGAAGGCGCCGCTCTGTCGCCGGTTTGCGCTGATTGGCTTGATCGCGCCGTAGGGAACAACTGTCATTTCGATGCGGCCTTCCGTCGCCACCTGCTCGACCCGTGTCTGAGGCGTTTTATCACCTCGCTGTTGCCACGAGTGTCTATTCCATTGTAGGAAGAATTTGGTATCAGAGCAACCTGAGGCGGACAGAAGCCGGTCCGGACCCTTGGAGTGCAAAAGGCGTTACCAGGAAAGAATCGATGCTCGATTGGGGTGAGTTGCTTTGCAGGGGTTACCTTCCAGAGGTTCTTCCGCCTGTCTTTTCGACAAAGCAGTTTGGCGAGTTCGTCCTAAAGCTTGGTAAGTCGGATTACATCGGAAAAAAAGGCCCGCAAGGTAGAACGAAGGTCGCCGAGTATAGTGCGACCAAGCGTGCAAATCAACGGCGGACCTTCGGTTTCCCGCATCCAGAAAGTTTTCATGACATTTCTCTCTTTATATCAAAGCATTGGGGAGAAATCGAAACTCACTTTGCAAAATCAAATTATTCAAGGTCAACCCCAGAACCGACACCGTTTATCGATAGGGCTATCGAAATCACATCGCATCGTGATCTTGCGGTCATCTTATACAAGGAGATGTCCGCCTATAGATATATTGTTAAAACCGATATATCTCGATTTTACCATTCTATATACACCCACTCGATTTCATGGGCGATTCATGGCAAGATAGCCTCCAAATTGGACGCGCTCTCGGGCACATCGAAACTTTTGTTTGCGAAACTTGACGCACTAACGTAACCGGGAGTTCCCCCGGCTCTGCCGGGGAGGCAGCAGCAGTTTGACATTTGCGGGGGTAGGCCCCGGTTCGCCCATCAATGAAACTCTGGAGCGTGAGCCGCCAAAGCACACGCTGATGGAGTTCCATCAATGGACGAATTCGAGAGCCTAAATCACACCAAATGGGA
>NZ_NHRY01000026.1 GCF_002937115.1 Rhodopila globiformis | reverse complement strand
CCCGACTGACTGGCAGCAGGTGGCCCAGCAAGGTGCCGCGCCCGCGGCGCCGGCCACCACCGATGCGCACCGGCCGCCTGCCTATGGCTACCGGCCCCCGGCCTATGGCTATCGACCACCACCGCCACCGCCGGCCTATCCGGCCGGCGCAGGATTCGTGGCGGGCGTGGCGACCGGCGCCGTGGTGGGCGCCGCCGCGGCAAGGCCCTACTACCCGCCGCCGCCACCGCCCTATTACCAGCCACCGACTGTCGTCGTGGTGCCCTGAACCGTCGGGTGATGCCGCATGGGCGCCAACTTACCACAGCAGACCGCAGGTGAGTTGGGACGCCGAGGCGGCCTGTCTTCATCGTCATGGCCCGGACAGGCCACACAGGCGTTGACTTAGGCGGCCAGGAGCACGGCCGTTGCTACCCCATCATGGTGGGCGGAGGCCCACCATCCACGCCTTTTGCTGATATCAGCACCGTAAGGCGTGGATGGCGGCCCTGCGGCCGCCATGACGACGGGGCGGTGCCTCGCACCCGGCCGCTTAAGTGACCGCCTATGCGGACAGGCCAGGCCATGACGGAGGGGGAACGCTGTCGCCCTGTCCCTATCGACCTGCGGTTTGCTGTCGCCAGCGACAGCCTTGATCTCATGGCAGTGGCCGGCGTAGCTGGCGGAGAGACAGGGATTCGAACCCTGGGTACGCTTGCACGTACACACGCTTTCCAAGCGTGCGCCTTAAGCCGCTCGGCCATCTCTCCGCGTCAGGTCGCCACTCCATATCAGAACGGGCGCCGGGCGCAAACCCAAATTCCGTGTCCCGGCCGGCCCCCCGCACGCCCTGATTCTCGCTTCGCATCGCCATAGCCCGTGCCGGCAAGCCGTCGTGCGCCAGCCGCTCGGCCCCGGGTCGATGCCGCTTATCGGTTCATCCGGGGCTGCCACAGCCAGCCGACCGGGCGTCGCGCTATATCCCGGCAACATGTGTGTTGCGCTTACAACGCGGCAAAGAATCAGGTGCCGGAGGTGCAGGAAATCTGTGCCAAAGGACTGCACACTCTTTCTCGATATGTCACTCTGGATATAGCGTGAGCTGTCGGTCCCGCCGGGCCGGACACGATTCTCGATATTGCGGAGGTACAGACTTGGCACGCACGGTTTCCCACGTGATCGCGGCCGCTTTCCCCTTGCTGCTTCTCGCCGTGGCGGCGCAGGCGGCGGATACCGATGGCGCGACCCGCCAGCCCTTGTAGCTGGCGCTCCCGACTGACTGGCAGCAGGTGGCCCAGCAAGGTGCCGCGCCCGCGGCGCCGGCCACCACCGATGCGCCGACGTCGTCGTCCGTCGGCGACTATTTCCGCAACTGGTTCGCCCGCGTCGAGCAGGCACAGGCCAGCCAGCCGCACTGGATGACGCCGCTGGTCACCGTCACCCCGCGGCTCGAGCAAGAAGTGCGCTACGACCAGTACTGGCAGAGCCTGGGCAACGGCGCCGAGGAGAACACCTTCGGCAGCGGCAAGGGCCTGGAGCTGATCCCGACCACGACGAACGAAATCCTACTCAACCCGCCATCCTATATCGAGCGGTACACCAGGAAACCGGCGACCGGCTGGGGCGATGCTCCGTTCTTCATCGTCAAGCAGCGCCTGCTCAGCGCCAACGAGCAGGACGGCAACTATATCCTCACCACCTTCTTCGGCGTCCAGGCGCCTGTCGGCTCGGAAGCCTTCAGCAACAACGCCTGGGTGATCACGCCGACGATCGCCGGCGGCAAGGGGTGGGGCGACTTCGACATCCAGGCGACCTTCGGCATTCCGATCCCGCTGGCGCACCAGAACGTCATCGGCACTGCGTTGGTCACCAACGTCGCCCTGCAGTACCATTTCGCCACGTACTTCTGGCCGGAGTTTGAATTCAGCCATACCTTGTGGCTCAACGGCGTGCGCGCCGGCAAGAACCAGATCTTCCTCACCCCCGGCATCATCTTCGGCCGCTTCCCCATCTATCACCGGGTGAAGGCGATCATCGGCGTCGGCTACCAGTTCGCCGTCACGCCGGAGCAGGTCTACAAGCCGGTGCTGACCCCGGTCTACAACCACGCTTGGCTGCTGAGCGCGCGCATTCCGTTCTGAGCCGCCGGCAGGGGGACCGCCCGATCCCGCGATCCGGGCGGTTCCCGAACCGCCGATATGCCTGTAAGCTACCCCCAGCCGCCGGCCAATCGGCGGCGAAAACGTCGCGGTCGTTGACCCTGGGGCATCCGGGTCTTATCTGAACGCCGCGCGTCCGGTTGTCTGCGCCCGGTCGCCCCTTGGAAGGTACGCATGCTCGGCTCAATCGCTCGCGCCATTTTCGGCTCCGCCAACGACCGCTCGCTCAAGGCGTATCAGCGGCGCGTGCCGCAGATCAACGCCCTGGAAGCGGGGATGAAGGCCCTGTCCGACCAGGCCCTCGCCGCCAAGACGGTGGAATTCCGTCAGCGCCTGGCCGACGGCGCCACCCTGGACGACCTGCTGCCGGAAGCCTTCGCCGTGGTGCGGGAGGCTGCGATACGCACGCTGGGGCAGCGCCACTTCGACGTGCAGCTCGTCGGCGGCATGGTGCTGCACGACGGCAAGATCGCCGAGATGAAGACCGGCGAAGGCAAGACCCTGGTCGCCACCCTGCCGGTGTACCTCAATGCGCTCGCCGGCAAGGGCGTGCACGTCGTCACCGTCAACGACTACCTCGCCCGCCGCGACGGCGAGTGGATGGGCCAGATCTACCAGTTCCTCGGCATGAGCGTCGGCGTCGTCGTGCACGGCCAGGACGAGGAAACCAAGCGCGCCCAGTACAACGCCGACATCACCTACGGCACCAACAACGAGTTCGGCTTCGACTACCTGCGCGACAACATGAAGTACCGGCTGGAGGACATGGTCCAGCGCGACTTCTTCTACGCCATCGTCGACGAGGTGGACTCCATCCTGATCGACGAGGCGCGCACCCCGCTGATCATCTCCGGCCCCGCCGAGGACAGCTCCGACCTCTACCGCCGCGTCGATGCCGTGGTGAAGGAACTGGTCAAGGACGAGTCCACCTATGAGAAGGACGAGAAGCAGCGCACGGTGTCGCTGACCGAGGACGGCAGCGAGACGGTCGAGGACATGCTGCGCGCGGCCGGCGTGCTGACCGAAGGCAACATGTACGACATCTTCAACGTCTCGGTCGTGCACCACGTGCAGCAGTCGCTGCGCGCCCACACGCTGTTCGCCCGCGACGTGGACTACATCGTTCGCGACGACCAGATCATCCTGATCGACGAGTTCACCGGCCGCATGATGCAAGGCCGCCGCTATTCGGAAGGCCTGCACCAGGCGCTGGAGGCGAAGGAGCACGTCACTGTCCAGGCCGAGAACCAGACGCTGGCCTCGATCACCTTCCAGAACTACTTCCGGTTGTATCCCAAGCTGTCCGGCATGACCGGCACGGCGATGACCGAGTCCGACGAGTTCGAGGAAATCTACCGGCTGCACGCGATCGAAATCCCGACCAACGTGCCGGTGATGCGCAACGACGAGGATGACGAGGTTTACCGCACCGCCGCCGAAAAGTATGAGGCGCTGGCGGCGCTGATCGCCGAGGCGCGGGAGAAGGGCCAGCCGGTGCTCGTCGGCACCACCTCGATCGAGAAGAGCGAGGTGATCAGCGAAATCCTCAAGAAGAAGAAGGTCCCGCACAGCGTGCTGAACGCCCGCTTCCACGAGCAGGAAGCCGGCATCGTGGCGGATGCGGGAGCGCCCGGCGCCATCACCATCGCCACCAACATGGCCGGCCGCGGCACCGACATCAAGCTGGGCGGCAACCTGGAAGTCCGCCTGCGCAAGGAACTGGCGAACATCCACGACGAAGCCGCCCGCGCCGCGAAGGAAGCCGAGATCCACGCGGAGATCGAAGCCGCCCACCGGAAGGTGAAGGACGCCGGCGGCCTGTTCGTCGTCGGCACCGAGCGGCACGAAAGCCGCCGCATCGACAACCAGCTGCGCGGCCGTTCGGGCCGCCAGGGCGACCCGGGCCGGTCGCGCTTCTTCCTGTCGCTGGAAGACGACCTGATGCGCATCTTCGGCTCCGAGCGGATGGGCGGGATGCTGCAGCGGCTCGGGCTGAAGGAGGGCGAGGCGATCGTCCATCCCTGGATCAACAAGGCCCTGGAGAAGGCGCAGAAGAAGGTCGAGGCGCGCAACTTCGACATGCGCAAGAACGTCCTCAAGTTCGACGACGTCATGAACGACCAGCGCAAGGAGGTGTACGCCCAGCGCAAGGAGTACATGCGCGCCACCGACGTCTCCGAGACCGTTGCCGACATGCGCGAGGAAGTGCTGGTCAACATGGTCGTCGCCCGGGTGCCGGAGAAGGCCTTCGCCGAGCAGTGGCAACTGGCCGAGCTGACCGAGGACGTCGGGCGCGTGTTCAACCTGGCGCTGCCGATCGACGCCTGGGGCCGGGAAGAGGGGATCGACGAGACCCACCTGCGCGAGCGAATCCAGCGGGCGGTGGATGAGGCGATGGCGGCGAAGGCGGCCAACATGGGTCCCGACCTGATGCGCTTCATCGAAAAAAGCCTGCTGATCCAGACGCTGGATGCGGTGTGGAAGGAGCATCTGTATGCGCTCGACCACCTGCGCCAGGGCATCGGCCTGCGCGCCTATGGCCAGCGCGACCCGCTGAACGAGTACAAGTCGGAAGCCTTCACCCTGTTCAACGCGATGCTGACCGACCTGAAGGAGCGGGTGACCACCCTGCTGTCGCGCGTCGAGATCGCGCCGGATCGCCCGGTCGCGCCCGAGCCGGTGCGGGTGCAGATGGTGGAAAGCCACGCCGAACCGGTTTCGGCCCTGACCGGCGAGCCGATTGATAGTGGCAGTCAGGGCGTTGCGGTGGCGTCGATGGTCCGGACCCCGGCGGTCGATCCGAACGACCAGAGCACCTGGGCAGCCACGCCGCGCAACGCGCCGTGCCCCTGCGGGTCGGGGAAGAAGTACAAGCACTGCCACGGGCGGCTGGCCTGAGGTTAGGGGGCGGAAGCTTGTATGGCCTGGGCAACCGGTTTCAAAATCATTCCCGGCTCAGAGCCCGAGCCTGAATGATCCTCCACTCCAGCGGGTCCTGAAGGTCGGCAACACCTCGAAACATCCGGTAGAATGCCGATCGGCCTGGCGGCGCTGCTGGTCAGGCTGATTCTTAGTGGCTTAGGGCGTGTCGTCAATTAAGCCAAACGACGGCGGCGGCGAGGTGGACCGCGGCGAGGAAGTTGCGGGCAGTCTTGTCATAGCGGGTTGCGATGGCACGGAACTGCTTGAGCCTGGCGAAGAAATTTTCGATCAGATGGCGCGCCTTGTAGAGGTCGCGGTCGTAGGTCCGCGGCGAGCGGCGATTGG
>NZ_NHRY01000025.1 GCF_002937115.1 Rhodopila globiformis | reverse complement strand
CATGGCCATCAATGTCATGCAGACGAACGGCGACAAGGACGCCTTGCGCGGCAAGTTCCAGAAGGCCGCCTGGGACAACGCCTATCTCGCTCGCCTCCTGGCACTATTCTGAAGTGCGATTGCCCTGCCATCGATCCCATCACCCCGGGCCCGCCACATGATCCCAGACCCCATGGACGAAGCCCTCGCCGAGGCCCGCGCCGCCGCCGCGCGGGGCGAAATCCCCGTCGGCGCCGTCGTCCTCGGCCCCGGCGGCGGCATCCTCGCCCGCGCCGGCAACCGCACGGAAGCCGACAGCGACGCCTCCGCCCATGCCGAACTCCTCGCCCTGCGCGCCGCGGCACAACGCCAGCGCAGCCCCCGCCTCATCGGCTGCGACCTGGTCGTCACCCTGGAGCCCTGCCCGATGTGCGCCCAGGCCATCAGCCTGTTCCGCATCCGCCGCCTGGTGTTCGGCGCCTACGACCCCAAGGGCGGCGGAGTCGAGCACGGCCCGCGCATCTACGACGCATCCTCCTGCCACCATCGCCCGGAGGTCATCGGCGGCGTGCGCGAAACCGACTCCGCCGCCCTGCTGCGCGCCTTCTTTCGCGATCGGCGTCCGTAAACCCCATGCCGGCCAAGCCGACGGCTCCGGACCTGGCGCGGCTGCCAATCGCCGTCAACCTGCGGGCAACCAGCCTGGCGGAGGGCGTCCGCGCCGCCCTGTCGGTGTCGGTCATCATCGCCGCCGGGCAGTTCCTGCACTTTCCGCCGCTCCGCGAGGCCGCGCTGGCGGCGCTGCTGACCTGCATCTGCGATCCCGGGGGGCCGATCCGCCGCCGTGTCCCGGTGCTGCTCAGCTTCACCCTGCTGGGCGCCCTGGTCACCGCCGGCTTCGGCCTGGTGCGCGCCCTGGAGCCGGGCTTCGCCCTGCCGCTGGGCGTGCTGGGCCTGTTCTGCGCCTCGTTCGCCCGCGTCTACGGCCAGGCGCCGCAGCAGCTTGGCGCCCTGCTCGCCACGGTGCAGATCCTCGCGCTCGACCGCGGCGACACCAGCCTCGCCCAGGCCGCCATCATCGCCCTGGCGTTCATCGGCGGCGCCCTGTGGGCGACGCTGCTCACCATGGTGATCTGGCGGATCTACCCGTTCCTGCCGGCCCGCCGGGCGGTGGCAGAGGCGTATCGGCAGCTCTCGCACCTGGTGGGGGACCTGCAAACCCTGGCGCGGACGCCCGGCGCCAGCGACGCCGACTGGGACGCGCACGCCCGCATCCACCGCCGCCGCGCGCGCGAAGCGATCGAGGCGGCGCGGACCGTCGTCATGGACACGCTGCGGGCGCGCGGCGCCGCCAGCCACCGCGCCGCCCAGGGTGTGATCCGCCTGGAAACCGCCGAGCAGATCTTCGGCAGCCTGATCGCGCTGAGCGACCTGCTGGAACACGGCTCGACGGCCGAGCGGCAGGCGGCCACCCGGATCCTGCGGCGGATGCGCCCGGTGCTGCTGGTCCTGGCCCGCGCGGTGCTGACCGAGGACATCCACACCCACCGGCGGATCGACCGCGCCATCGACGCCCTCATCGCCGATTTGGCCGCGCTGCCGCCCGGTTCCCTGGTCCCCCGGGTGGTCACTGGCATCGCCGATCGGCTGCGGATCGCTCATACGGTGGTCACGCCGGCCGGCCAGTTGCCCGACGCCGGGCTGGCCGCGCAGGCGCTGCCGCGCTGGCAACAGGTCGTCCGCCCGGCGCGCGCCAACCTGAACTGGCAGTCCCCTGCCCTGCGGCACGCGCTGCGCAGCGCCCTGACCGCCGCGCCGGCGCTGCTGTTCACCATGCTGTGGTTCACGCCATACGACCACTGGCTGACCATCACCATCGTCGCGACCATGCAGCCGTACTACTCGCTGACCTTCACCCGCGCCATCGAGCGCATCGCCGGCACCGCCGCCGGCGGAGTCCTGGCGGCGCTGGTCGGCCTGGTCTGCACCACGCCGCTGACGATCGCGGTGGCGATGTTCCCGCTGGCGATGCTGGCCCTGGCGGTCCGCGCCGTCAGCCTGGGCATGTTCATGCTGGCGCTGACGCCGCTGGTCGTGCTGCTGGTGGAAACCGGCGCGCCCGGCGCCGGCGAGTGGCAGATCGCCGTCATGCGGGCGGCCCTGACCACGCTGGGCGGCCTGATCGCCGTTGCCGCCGGCTTCCTGCTGTGGCCCAGCCGGGAGCGGGAACTGGTGGCGGGCGAGGTGCGCAACGCCATCGCCGCGCACGGCGCCTACGCCCGGGCGGATTTCTCCCTGCTGCTGGGCGAGGCCACCACGTCGGCCGTGGGCCAGGCGCGGCGCGCGGCCGGCCTCGCGAGCAACACCCTGGAGGCGCTGATCACCCGCGCGCTGCTCGACCCGAGCCGCCGCAACCCAGACAAGCTGGAAGCGGCGATGGTCATCGACGCCGCCCTGCGCCGCTGCGCCGGGCGGCTGACGACGCTGCACCACGACCCGGCGCTTGCCGCCAGCCTGGGCGCCGAGGCCTTGCGGGCCTGGCGCGACTGGATCGCCGGTTCGCTGCACAGCCTGGCGAACGGGGAAACCACCCTGCAGCCGCGGCCGCCCGGGCAGGGCTCCGAGACGCTGGCCCGCATCGCCCGGCAGATCGAGCTGATGGTCGGCGCCGTCGGCCGGCTGGGGTGATCGCCATGGATGACCGGGTGCCTTGCGGGAATGATCCGCAGGGGCACGCAACGCGGCGGGCCGCCGGCACCAACCGAGCAGTGCCCTGGCGGCCTGCCGCGCGGTCGCGGCATGGGCCGCCGCCGGTACCAGCATGTCCAGGCGATCGTCCGGTCCCCCGGGCAAACCGGAGGCAGGCCGGGGTGCGCAGCCGCTGCCCTGTCGTCATGGTGGGCGCCGGCCCGCCATCCTCCCCTTTGGCCGATATTAGCACCGCAAGCCTTGGATGGGAGGCGTGTGCCCACCATGACGATGAAGGCACGCCGCCGATCCGCCTCACCCTGCCTGCGGTTTGCTATAGCCATCCGGTCCGCTTATGCGACACTGATGGGCCTCGCGGTCGTCCGGGCTGCTGTCCCGCACCCGGCGGACTCCGGAAGCACCCGGCAGCCGGCCAGGCTGCGGCCGTGCCGGGGGCTGGCCGACACCTCTATTCGTTACGGAGCACGCCGTTGAGACACTGTAGCGCTGTCATCTCGCGCATCCTGGCGTCCGCGCGATGCGCCGCGTTCGCCGTCATCCTGCCTGTCCTGCTCGCGGCCTGCGCGACGCCGCCAAGGCCGCAACTGACGCCCGCCGATCAGGCCGAGGTTGACCGCATCGCCGCCTACCTGAACAGCATTCCGCGGTTCGAGGCGCATTTCATCCAGTACGGCTCCTTCGGCCCCGACGCCGGCACCGTCTGGCTGGACCGTCCGGCCGGGCATTTGCGGATCGACTACACCGACGCCGAGCGGCGCGTGATGGTGATCGCCGACGGCCAGGTGCTGGTCGTCGATCGCAGCACCGGCGCGACCACCACGATGCCGGTGTCGCGCACGCCGCTGGGCATGCTGTTGACGCCCACGATAAACCTGTCCGGCCCGATCACCGTCGCGAGCCTGGCCAGGCTGCCGGGCATGGTCCAGATCACCCTGGAGAAGACCGGCTACGCGTCGCAGGGCAACCTGATGCTGACCTTCGCCGATCGGCCGCTCCGGCTGATCGCGGTGGCGGTGACCGACGCGCACGGGCGGACGTTGACGATGCGCCTGTCCGGCATCGACACGGCCCCGGCGCTGACGCCGGCGCTGTTCCAGCCACCGCCCGGCGCCTGACGGGTGGAATGAAGGCGCTCGGTCGGCGTGGGTGTCCGTTTCCGGGGGAGGCCCGGCGCGCGGCCCGGCGGCGGCCGATCGGGCGCACAGGCCAGGCCAGGCCTGGGAACCGTCACCGGATCGGCCGGCATGACGGTTGGGTAAGCGGCGGCGGGCCCGGTGCCGGGAGCCGATCGCGGGCGGCGACGTCCCGGGCGTGTCATGCGCGCCGGATTTTGCCGCCCTCTACCGCAGGCTGTTGAACGAACAAAGAACAAGCGTGGCGGGTGCGGAGCCGTGGCCAGGCTTCCCGGGGCAGAGCCATCGGCCGCCGCGCCGCGCCTCGCGGCACAAGCCGGGCACTGCCGCTTGTGAACGGGCGCGCCACGACACGCGCCGGCTGAATCGCGTATCGACATATTTCTCTATACGTCATAATCGTTCACACAGAACGACACCGGATTCCGAGGACGTCATGGCGAAAGGCCGCCCCCGCAAGACCGCCGCCCCCCCCAGCCGGCGCTGGAACGCGACCTGTTCCTGGCCGCCGACAAACTGCGCAAGAACCTGGAGCCGTCGGACTACAAGCACGTCGTCCTGGGCCTGGTCTTCCTGCGCCACATCTCGCTGGCGTTCGAGGCCCGGCACGCCGCGCTGCTGCGGGAAGACCCCGTCGCCGCCGAGGACCGCGACGAATACCTGGGCGAAAACATCTTCTGGGTGCCGAAGGAAGCCCGCTGGTCGCACCTGCAGGCCAACGCGCCGCAGCCCGGCATCGGCAAGCTGATCGACGAGGCGATGGCGGCGATCGAGGCCGACAACCCGGCGCTGAAGGGCGTGCTGCCGCGGGACTACAACCGCCCGGCGCTCGACAAGGGGGCAAATGGCAGCTTCGGGTGGAGAGCGGACATAAGCGGTGCAGCACCTCGGCGACAGCTTGCGCCAATCTCGGTCGCCCGAAAGCCTCGTCGGGCCTCCGCAAAGCTGAAGCAGGCTATATAGTCGTCTGTGAAGTAATCTGATCAGGTAGCGTAACGTGCATTCGGTGCCGCCGTGCCAGCGCTGCGAACAAGCGTGGGAAGCAGCTGCCCAAGCCCTGCCAGCCAGACCAGCAGGAGCCTGAAGTTGTAGCCGACAGCGGCGAGCACGGCATTGGCGGCGTCGCCGGCGCGCCCGGCAAGATAGTTGCGGCCCATGCGATGGTCCTCCTTGAGATGGCCGATCACCGGCTCCACGGCGGGCCGGCGGCGCAGCTCGCGCTTGATCTCGGCGGTGACGCCACGCTTCTGTGCGGATGTATAGACGCACGATGCCTGCGCGGGCGGCGCATTGTGACCGCGGTAGCCGGCATCGGTGATGACGCGGATCAGCGCGGTGCCGATCTGGCGGGTAATCGCCGGGAGCACCGTGGCCAGGCTATGGCCGTCATAGGGATTGCCCGGCAAGGCCGCGACAGGAACGACGAACTGCCCGCCGCGGCAGCGGTGCAGCGGGGTGGCGATCGAGACCTTGACGCCGAACTCATACGGCTGGTGCGGCTTGCCTTTGGCGATGCATTCGACCTCCGGCGCATGCAGGCTGTAGACCTTGGGGCCGCGCTGGCGATAGCGCTGCGCGTGCACCCGGCGTGCCAGGGCCAGTGGCTGGGCGAAGCGCGCGCGCAGGCTGGCGTCGGCACCGGTCTTGCGGCCGATGTCGCGCATCACCCGCCCGAGATAGGTGCGCAACGTCCGCAGCGCGCGCCTGGCGCGCTTGAACTGCCGGGCATGGGCATGGCGCTGATAGCGGATCAGCGCGCTTTTGCCGACCCGCTGATAGGACTGGCGCAGCGTCACGCCATGCTTGTGGGCCAGCCTCACCAGCCATTCACGCGCCCGGTGCAGCAGCCTGGCATCGGTGGGGAAGGCTACCGCCTTCGGCTGCACCGTGGTATCGACAATGACGCGGGTGAAGTCGGCCGGCTCGGCGGCCCCGCTGCGGATGGCCAGGCGCAGGCTTTCCTGCAGCAGCACCGTCAGCTTCTCTTCCCCCATCCGCTGGCGCCAGCGGGTCATCGAGGACCGGTCGAGCGGCAGGCTGTAGCGGAAAAACACTTCGCCGCAGAACAGCTGGTAATACGGGTTCTGCAGCCAGCTCTCGCACAGTTGGACGGAACGGCTTCGCCGAGTGCGCGGATGATGAAGTCGGGGTAATGGCGGAGGGGGTGTATTTTGTTGATGCCACCGGGCGCGAGAAAGCGCGGTGGCATCAACGAAAGGAGACCACCATGTCGCCACTGCGTGCACGAATGATCGAGGATATGACCCTGGCTGGTTTGGCTGCTGGAACGCAGCAGGTCTACGTCCAGGCGGTCTACCACTTGGCGGCGCATTATCGCCGTTCACCGGACCAACTCAGCGAGGAAGAGGTACGCGCCTATCTGCTTGACTTGCGTAAGCGCGGCGTGGCGCGGGGCACCTTCAAGGTCGCCCATTTCAGCCTTCGTTTCCTCTACTGCCAGACGCTCGGCCTGGCATGGGACTTGTTGGGGGGAAAAAAAGATTGCCTTGCCGCGGCAGAAGCGGTTGCCGCACGCGCTGCCGGATGAGCAGATCCGCCGTCTGCTCGGCGCCATCCGCCAGCCAATCCACCGGGTCTGCCTCAGCCTGATGTATGCAGGGTCATTCGATTCTGATTACTTCAGGTCCCACCATATGCCAGGACGCGGTTGAGGTTCATGGCGTTGCGCCACAGGGCGTCGGCGACGTCGTTGACCTTGTTGAACCGCAAGATGTTGAGGGCGAAACTGCGCAGGATGGAGAGGATGATCGGACTCTTGCGGACGCGGCTGGTATCTTCGTGCATGGAGACGTCGAGCACGTAGTGGACGCGGTTCTCCACGCCCCAGTGGCCTCGGGTCGCGGCAGCATAATAGGCGGCGTTGTTGCCGTCCTGGCTTGATGCATACCATGCGACTTCGCGCGTAGGCCGCCAGTTCCAGCCGGTGGCGACATCCTTGTGCAGAACCGTGCGGGTGACGCGCACGGCCTCGACGGCGTAGGCCTGCCAGTCGTCCGGCAGATCCAGAAGGGGGCCTGCCTTGAACACCTCGACCCGGCGCGTTTCCTGGCGATTACGCCGTGTTTTGCCGGTCTCCCCATGGCAATCCTGCGGCTCCTGCTCGGCCGGCAGAGCCTCAAATGCCGCTTCGAGACTTGGCTGGTTGCCCTTGACCTGAAGCAGCGCCTCGCCGCCGGACGCCTTCACCGCCTCGATGGTCTTGATCTGGCAATGCATGGCATCGGCCGTGCAGAGCACCCCCTCCAGGCCGAGTTCGCGCACCAGCGCCTGCATCGCCGGAATTTCGTTGCTCTTCACCATGACCGCGACATGCCCGAGGATGATCCTGGTGCCCACGGCGAACGCCCGGAGCAACTGGGACATCTTCGTCTCAGCGGCGGTGTCGTAGCTGCCTCTCAGGCTCTTGCCGTCATGCGCGACCACCTCGCCCGGGCCGCCGCCGAGCGCGGCATGCTGGGACATGGCGTGCTTGCGGAACACCGCTTCCAGGGCCGCGCCGTCAACCAGGCTGATGATCCGCCACAGGGTTGATGGTGCGGGGGCACGCTTCATGGTCGATGGGAACGCGGCCTGGAGCAGCGCGAAACGCTCCTCGATGAAGGAACACAGCGCCTTGTAGGACGTCGCCCCGCACAAAAAGCCGAGGATGCAAAACATCAGAATGTTGGCGAGACGATACCGCTTCGCCTGTTTCCGGCGGCAGTCAGTCACGCACGACAGCATCTCAACGAGCGGGTCATTCATCGGTGCAACCTCTCCATGGCCGCACCATGGTAGGCCACGGTGACCCTCAAGACCCAATTTGCCGCTCTCTCCGGCCTAGGCCGTGCTCAGTTTTCTCCAGCTTTCAACAGCGTGAATCGTGTATCGAATGACCCTGCCCGCAATTCAACGTCGATCCCGCCGTCAGGCTTCCAGTCTTGAAGTGAAGACGCCACCACAAAGCGCGCCATCGCAACCGCGGGACCAGAAACATCATAACCGATCAGGCGTAGGTGGCCACGAAACCCCATACGACGTAGTGACCGTAGTGCTTCGTGAAGAAAAGCACCCGAGCCACACGTCGGGTCGTTTAGTATCAGTTGAGTACGCGTGGTGAGATCACCCAGCGTCTCAAGTGCTCGCTCGACTACAGTCCGCGCCAAAGTTGGGGGGGTGAAGTGGGTTCCACCGCGGCTAGTGGTGGCCACTTCAGGTGTGCCCACCAAACCGAACAAGTCGAACGTAGTTGTATTGCGAAGCAGTTCGAAATGAGCTTCCTGAAAAAGTTGTCCACCCGCATGCCTTACGGCTAAGGAAGGATACAGGCGGAGCCAGGACATGGTGCCTGCTCCACGTTCAATTTCCTCCACTGCCGCCGCAAGACCCTTGGCATCGATGCGCGCTAACAGATCCTCTGCATCTTCAGATAAACCCTGTTGCTCAGGTTTGAGCGTTCTATCCGGATGACCTGAGAGGCGAGCGAGAGAAGCCGTAAAAAGATCGATCGCACGCGCATCCTCAAGGCCAGCAGCCTGCCCAAGTGATCTCAGACGCCGAAAGAAACCCAGCAGATGATCGACCACACCTCGATTTGACCTCAGTCGATCGTCACTCAAGAAGGTGTAGAACCGGTCAAGATTGCGTTCGATACTGGGTCGATCGAAGACTCTAGTATCTTGCGGGCGGTCCCAACGTACCACACCAACCTTAGCTGGACTTTGGCGCTTTCCCGAGGCGGTTGGTAGCAACCAGATAGTCGGCTGCGTGTGGCGAATTCCGGAGATCCTATAGGCAGGAACGGCGTTTTCCCTGTGTTGATCGCATGGGAAACCGATCGT
>NZ_NHRY01000024.1 GCF_002937115.1 Rhodopila globiformis | reverse complement strand
GTTGTTCGCAGCGGTCACGCCAACGGACCCCGGACGGCCCGGCAAATGGTCCTTGATCCGCTCCCACTGGTCGTCGCGCAAGGCATGTCGATGCATCGGTCAGCCTCTCCAAAGCTGACTGCCTATGCATCGAAGAACCGGGGCTGCTGGAATCGGGAAGCCGCTTGTTGATCAACGATTCCGCCGCACTGTTGCAGCCCAGACTCACTCGGCTGGCTCCAATTGACGACACGCCCTAAATATCAGATCGTTAATTTCGGAGTGCATAACGTGACGACCTCGCCAGCGACACCCCCCGAGTCGGCGCCGATTGAGGCTGGAGGCGCCACGATCATCCCGTTCCCCATGCGCAAGCCCGCCGCGCCGGCGGCCGAAGCGTCCCCAGACGACTCCAGTCCGGCCGATCGGCTGGTTGGGGCGCTGGCGAAGCTGAACGCGGCGCTGGCCGAGCAGCGGCAGGCGGTGGCCACCTGGCGGGCGGCCATGGCCGATCTGAGGACCTCCACGAGCGGGCTGAGCGCCGGCCTGCACCGCTATAACGCCAGCCTGGGGACACTGAGCGACAAGGTCGCCGCCGTGAACAGGCAGGCGCGGGACCTGGAGGCATGGGCTGACGGTGCGCTGGCGAGCCAGGGGGCGGCGGACACGACGCTGCGTCACTGACCGTTTGTGCGGTCCGGTCTGTTGCCTCGCCGTCATGGCTGGCGCGGGTCGCATCAGCGCGAACACAACGGGGATCGGGGCATGGTCGTCTCCTCATCGTCATGGCCGGGACGCGTCCGGCCATGACGACGAGGCAACGGACCGGACGCCAAATCCTACTCCAACTGCTGCACTGTCCTGATACCCAGGGGGACACGCCCGGCCATAACCAGGTAACAGCGGGCAGCCCTTGCACCCACACCCCGGACTCTGCTCCGCTGCGCGCGGAGGAGTCCGGAAATGTCCAGCACAAACCTGATCGAAACGCTGCGGGCGGCGCGCGTGGTGCCCGTGGTGCGCACACGTTCGGCCGCGCATGCCGAAACCGCGGTGACCTGGCTGCGGCAGGCCGGGCTGCGGATCTTCGAGATCACCCTGACCATCCCCGGCGCGGTGGACCTGATCGCGCGGCTGGCAAAGGACCCCGACATTCTCGTCGGCGCCGGCACGGTGCCGGATGCCGCCGCCGCCCGCGCCTGCCTGGATGCCGGCGCCCGCTTCCTCGTCGCCCCCTGGGTCGATCCGTCGCTCGCCGAGCCCTGCCACGCCGCCGGCGCCACCCTGATGCTCGGGGCGCTGACGCCGACGGAAGTGCGGGCGGCGCTGGCGGCGGGGGCGGACGTGGTGAAGGTGTTTCCTGCGTCCTCCATCGGCGGCCCCGGCCATATCCGCGCCCTGGCCAGCGTGCTGCCGCAGGTGGCGTTCTGCCCGACCGGCGGGGCGGAGCCGGGCAACGTCGCCGCCTACCTGGCCGCCGGCGCGGCGTTCGTCGGCATGGGCGGCGCCCTGGTCGATGAAAAGCGAATCGCCGCCGGCGACCGGGACGCGATCCAGAGCGTGGCGCGGACGGTGCTGGAGAGCAGGCAGTGACCGCCGACCTGCTGTGCATGGGTGAGCCGATGCTGGAGTTCAACCAACTTCCCCCGGGGCCGGACGGCGCGCAGCATTACCTGGAGGGCCACGGCGGCGACACCTCCAACGCCGCGATCGCCGCGGCGCGGCAGGGCACGCGCGTGGGGTATGTCACCGCGCTCGGCCAGGACATGCCCGGCGACAGCTTCATCCGGCTGTGGCAGCGCGAGGGCGTGGACACCACCACCGTGCTGCGCAGCGAGCGCCACCAGACCGGCGTGTATTTCGTCACGCATGACGCCTGCGGGCACCACTTCTTACATTACCGCACCGGCTCCGCCGCTTCGATGTTTGCGCCGCACGACCTGCCGGAGGCCGACATCGCCGCCGCCCGGATGCTGTACGTCTCCGGGATCAGCCAGGGAATCTCGCTGTCGGCCTGCGACGCGGTGTTCGCGGCGATCGACATCGCCTGCCGGCACGGGGTGAAGGTGGCCTACGACACCAACTACCGGCCGCGGCTGTGGCCGCCGGCGCGGGCGGCGGCGGTGATGCACGCGGCGATAGCCAAGGCCGACTACGCCATGCCGGGCGAGGAGGACGTGCGCACCCTGACCGGCCTGACCGAGCCGGACGCGATGCTGGATTTCTACCTGCGGCTCGGCGCCCGGGTGGTGCTGCTGAAGATGGGCGCGGCGGGCGCGTACCTGGCGACGGCCAAGGCGCGGACGCGGATTCAGCCGCATCCGGTCGTGCCGGTGGATGCCACCGGGGCGGGGGACACGTTCTGCGGCGCGTTCCTGGCGCGCATCCTGGCCGGCGACGCGCCCGAGGCGGCGGCGCGCTATGCCAGTGTGGCCGCGGCGCTGAAATGCCTGGGATACGGCGCGGTGGCGCCGATTCCGCGGGCCGAGGCGGTGTGGGCCGTGCTGCGGCGCAGCGGGGGCTGATCGGCAGGCGGCCGAGGCACAGCCGCCTTGATCCAGGTCAATGCGCTCCCTTGCGGCGGTTCCGTAACTGGTGGGCCGATGGAACAGACGGGATCCGCGCCATGAAGTCCGTCCTTGTCGCCGTATCGCCCGCGTCCGTGCCTGCCGTTGCCGCCCAAGCCGATCTGGTGCGGCACTGAGCGGCGCGCCACAGGCAAGGAGTTGGAAATGAAACGTTTCATCTGCGCGGCCGTGCTGGCCGCGTGCGTCATCGGTCCATCGGCGCTGGCGCAGTCCGCCATCAACACCGTCGTTGCGGTGGCCAATCCACGTCACTACGAAGGCCGCTGCCCGGCTTCGATTGCCTTCGTCGCCACGATTTCGGTCAACCAGCCGACGAAGGTGTCGTATCGTTGGGAACGCAGCGACGGCGCCACCGGCCGGGTGGAAACGGCGGTCATCCGCGGGCGGGGTCACGGCGTAACGACGACCTGGACGTTGAGCCGGCGGCGGGGCGAGACGTTCAAGGGGGCGCAGACCTTGCACCTCCTGTCGCCGGGCAATCTCCGCTCGAATCCGGCGGAGTTCACGCTGGTCTGCCGGTAGGCGCCGCGGCAGCCGGCGCGTCGGCGCGGAGCGGCCGGGCCGGGGGCGATCCTGCACCGCCGCGGCCTGACCCGTTGCCGGAATCCGCCGGGATTTTCCCTTGCCATCTGCCAGAATCCACCCACGCTTCCTATGTATTCTGCCAGGCGCAGTCATCAGGACGCGAAGACCGAGCACGCCGCGTGACGTTCATTAGAGCAATATCGGCCTGACTGGAAATCGCGGAGCGATTTCAGGCCGATGAAATTGCTCGTGAAATTATGAGCTGGAGCGTTTCCAGTCAGGCTGAAAACGCTCTAGAATGGAACTGCGGGAGGAGACAATGCGTCTTCATTGCGGATTCATCCTCATCACTCTCTGCCTGGCGACGGCCGCCGTCGCGCAGACGCCGGACAAGATCCCCCGGGAGATCGGCAACCGCGCCAACGGCCTCGATTACCAGCCGACGCCCGGCGAAGTTGGCCCGCGGGAGCAGCAGGCCGGCATCAAACCCTCGCCCGCGCAGCGGAAGGCGACGGATGCCGATCTTGAGCGGATGTACAACAAACTGATGCGCGATTATCCGCAGGACCAGGGTAAGCCTGCGCGGTGACCGGGACGGTTGACGTAACGGCGGTGGCGACATGGGAAGGAAATCGTGCCTGCCTCGGTTGTGGCACCGGTCATCCGAAAGGAGGTGTTATCCCCGTAACCTGTGGATGGTTCGGTGAGTAATCGTTGGACAGGCGGCCGAATGCGGCTTGGTTCCGCCCGCTTCCGAAGACTGCCGAAATCTTGAGCAGACGATGGGCCGCGTACCAGTGGCCTGAAACCCGACAGCCATGGATTGCAGAGAATTCCCCCTCTACGACGCTCCGCCCGCCGACTGGGTTTGCGCGGTGGCCGGGCTTCCGGCATTGGCGCTGATAGGGCCGGTTGGCAGCATGCTCGTTGCGGCGGCGTCATGACAGGCGCGGGTCTGGTATCCGCTCCTGCGCCTGAGGGTCCGGGCCGAAATAACCGATCCACCGGAGCCGGCGCACCGCCCCCCCCGGTCCTGTTTTCAGAGCAATCCTCCCTGGCCGCGCGCGGCCACCACGATGGATGTAGATGGGCGAGGCCCGAACCATGCGATGCGGCGCTTTATCTGACCGCGCCTGAGGCTCAGGCGGAACTGCTGAGTGACGCTCTGGCCAGCGGCGATGCCGGTTATGTCGGCTTGGCACTTGATGTGATCGCACCGGCGCGCGGCGCGGCTGACGTCACGCGGGAGGACGGATCGGGGTTTTCCGTGATGCGGTTGTCGGGACGCAATGCGGCGAGGCGGGGCAGGTTGAGGGGCCCTGTTGTGTCAAGAGCCGGCGATGGCGACGACCTGTGTGAAGGCCCGCTTGGCGCCCACTCTCGTCATCCAATCGCCTTGGCTGTCACCTCTGAAGCGGACACTCCCCCGACCGCAGTCTGATGGCAAGAATGGGTAATTTTGCGTTACAGCAGACCGCAGGCCGGTTGGGACAGGGCGACGGCGCACCCGCATCGTCATGGCCCGGCTTGTCCGGGCGACCTGTCGCGGCACACGTGCTGGAACAGGTGGCCCGGACGAGCCGGGCCATGACGATGAGGACAGGCCACCTGTGCGTCCCAACCGACCTGCGGTCTGCTGTAGTCAGCTTCCGGTAAGGAAATCACGAACCAGAGTGATTGTTGCCCGCGGATTCTCCTCCATGATCCAATGTCCGGACCCGGGGATGATACCTTCCCGAACATCGGTGGCAGCGGCTCGCGCCACGCCCGCCATTGTTGCACCAAACGATTTCTCGCCTCCGATCGCCAGCACCGGCATCCGCAAACGGGCGCCTGTGGCAAGCCACGCGCGATTGTCGGACGCATCCTGGTCGAAGGCCGCGAACTGCGCGAAGCCCGAATGCATGGCTCCGGGCAAGGCGTAGAGTTGGGCGTAATGGACCCGCGACGCCTCGCCAAAGCTGGCGGGATCGGCCGAAAATTCGTTCCAGAATCGATCTAG
>NZ_NHRY01000023.1 GCF_002937115.1 Rhodopila globiformis | reverse complement strand
CCAGGGGGTGCTGCCAGGGGGTGCTGCCAGGGGGTGCTGCCATGACGTTGTGGCAACGGCCGTGCCACCAGCCGCCTAAGTTAGCGCCCATAGTGCTGTCCCGGTCGATTGGGGTGGCCAATGGGCGCATGCGCGGCAAGCGGCACACCTGTCCGGGGTGGGCCAAAGGCAGCGGCGGAGCCTGGATCGCCGACCGATTTTCAACACGGAGGAAGACGAAGGACCGCAAAGGGCCACGAAGGGGTGTGAACGAGTCATGCGACGAAGCAGCGCAGGCTGTCTTTCCGGCAGATGACATGGACGGACTCAAGCGGGTAGGGGCTTATGGAACGCTGCGCCGTGGTCGCTCGCACAATCATGCGGCTGGTCAGGCCCCGATAGGCCGGCAAGGTCCGGTCTTCGTGGTCCTTCGTGTTTCTTCGTCTTCCTCCGTGGTAAGAATCACGGCAGGATGAACAAGCACGGACGGTTCCGGACGACGCTGGCACCATCCGCCACGATCCCGGCACGCGGTAACCGTGCTTCGGATCCTGTTCACCCACGCCGCGACGGAGCAGGCACAATAAGTGCCGCCTACACGGAAGCGAGCTTCCCCGGGGCAGCGCGCAAGCCGTGGAAGGCCGCATCCACTGCCACCATCCGCGACAGCCGCATCCGGATGCCCAAGCCTGATTGCGTCGGCGCGCCGCAGCGTCTCGTGGTCGCCCGTGTTGCCGGCAATCGTCCTTGTGCCAGCGCCGTCACGCTTTAGGGTCTGTGCCGCACGGAAACCACGGGACACAGGTCGGATGAGCCGGTTTTGGAGCGATGTCGTTCATGGATTGCAGCCTTATGTGCCGGGCGAGCAGCCCCGCATGGCGGATCTGGTCAAGCTGAACACCAACGAGAGCCCGTTCGGCCCGTCGCCCCGCGTGCTGGAAGCGGTCCACGCCGAGGCGGCCGACTCGCTGCGCCTGTATCCCGATCCCACCGCCGCGGCCCTGCGCGAAGCTTTGGCCGCCTATCATCACGTGACGCCCGAGCAGGTCTTCGTCGGCAACGGCTCCGACGAGGTGCTGGCGCATGCCTTCGCGGCGCTGCTGAAGCATCCGGCGCCGCTGCTGTTCCCCGACGTCACCTACAGCTTCTATCCGGTGTACTGCCGGCTGTTCGGCATCACCGCCGAGACGGTGCCGCTCGACGACGCCATGCGGATCCGCCTTGCGGACTACGACCGCCCGGCCGGGGCGATCATCCTGCCGAACCCGAATGCCCCGACCGGCATCGCCCTGGCGCGGGCCGAGGTCGCCGCGCTGCTGGCGCGCCATCCGGACAAGCCGGTGGTGATCGACGAGGCCTATGTCGATTTCGGCGCCGAGACTGCCATTCCCTTGGTCGCCGAACACCCTAACCTGCTGGTGGTCCAGACCATGTCGAAGTCGCGCGCCCTGGCCGGCCTGCGCGTCGGCTACGCCATCGGCGACGCGGCGCTGATCGAGGCGCTGACCCGGGTCAAGGACAGCTTCAACTCCTATCCGCTGGGCCGGCCGGCGCAGGCCGGCGCCATCGCGTCGCTGCAGGACGAGGCATACTTCCAGCACAACCGGACGGTGGTGATCGAAAACCGCGGGAGGCTGGCCGCGGGGCTGGCGGAGCTTGGCTTCACGGTGCTGCCGTCGGCGGCAAATTTCGTGTTCGCCCGCCATCCGGCGCATGCGGGGGCGGGTCTGGCGGCGAAACTGCGGCAGCAGGCGGTGCTGGTGCGGCATTTCTCCGGACCTCGGGTGGCCGACTACCTGAGGATCACGGTGGGCACCGGCGAACAGGTCGATCGGCTGCTGGCGGCGCTTGCGCAGATCCTGGGGCGCGGCGGGCCGCCGTGTGCGGGGTGACCCAAGGCGACGTCGCAGAGGCGCCAGGCGAAAGGGGAACGGGGCGTGGTCGTCACTCTATCGTCATGGCCGGGCGTGTCCCCATGGCTATCAGGATTGGGCGCCCGGTGGAGCGAGGTCTTCTCCCTCACCGTCATGGCCGGGCGTGTCCCGGCCATCCGCTTCCCGCCGTTGCAGCGCAGATGGCCGGGACACGCCCTACGCAATGCACACATCCCGGAAACGAGTCGGAAATGACCGTAAAATCAAGTGCTTGCCTGGGCGCCAAGAGCGTTCCTCCATCGTCATGGCCCGGCTTGTCCGGGCCACCTGTCGCGGCACAAGTGCTGGAATAGGTGGCCCGGACAAGCCGGGCCATGACGAAAGGGAAACGCCGCGGCGGACCGTTTCCGAGATGTGTGCATCCCGTAGGGACACGCCCGGCCATGACGAGATGGCATAGGCCATGCCGCCACCCCGCTATGTCAGCGCCTGTCCGGGGTCAGCGCCGACGCAACGGCCCGTCGCAACCATGGCTGGCCAGGACACGCCGATCCCCGTATATGCTGCGGCCGGTTTCCCATTTCCGGGTCTGTAGGATTACATGATCTCCCAGTTCCGCCGCTTCGCCGATTCCTGGATCGCCCGCATCTTCTTCATCATCATGGCGGTCGCCTTCGTCGGATGGGGCATCAGCGGCGACCTGTTCCGGCTGATGGGGCCGCCGCGCTGGGTGGCGAAGGTGGGCGGCCAGACCATCGAGATCCCGGCCTTCCAGGGCGAGTTCCAGCGCGCCATGAACCAGGCGACGCGCAACCTACCGTCCGGGCAGGAGGCGACAGCCGATTTGCGGCGCCGCGTCGGCATGCAGACCCTGCAGCGGATGGTCGCCCAGGCCGCGGTGGGGCTGGAGCTGAACAAGCTGCACATCAACACTCCCGATGATGCCGTGGTGCGGGTGGTCCAGTCGATGCCGGCGTTCCAGAAGGACGGCAAGTTCAGCAAGAACCTGTTCGACGCCGTGCTGCGCAACAACGGCTACTCCGAGCCCCGCTTCCTGGAGATGATGCGCGCCGACATCGCGCGCAACCAGTTGCTAGGCACGATCAGCGCCGGCGTGCAGGCGCCGGATGTGCTGGTGAAGCCGCTGTACGAGTCCGAGTTCGAGAAGCGCTCGGCCGACATGGCCGTCTTCCCGCTGTCGGCCGCGCCCGAGCCGGCGACGCCGGACCAGAAGGCGCTGCAGCGCTGGTACGACAACCATCCCGACTTCTACGCCACCCCCGAATACCGCCGCATCAAGGTGATCGAGCTGTCGCCGCAGTCGCTGGCCCCGGAGATCACCGTCAGCGACGAGGAACTGCGCGCCGCCTATAATGAGCGGCGGTCGCAGTTCGTGAAGGCGCCAAGGCGTTCGGTGCAGGTGATCTCCGCACCCGACCAGGCGAAGGCGAAGGCACTGGCGGACAAGTGGCGCGGCGGCGCGGGCTGGGCGGCGATGCAGCAGGCGGCGCAGGCGGACGGCGCCGCGGCGATCGCCGAGGACAACGCCGCCCGGGTGCAGTTCCCCGACCCCGACCTGGCCCAGGCGGTGTTCTCGGCCCCGGCGGACACCGTGACCGGGCCGATCAAGGGCCAGCTTGGCTGGTTCGTGGTGAACGTGACGGCCATCCAGCCGGGCAGCGAGACCTCGTTCGAGCAGGCCAAAGATACGCTGAAGGCGCAGGTGGTCGCCGCCAAGGCCGCGGACCTGATGTACGACCGGGCGAACAAGATCGACGACCTGCTGGGCAACGGCACCCGGCTCGACCAGTTGCCCGGCAACCTGGGCCTGAAGGCCGCGGCCGGCACGCTGGACAAGCAGGGCACCACGCCGCAGGGCGAGCCGGCGCCGATACCCGGGCCAAAGGAACTGAAGAAGGCGATCATCGCCGCGGCGTTCCAGGCGCAGCCGGGCGACCAGCCGCAACTGACCGAGGTGCAGACGCCGTCCACCGGCGGCTCGGCCTACTATGCCCTGCAGGTGGACAGCATCACGCCGCCGGGCGAGAAGCCGTTCGACGCGGTGAAGGACAAGGTGGCCGAGGACTGGAAGCAGGACCAGCGCCGCCGCGTCGAGGACAAGGCGGCGACGGCGATGATGGTCGCGGTGCAGGGCGGCAAGTCGTTCTCCGATGCGGCGACGGTGGCCGGCGTGACGCCGAAGCTCAGCCCGCTGGTGACGCGCGACGACATCAGCGAGGTGCCGCCGGAACTGCAGCGGGTGATGTTCGGCCTGAAGAAGGGCGAGGCCACGATGGTGGAAACGCCGGACAGCTTCGTGGTGGCGCAACTGGTGGAGATCAAGCAGCCCGATCCGGCCGCCGACAAGGCGCGCTATGAACAGGTGCGCGCGGCGGTCAACCAGTCGCTGGCCAACGACATGGAAGCCGTGTTCGTCGACGCGGTGCGGCAGCGGGCCAATCCGCAGGTCAACAGAAAGACGTTCGAAAGCGTCGTCCAACCCTAGTCCACAGAGAGAGTCATGAACGTGTCCGTAACCCCGGGTTTCGCCGCCTTCCGCTCGGCCTATGAAGCAGGGCGCGGCAGCCTGGTGTGGCGCAAGACGGTGGCGGACCTGGACACGCCGGTGGCGGCGTTCCTGAAGCTGGCGTACGGCCAGCCGAACGCCTTCCTGCTGGAAAGCGTCGAGGGCGGGGCGGCCCGCGGGCGCTACTCGGTCATCGGCATGCAGCCCGACCTGGTCTGGCGCTGCCAGAACGGCAAGGTGTCGGTCAACCGCCATGCCCTGTCGGCGCCGCACGCCTTCGTGCCCGAGGACCGCTCGCCGCTGGAGAGCCTGCGGGCGCTGGTGGCCGAAACCCGGCTGGATGTCCCGGCGCACCTGCCGCCGATGGCCGGCGGGCTGGTCGGCTACCTGGGCTACGACATGGTGCGGCAGATGGAGGCGCTGCCGGAGAAGAACCGCGACACCATCGGCGTGCCGGAAGGCATCATGGTGCGGCCGACGCTGTTCGCCATCTTCGACACGGTGAACGACGAACTGACCCTGGTGTCGCCGGTCTATCCCGCCGGGGACATCCCGGCCGAGCGGGCGTGGGAACTGGCGGACCAGCGGCTGTCGGCGGCCGAGGCGGCGCTGGAGCGTCCGCTGCCGTTCCAGCCGCCGCCGGTGATGCTGCCGGACCCGCCGGCGCCGGCGTCGAACTTCTCCAAGGAGGGGTTCATCGACGCGGTCGGCCGCTGCAAGGAATACATCGCCGCCGGCGACGCGTTCCAGATCGTGCTGAGCCAGCGCTTCTCGGTGCCGTTCGCGCTGCCGCCGCTGTCGCTGTACCGCGCGCTGCGGCGGATCAATCCGGCGCCGTTCCTGTTCTTCCTGGATTTCGGCGGCTTCGCGGTGGTGGGCTCGTCGCCCGAGGTGCTGGTGCGGCTGCGCGACGGCAAAGTAACGATCCGGCCGCTGGCGGGCACGCGCCGGCGCGGGGCGACGCGCGAAGAAGACCTGGCGCTGGAGCAGGAACTGCTGGCGGACCCGAAGGAACGTGCCGAGCACCTGATGCTGGTGGACCTGGGCCGCAACGACGTCGGCCGGGTGGCGGAGGTCGGCAGCGTGAAGGTGACCGAGAGCTTCGTGATCGAGAGGTTCAGCCACGTGATGCACATCTCGTCCAACGTGGACGGCACGCTGCGCGAGGGGCTGGATGCGCTGGACGCGCTGGTGGCCGGCTTCCCGGCGGGCACGCTGTCGGGGGCGCCGAAGGTGCGGGCGATGGAGATCATCGAGGAACTGGAACCCGACCGGCGGGGGATCTACGCCGGCTGCATCGGCTACTTCGCGGCGAACGGCACGATGGACACCTGCATCGGGCTGCGCACCGCTCTGGTGAAGGACGGCATGATGTACGTGCAGGCCGGGGCCGGGATCGTTGCCGATTCGGTGCCAGAGGCGGAGTTCGAGGAGACGCGGCAGAAGGCGCGGGCTCTGGTGCGGGCGGCGGAGGAGGCGGTGCGGTTCGCAGCCGTGATGCTGCCTGCAGGAGGGAGGACCGGTTGACGTCTTGCCTAACCCGACTTTAGCAGTTTGCCGGAAAAAGCATAGCCTTATCAGTGCTCTAGTTTTGTATCTGCTCATCCCCCCCTGATCTCTGACTGGAAAGGTTGGTGGAACGCGGCTATTGACCAGCCCCTGGTAGTTGCGGTTGAAACTCAGGGTGACCCAGCTTCCCGACCTCAGCCGCCTGTCGCCTGACGAGAAGGACGCCCTGATCCGGGCGCTATGGGCGCAGGTGCAGGCGCTGACGGGGCAGGTAGCGGGCTTGGAGGCCCGGCTTGGGGCACCGCCGAAGACGCCGCACAACTCCAGCCTGCCACCGTCAAAGGGCCAGAAGGCCAACCGGAGCGACACGCCGAAGCGGACGAACCCACGTCAAGGCAGCCTGGGGCGGAAGGGTGGTGGTCGAGCGCTGGTGGAGCACCCGGACAAGACGGTGATCGCGCGTCCGGTGTGTTGTGCGCATTGCCAGGCGGCGCTGGACGCCGCCGATCAGAGGCTCGAGGCGCGCTACGACAAGATCGATCTGCCGCCGGTCAGGCCGGTGGTGACGCGAGTGGAGCGCTATGCGGGGCAGTGCCGTTGCTGCGGCCACACCACGTTGGCGCCGGTGCCCGAGGGTCTCGAGCCGGGCACGCCGTTCAGCCTCAATATCGTGGCGTTGGCGATCCATCTGCGGACTGTGCATGCGATCAGCTATCGGCGGCTGGCCCGTCTGATGCTGGAGCTGTTTGCGCTTGCCATCAGCGAAGGCGCGCTGGACGCGGCTTTCCGCCGC
>NZ_NHRY01000022.1 GCF_002937115.1 Rhodopila globiformis | reverse complement strand
GCTTGTCCGGGCCACCTATTCCAGCACTGTGCCGCGACAGGTGGCCCGGACAAGCCGGGCCATGACGAGGAGGCAACAGCCAGCCCCATTTTTAACGCCAATGGGGCGCAGGCCCACCATCCACGCCTTTTGTCGCGACCAGCAGCGCGAGGCGTGGATGGCGGCCCTGCGGCCGCCATGACGCGGAAGGGGCGGTGCGCCGGCTCCGGTGGATCGGTTATTTTGGCCCAGGTCCCAACGGCGATGGCAACGCGGCGGCACGATGCCGGGAAAGTCCGTGCCGGCCGGCTCCGTCCAGCGGTTTGTCGTCACGGACTGGTTGCGGTGAGCCGGTTGAAGGCTGCCACGACGGTTTCGTGGCCGAGCATCCGACCTTCGCGCAAGGCCTGCTTGCCCGCCTCGACGGCAGCCAGGAGTTGCGGCCCGGTCGCATCTGTCGTCCGGGGTGACCGGAGGACCGAACAGTGCCTGTATCCTTCTACCGGCTGTTCCCCGCCACGATGTCCGTCCTGCTGAAGTCGTCGCCCTTGAACAGCAACGCCGATCGATGCCGGCGTGCCACCGCATAGGCGAAGCAGTCACCCATGTTCAACTGCGCCGGATGGCCGCATCCCTTGCCGTAGCGGGCAAAGGCGGACAAAGCCAGGGACGCTTCCTCGGCCGCGATCGGCACGAGCGCGATCCCGGCAATACGCAGGAATTCCGCCACGTCCGCTTCGGCCTCCTCAACGCTGGCGTGGCGCTTGCGGCACAAGCCCGCCACGGCTTCAAAAACCGCGACGGCCGAGGTCATCGGCCGCACTGCGCTGCCCAACCGTTCTATCAGTTCGTCGGCATCCGGCTCGCGCGTCAGGATGGCGATGATGGCGGAGGCATCGACGACCATCAGGCGTCGCCGCTGAGTTCGTCGAAAAGCGCCTTGTCTGCCTGCAACCCGGTGGCGGGACGCGCCAGCACGCGGTCCTGGATCGGACGCAGGCGTTCCCGCAGCGGCGTCGCCGCATCCAGGCGCTGGAGTTCATTGCGCAAGGCGCATTCAACGGCGGTCGTCTTGCTGGTCGCCAGGCGTGCGGCCAGCGTTTCGGCCAGTTGGTTGACGGCTTCACTGCGGATGTTGAGAGGCATGGGAGACGCTCGTGTGTAGGCGTACGGTCATGTGTGTCTTTACGCCTACACGATCCCGTGCCCCTGGCGCAACTCGTCTGTGCCCGGCGCGGGGTCCGTCCGTCCCTGGCGGCTCGACTGCCCGCCCTGGCGCCGGGCTTTGCAGAATTGTCGCCGGTCCATGGCCACCATCTGGTGCGCCATGGTCACGCCGTTCCAGACCGGGATACGCGCGGTCGGGGACGCCCCCTGAAGCCGATCGCGGCTTCCGGCCGCGGGCTGGGTGCCCGGGTGAGGATGACGGCGGGAGGTTGCGCCGGCGCGACGCTCGTTCCTGAACCGGTGCGCGCCGGATTATGCCGCCAGCAGGGCGACGCCGACCGCGCGGGCTGCGGACCGCAGCGCTTTGTCATTGGATGCGAGCGGCAGGCCGCGCCGGATGGCAAGCTCCAGATAGGTCGCGTCATATGCCGTCAGGCGCTGGGATCGCACCAGCTCCAGAACGGCGCCGAAAGCGCGGGCCGGGGTGGGTTCGTCCAGAACGAGGGGCAGGTCCCGCAACAGCGCAACCGCGTCTCGCACGCCGTCCGGCGACAGGCGGTTGCGCCGTTCAGCCATGCCCAGGCCGGTTTTGCCCCCGGTCTGCCGAAGAGCCGGCACGACGGCGCCTTGCTGGATGACAAGGGCCAGGATGGCATCGGCTGTTGGCGTGGCTTCGTCCTCGAACAGCCAGGGGAAGACGGACGAGGCATCGAGGACGCAAGCCGGCATGGGGTTATACCAACCCGCCTAAAGAATCACCCATCCCGACTGCGAAGATGTAGCCAATATCAGAGGCTTACTGTGCGATGGATGGAGCCATTTTTCGGCGGGTTGGTATTACCGGCGGCCCTCACGGATCAGCGCCGCGGGATCGAGGCCGCCGAGCGTCTTGCCCGCGCGGAACGCCCGGATGCGGGCGGCAAGATCATCCGCCGGCTGATGGACCGGGACGGATGAGGGGAGGCCGTGGGCGTCCAGGAAGGCATCAAGCTCGGCCCGGGTGGCAAAGCCGAGAACCTGGCGCAAATCGGCGAGGGCCAGGCGGCCGGCGCGGTGTTCCTGGAGTGCAAGCGCTTCCAGCGCCTTGCGGCCGAGGTCGCCGGAGCCGAGGCGGTCGGCGAAGTCGTCGGGAATGCGGACGGTCACGTTCATGGTGCGGTGGACAGTACGGTTTGGCCGGTTGCCGGGTCACTCGGTTTCGGACGCCGGCACGGAGGGGGCCTGGCCTCTACGAGGCCGAGAAAGACGACGGCGGCGCGGTTCAGGCGGACGAGGTCATCGTCGCTCAGGCGCCCGACACGCGGCTCGGGGTTGGCCTTCGGGACGGCCGTGATCTTGTCCACCATCAGGCGGCAGGGGAACCGCAACCCGTTCTCGCCGTCCGGCTGAAGGTCCGGGCGGAACAGCGGCGTTTCGATCGGGCCGGGGACCAGCGTGACTGAGGCTGTCTCGCTGAGCCGATCGGCGTCGGGACTGGCATCGACCTGACCGCGTTAGTCGAGCGTACGGATGGCCGATCGAAACGTGGCAGCGTGACCGCGGCAGAGTTGCGCCTTCAGCAGGGAAGAACCGACCGCGCATGCCGGCCACATTCGACTTGACAATCGGCGATGGACCCCCAAAATGGGGGTATGTCTCGAGGGCGACGGCCACATTATCCGCTCTCGGCCATCAAGGCCGCGTTCTCCGATCCGCGCCGGCTCAACCGGACCATGACAGCCGCGAACGGGGCGGACGATCTTGGCCTGGACGAACAGGCGGTCGTCGATGTCGTCGCCGCTCTGTCCGCCCGCGACTTCGATAAGTCGATGCCATCCGAAGTCGATCCGGCTGTCTGGCAGGATGTCTATAAGCCCGTCGTGGCCGGACAGGAACTGTACGCCAGGTTTACGCTCGATACGCGCGGAGACCTGCTGTTGATCAGCTTCAAGGTGAACCATCCATGAGCAATCCACGTGACTATCCCGACACGATCATGAGCGCTGAGACCGGCCGGCCGTTGCGGCGTGGCGTGAAGAGGCTGACCATCGACGCCGGCGGGGTGCCGTTCACCTACGGCCAGCCGGGGTGGTGGGCCTCGCTGGACGATCCGGCGGATGAGGACGGCCAACTGGTGGACGAAGACAATGTCATCCGCGCCGCGGCACGGCGCGAGGCCAGGGCGAAGGCCAGGCACGCCGTGCTGTCGCCGCTGGTGATCCGGGCGATCCGGGAAGCGTGCGGTTTGTCGCAGAAGGACGCGGCCCGGGTGTTCGGCGGCGGCGCCAAGGCGTTCGAGAAATACGAAAGCGGCGAAGTGGGGCCGAGCGCGGCGATGACCCGGCTGCTGCTGCTGGCGGCGAAACGGCCTGAGCTGTTTGCCAAGGACAGCGCGGTTCCGATGCTGTCGGAGGCGGATGCCCGGCTGATCCGGGATACGGTGCGCAAGAGTTCGGTGGATCGCATCTATGCGCGTCTGTATGAGGATGGGTGACCGCGGACGGGATTGGAGGGGAGACAGTCACCGGGGGCATGGCATGTCCGGCCAGAGTCGGCAGGCATCAGCCGGTATCCTGGTCCTTGGGCGGCCAGAGCATGGCTTGGCATGGGGGCAGTGCCAGAATATGGCATCGCCATGTTCCGACATAACATCAGTTTGGTGTAGACAACCAAATTGGCTTGGCGCATTGTGGCGACTTGGAGGCTGCAATGCCGATGGATGCCATGTCTGACAACATCAACGTATCGTTAAACCGTTGCTTTATGCGCTTTGATGATCGGGCAGAAAGACTCAATGCCCAGCAAATTGTTGATACATTCGTTGCGGTTGGTCCGATGCTCGATGTCCTAGCTAATCGATCACACCAAGTCATATATGGGCGTCGTGGTGTCGGCAAAACCCATGCTCTCCGCTACTTCGAAAGTCAGGCAAACAAACGTGGCGATCTAGCGATCTACATTGATTGCGGGAATATAGGCTCAAATAACTCGACATATAACGATGCAACGCTAAGCACAACGGAGCGCGCCACTCGCCTAACGTAACCGGGAGTTCCCCCGGCTCTGCCGGGGAGGCAGCAGCAGTTTGACATTTGCGGGGGTAGGCCCCGGTTCGCCCATCAATGAAACTCTGGAGCGTGAGCCGCCAAAGCACACGCTGATGGAGTTCCATCAATGGACGAATTCGAGAGCCTAAATCACACCAAATGGGA
>NZ_NHRY01000021.1 GCF_002937115.1 Rhodopila globiformis | reverse complement strand
CGACGTCACCGTCGGGGTGATCAGCCGCCCGCAAGCCAACATCGCCGACTTCTACCGCGAGATGGGCGAACTCTTCGGCGTCGAGCTGCGTCCGCACAACCGTTGGGGCGGGGCCAAGATCCTGCGCACCGGAGATGTGGCGGCAGGACCAGGAAATTGCAGCCGCGTTCGCCGAGGGGTTCGGTCGTTTCCTGGAACTGCTGCAGCGCGAGTTCCCGGACACGATGCCGGCCGAAACCGCGCGCCGACGTGCCATTACGCTGTTCGCCGGCATGGTCGGCACGGTCACGCTCGCGCGTGCTGTACAGGCCGCGGATCCCGCGCTGTCGCGGGAGTTGATCGCCGCGGCGCGCCAAGAGCTGAAGGCTCTGGCCGTGTGACCACGGCGATAGGCGCCACAGCTTCGACCTGTGAGTCACTTGCAGCGCCGCGGCAGGCCACTGCAGACGCTGGACGCGCGCGCGCTTCATTCCACGCAGGCCTGGTAGAATCGCCTGGGTGGTACCAGCACTACGGCTGTTCGCGGCGCGAAAGCTTGAGGATTGTTAAACGTCGCACACGGGAAATTTCAGTTTAATGCTTGGTTTCCAACCAACCGTTTCTGAGGAACTTCCATGATCTGAAAAAGAGGGGTAGGCTGCCGTGCGGAAGCGAAACGATGGCGTTGATCGGCTACGCGCGGGTCTCAACCGACGATCAGAACCTCGGCCCGCAGCTGGATGCTCTCCGCACAGCCGGCTGCGGCGAGATCTTCGAGGAATATGCGTCCGGCGGTGATCGGGCGCGGCCGCAGCTGACGGCGGCGCTGGCGCGGGTCAGGCGCGGCGACATGTTGGTGGTGGCGCGAATCGACCGGTTGGCACGGTCGCTGTCGCATCTGCTCGCGGTGGTGGAGACCCTGAGGGCGCGCGGGGCGCACTTCAAGTCGCTCGCCGATCCGATCGATACCGCAGGCCCGAGCGGCGTTCTCGTGCTGCAGATGCTCGGGGCCGTTGCTGAATTCGAACGGGCACTGATCCGCGAACGGACGATGTTCGGCGTGAAGGCAGCCCAGGCGCGGGGCAGGGTAGGCGGGAACCCCGGGCTGCGGGACAAGGATCCGGTGGTGCTTGGCAAGCTCGCGGCATCGCGGCACGCCACCAGGCTGGCGCGCCTGACGGCTGAGATGGAAACCTGGATGCCGGTTGTCCGGCGTCTGCGGCCGCAGACGGCCTGGCCGGAGGTCACCGTGGCGGTGAATGTCGTCCTGCCTGTCGGTTCCAAGACGTTCACCGAAAGCCGATTGGTCAGCACCGTGCGGTTTCTGGTCGCGGAGGGTCTGGTGGATGCGGTTGTCTTGGGCATGGCGCCGCGGCGCAAGCCGCGCAAGGGTGTCGCGGCGCGGCAACGGGCGTGTGATGCGGTTGCGGGTCTGCTTGCCGGCCAGCCCCGGATTACGCTCGCGGAGATGGGTGTGGAGCTGGTGCGGCTTGGGCACCGGCCGCCGCGTGGCGGCGCCAGTTGGGCGCCTGCCTCGCTGAACGCACTGCTCGATCGCGTGCGCCTGGCCGGGTTGGTGCCGCCGGGGTCGAAATGGGCCAACGTTTTGGCCAGCCGCGCGGGAGCCGGTCTTGCCTGAACGCGGCTGCCTGATGACCCCCAACTCGGTTCCACCCCGTTCCACTCCCCTTTTCTCATCAATTGCGGCAACACGACCGCCTGGTTCGAGGTTCGGCACTGCATCGCCGGCCGCCGCAAGGATTCCCGCGTCACCGCCGTCATCGACCTATTGGCGGCGGCGGTGCTCTCCGCCACGACGCTGGCGCGCATCCTCAACATCGCGGTCAAGAGCGCCATCCGCATCCTCGACGAGCTGACGGCCGCCGGCACCGCGATCGAGGTGACGCATTGTTCCAAGCGGCGGCTGTTCGGCCTGCAGGGCCTGGCTCCGCTGCGGCGCGTAGTGCGGCCGCCCTACCGGCCAGACCCGGCCCGCGGGTCCGGCCGCCCTCGCCATGACATCGAGAAGGCCGAAGTTGCGCCGCCCCCGTTGCCTCCCCTCACGCCGATCGAGCGCCGGGACTTTGATTACACCGCCCTCGAAGAGGCGATGGCGCATCTGGACGTCGTCGTGCGGGTATCCAGGTCTGCCTTGCGCTCCATTGCGCATGGCACACACGCCGGCGCCGATCCCGCGCCAAATCGTGCCGAAGCGGCGCCAAACTGGTAGTTACAGCCCATGACCGAGTCCTTACCGGCACCGCAAACCTACCCCGACTTGCTGGCGACGCTGAAAGCGCGGATCCGCGACGCGCGGCTGCGCACCGCAGTCAGCGTCAACCGGGACCTGATCCTGCTCTATTGGGAGATCGGCCGCGACATTTTGCTCCGGCAGTCGGCGGAGGGTTGAGGAACGGCTGTCATTGATCGCCTGGCCCGCGACCTGCGGCGGGACTTTCCGGACATGACCGGCCTCTCGCCGCGCAACCTGAAATATATGCGGGCTTTCGCGGAGGCCTGGCCGGACCCGGCAATCGTGCAACAGCTTGTTGCACAACTGCCCTGGGGTCATAATATCCGCCTGCTGGAAGCCTTGAAGCAGCCGAAGGAGCGCGCCTGGTACGCCGGCCAAGCGGTCGAGCACGGCTGGAGCCGGGCCGTCCTCACCCATCAGATCGAGGCCCGGCTCATCGAGCGCGCCGGTAAGGCGCCGACCAATTTTGCCCAAACCCTGCCGAGCCCGCAATCGGACCTTGCCCGCGAGCTGCTGAAGGACCCGTATAATTTTGAGTTCCTGGCTGCGGCGGCGGACATCTCGGAGCGAGAGCTCGAACGAGGCCTGCTCGACAACCTACGTGAACTCCTCCTCGAGCTCGGCAAGGGTTTTGCCTTCGTCGGCAGCCAGTATCACCTCGAGATCGGCGACCAGGATTTTTACCTCGATCTGCTGTTCTATCACCTGCGCCTGCGTTGCTTCGTCGTCATCGATCTCAAGGTCGACGACTTCAAGCCCGAGTATGCCGGCAAGATGAATTTTTACCTGTCGGCCGTCGACGATTTGCTGCGCCATCCCGACGATGCCCCGACGATCGGGCTGATCCTGTGCAAAGGCCGGAACGAGGTCATCGTCGAATACGCCCTCCGCGACAGCGCCAAACCCCTCGGCGTCGCGGCGTATCGCGTGTCGCCCCAACTGCCCAAACAGCTAGAGGCCGACTTGCCGACCCCCGCCGACCTGGCCCGCGAGTATCCGCTCATGGCGCTGGCCAAGCTGCGAATCGACATCGAGCGCATGCTGCGACAGCTGACACAACAGCACAATGTTCCCGATGGCTCGTCCGCAATCAGGTCCATGTTGGAGCGCCTGGCACAGGTCCGCGGCCTGCCGCAAAGTGCGGCGGCCTTCGGCGAGACGCTTCGGATCCTGAACGCGGCGACGCATGGTGTCGATGTTTCGGCGGATGCAGCCGCGGCGGCCCTGGACGCGGGCACGCGACTCCTCGATGAACTCAAGCTCTTGGGGAAATCCGCGTGACCGCGGACCTGTCATCGGCCGTCAGCCCGTGCCTGGAGCTGCCTGATGTCAGCGACCACGCCGCCTTCTCGGCCACCTACTTCATCCATCCGGTACGATTGGCCGCGCTTCTGGATTCCGCAGACGGGGTTCCTCGATCTATCGGACACGGGATTGCGGCATAGGCACAGCGTTTCGATCCACGCCCCCACCCGGGGAGCGACCCGTGTCGATGACGGCCAAAATCCGTAGCTATTCGCCGATGTCGGCGTGATCGGCGGAGCAGCCACTCGTTCCAGGCCATTGATCCGATGGTGGCCAACGACGGCTGGACAGCAAGCCACTGTCAAGGCCGTCAGCCGCCGAAGGCGAGGGCCGAAGGCCCGCCTTTACAGTGGTTTGCCGCCCAGCCACACTCGGCACCAAGGATCGAGTGCGTGCGAATGTGCCACTCACAGACATGTCTGATGGACCGAAGGTCAAAAGCTGTGTCGCCACAAGAAAAGCCATATGGTTCCGGCTGTAAAGAAAGCCCATGTCCTCGGCTTTTTCTTTGTCTCCATTGCCGCCAACAGGTTGTTATCTGTAGCCGATGCGACCGCGGTCAAGTCTACTGCGGTCGCGTGTGTGCCTCGGAGGTGCGGCATAACAGGCAACGGGAGGCCCGTCGCCGCTACCAGGCGAGCGAACGCGGGCGGCAGATGCATGCCGATCGGAGCCGTCGATATCGCGCCCGTGGCCGTCGCGTGACGGATCAGGGTTCGGCTTTGGTTGCGCCACCTGACCGACAGCCCGAACAGGCACGCGCCGCCGCAATGGCGGTGCAACCAGCCGTCAGCGTGGCTATCGAGCGCTTAACCGCTTGCTCCCATTGCGGCAGGTCGGTTTCCGACATGGTCCGCCAGTCCCCAGTGCGCCGACCGCACAAGGGGGCGATAATTCCCTACACCGGCCGATCCGCATGCCGACATCGGCGAATAGCTACGGATTTTGGCCGTCATCGACACACCGGCGACGGTCACGCCGAGATCAGCCATGTCGGTGAAGTCCGACAGCCCCATCCGCCCCGACTCATGCACCTGGCGGAAGATCACCTCCTGGTCCGCGCCATGCAGCGCACGCCATGAGCGGATGCGCCGCTCCAGGGTGCGCCGGACACCGCCGGACAAGCTGGGATGGCGGCGCTGGTTGATCCGCTTCGCGGCTCAACCTTCGAAGATGGCAACTGCGCGCAGCGTCGGGGTGG
>NZ_NHRY01000020.1 GCF_002937115.1 Rhodopila globiformis | reverse complement strand
CCGGTGGGCAGGATGCCCCACACCGGCTGTGCGAGCCACACCACGGCAACGCGCCCCTGCGTACCCTCGGCCGGCCGCTTGCCAGCCAAACGCACCGCCGCGACCAGGCGGCACCGTTCCCGGGCATTGGGCGAGTGCCTGGTTTTGCGGTTGTTTCCAGGATGTGTGCATGCGGTAGGGACACACCCGGCCATGACGGTGAGGCAGTGACCCTTCGGAACCGCATTTTTTGAAGCAGGCCATCAAACGACGCACCATGCTTCCTGCGCGCCGCACGGCCTGAAAACCGTGGCCGGCATGGGCGCCGCGGTGGCCAGGGGCGGCGACGGTGGCGCGGATGAAGCCGGTGCCGGCCGGCGACGACTGCCTTGGGCCGGGGCGCATTCGCGAGGATGACCGCAAGATCCATCCCGCCTGGCTGTGCAAGGTCAAGCAGCCCACGCAGAGCCGCCATGACTGGGACTTGTACACGCCAAGCAACGTCACCCAGGCCGCGTGCCGCCCGCTGCCGGATAATACCGGCCCGCTGGTGAACGTGTGACCGCCTGCCGGGCGATCAGCGCTCGGAAGCCACCTGGGTGATCCTCAGGTCGAGGCGATGCGGCGCGCGGCTGGGCATTTCGGCCACCTCTTCATACGTGTGCCAGGGCCGCTCGGCCGCGGGACGCAGGTCGGACGGAACGGGATTGATCGCGGGCAGCGGCGTCGGCCGATCGGCGCTGGCGGTCAGCAGGCCGGTGTCCGGACGATTGTAGATGAAGCCGTAGGTCGGATAGACCGACCCGAAGGCGCCGCTGCGGCCAAGCTCGACCCGGACGGCGGACCAGTTGTTGGCTTCTGACACATCGACGACGGCGACGTTGCGCGAGATACGCCCGCGCATGCCGTGGCTGCCCCAGTTGGCCTGGTCGACGACGATCTCGCGCGGGTTGACGATGCGCGTGACCACGGCGACGTGGCCCAGCGGCATGCGGGGATTGGCGCGGAAGTTCAGCACGCTGCCGACCTCGGGCCGGTAGCCGCGGGCATACTGGCCGGCCGCGTTGCCCCACCACTGCCAGGCGTTGCCGCTGACCATGATGCCGGAGACTTCGCGGGCATAGGGGACGCAGGAGATCCCGGCATAATAGACGGCACTCCGGCGCATGGCATGGCCATAGCCATGCGCGGCGCTCGCGTGGACGTGGGAATGCGCGTACGGCACGTGGCGGTGGCCGGCGTGATAGGTTGCGGCAATGCGGGAGCCGGCGTGATGCGCATGATTCGCCGCACCGGCCGCGCCGGCATGCGTCTGGTGCGCGTCGGCGGCTGTCACGAATGCCGGACTGGTGAACAGGAGCGCCGAGCCAAGAAGGTACGCTTTTGTTCCTGTTCCGAGTGTCCGCATCTGCCCTGTCTCCTTCAAATCGCCGGTGACAACGCGGGCGGTAACAGCAGGGTTGCAATTGTGACAACCCTTGTCAGGCGGATTTCTCCAATTGCGATGGTACTTTGCTGCTTTTGGGCTGTGGATAGAATGAGTTTCAGGACATTAATCTTATTCTCAGGCGCTTGTTATCAATGTGTCAAGAAATATGTCACATATGTGGCTTTTCTGCACCGATCCGCGACTCGCCGTTTCGAGTCACAGACATTTACTTGATCTCCTTGCGTGTCTGACTCTTTCAGCCGCCTCGCCAGGCGCTTGACCGGTGCCCGGCTTGCGCCGAGAAGCGGCGCCTGACCCGATCCCGGAAAGGACCTTCCGCATGAAGGACAAGGCAGCGCGCACCGTCCGTGTCGGCGCCATCGACATCGGCAATGACCGTCCTTTCGTGCTGATCGCCGGCCCCTGCCAGATCGAATCCAGGGACCATGCGCTGGAGGTGGCGCGGGCGCTCGCCGATATCAGCCGGCGCACCGGCGTGCCGGTGATCTACAAGTCCAGCTACGACAAGGCGAACCGCACCAGCGCCTCGGCCGCCCGCGGGATCGGCATGGCGGCCGGGCTGCAGATCCTGGCCGACGTGCGCGCGGCGACCGGCCTGCCGGTGCTGACCGACGTGCACACAGCCGAGCAGTGCGCGCCGGTGGCCGAGGTGGTCGACGTGCTGCAGATCCCCGCCTTCCTGTGCCGGCAGACCGACCTGCTGTTGGCCGCGGGGGAAACCGGGCGCGCGATCAATGTGAAAAAGGGCCAGTTCCTGGCGCCGTGGGACATGGCGAACGTCGCGGCCAAGATCGCCGGCACCGGCAACCACAATATCCTGTTGTGCGAGCGGGGGGTCAGCTTCGGTTACAACACGCTGGTGTCGGATTTCCGCGCCCTGCCGATCATGGCGCGCACCGGGTATCCGGTGGTGTTCGACGCGACGCATTCGGTGCAGCAGCCGGGCGGGCAGGGGACCTCGTCCGGCGGCCAGCGGGAATTCGCGCCGGTGCTGGCGCGGGCGGCGCTGGCGGTGGGCGTGGCGGCGGTGTTCATCGAGACGCATCCCGACCCGGATCACGCGCCGAGCGACGGGCCGAACATGATCCCGCTGCGTGCGATGGAGGCGCTGGTCAGCCGCCTGGCCGCGTTCGATGGCCTGGCCAAGCAGGCAGACTGACCGGGCGGGCCAGTCCGGCATCGCCAACGAGAGGTCCGGCCCGACACCGTGCCGAAGCGGGGATCAAGCCTGCCTGCGCCGCAACGGCGCCTCTGGGTGGGCTCAGGCGTTCGTCCACCGTGGTTGCGGTGTGGGCGCCCGAGCCTGGCGGGTCAGTAGCCCGGCGCGTAGTACACCGGGGGCGGGGGCGGCGCGTAATAGACCGGAGGCGGCGGCGCATAGACGACCGGGGGTGGCGGCGCATAGACCACCGGTGGCGGGGTATAGACCACCGGCGGCCTGTAGGCCTGCGAGGCAATCACGCCGCCAAGCACCGCGGCCGCGCCCAGGCCAAGGATCGCCCCGGCCACCGCGGCGCCGTTCCCGCCATGCGGGTGGCCATAGTAGCCACCGTGATAATGACCATACCCGTCACGTCCGTGCCATTGCGCCTGAGCGGCCGGGGCAGCCAGCAATCCTGCCGCCACGGGGGCCGCGACCAACAGGGACTTCATCCGCCACATGGCCTATACTCCTTGCTTCACAGGCCCACATTTAACATCCCCCGTGGCCGGAATGCGGCAGGATCGGGATGGTTTTGCGTCGATCGGCTTTGCAATGAAGTCATAGCTTCAACGAGCATTAGCCGGCGCATCCGGCGGCCACAGCGCCGAGCGCCAGCGCAGCGCGATCGCCAGCGTCAGCGCCAGCCCGGTCAGGCAATAGCAGGAGGCGACGGTGGCGAAGCCGAAGCGCTCGATCAGGCCGCCGGCGGCCATCAGGCCAAGCGGCAGGCCATAGATCGCCAGCATGCGCACGCCCATGATCCGGCCGCGGAACTTGGCGCCGGCGCCGTGCAGCAGCATCACCGCCATCGGCACCATCGACAGGCTCTGGGCAAAGCCGGCCAGCACCAACGCGAAGCGGCCGGCGGCGATCCCGGGCAGGTGGATGAACGCCAGCAGCATGACGTACCACCAGGCGGCGTTGATCAGCATCATCCGCGCCGGCCGGATGTGCGGGCCGGCGACGCCGATGGCGATCGACCCGGTCAGGGCGCCGAACGCGAAGCTGGCAACCAGCCAGCCCAGCCCGGTCTGGCCGACGTGGTAGATCTCGCGCGCCACGTACGGCAGCAGGCCGAGCGTGAGCGGGAACGCCGTCACGTTCACCAGGAACGCCAGCCACATCGCCGCCAGCGAGGCGGGGCTGTCCCAGACATAGGCCAGCCCCTCGCGTAGGTCGCGCCAGAATGACACCCGCGCCAGCGCATGCGACGGCCGCGGCGCGCCGACGCCCAGCGTCAGCAGGAAGCCGCTGGCGTAGAACAGGGTGATGGCGCCGTAGGCCGGCGCCATGCCCAGCAGCGCGAACGCCGCGGCCCCGGCCAATGAGCCGAACACGCGCGCCGAATCCACCGTCGTCCGCGCCACGCCCATCGCCGCCATCAGCCGGTTGGCCGGGATGGTCTCGGCGACCAGGGCGTTGCGCATGGCGAGGTCGGAGGGGCGGATCAGCCCGGTGACCGTGGCGATGGCGAAGGCGGCGGCCGGGGTCAGGACGTGCAGCGCCGCCAGCGTGGTCATCGTCGCCGCCATCGCGGCATAGACGACGCGCATGGCGCACAGGACGTTGCGATGGCCGAGGCGGTCGCCGGCCAGGCCGAACAGCGGCGCGATCAGCGTGCCGGCGTACTGCAGCGCGCCGAACACAGTCAGCAGCAGCACCGACCCGGTGGCCGTCAGGATGTACCAGCCCAGGATCAGGTTCTCCATCTCGAGGCCCCAGGAGGTCAGCAGGTCCGCCGGCCACTGGAAGCGGAAGCTGCGGACCGTGAAGGGGGCGAGGACCTCGAAGCGGCTGGTGCGGGTCATCGGGGCGGGATGGCCCCGGCTGGTCCGTTCTCCGGCAACCGGTTCCCCGGCCTGCGCGCCGATGCCGGCCCGGGGCGGTGGCGGAAATTGGTACCACGGGAAACGAAGCGCAGGCGGGAATGTATGGGCATTCCGGCATGAAGGGTGACCGCCTCTGCCAGGAGGGCAGGGGCGTCGAGACGGCGTTTCGGCATCAAGGCGTTTCCCCGGTCGTTGGCAGGGATAGCTTTGCAGACAGCGGGTCCGGCTGCAAAATCCGCAAGGCATCATTGGCGTAAACGTGGCGATGGTTGTTATTTCGTCATATCGGGCGGAGGTCCGGCATCCACGCCTTTCGTTGATGCCACAGAAACGCCTGGACGGCAGCCCGGAGCGCCTGTGCCCGGGCTTGTCCCGGGCAGCCGCAATGACGACAGGGCCGCGCCGCCATGCCTCTGTTTTATAGCTGTAGTTTCCAGGCGACGTTTCTTCTCCGTGGCGCTGAATTAGCGCCACGTACCCGGAACGATGATGGCGGCGTTGGATGACTTACGCGGCTTTGGCGGTGGGCGGCGCTGACGCCCCGCCTGTGC
>NZ_NHRY01000019.1 GCF_002937115.1 Rhodopila globiformis | reverse complement strand
ATCCGGCCCACCCGCCCGCGGACGCCGGCCCCATCCCGATGTCCGGACCCGACGGCATGGCGCAACCGCCGCGGCCGGTGCGGCCGCCGCGGTCGGGACCACCGGACTCGGGGCCGACGCTTCCCGACGAGTCGGTGTGAGCGGCGCCCTCGACTCCCGGCTGGACGTGGCGCGCCGGCTGGCCGAGCAGGCCGCGGCGACGGCCATGGCGATGCGCCCGCCGCCCGGCTCGCCGCATGCCCGGATGAAGGGGCCGCAGGACTGGGTGACCGAGGCGGACGGCGCGGTCGAGCGCTTCCTGTCCGAGCAACTGACGGCCGCCTTCCCCGCGGACGGGTTCCAGGGCGAGGAAGGCGGCATCGCCCGTGGCGGCAGCCTGCGCTGGGTGGTGGACCCGATCGACGGCACCTCCAACTTCGCCCGCGGCGGCACGCGGTTCTGCGTCTCGGTCGCCTGCCTGGAAGGCGACACGCCGCTGGTTGGCGTGATCGTCGCGCCGGCGGTGCGGGAGACGATCAGCGCCCGCCGTGGCCAGGGCGCGTTCCTGAACGGCCGGCCGATTCGCGCGGCGGAGACTCGGGAGACGGGCCAGGCGATCATGGAGCTCGGCTGGTCGCGGCGCCTGCCGAATGCCGACTACCTCGCGGTGGCCGAGCGTGTGCTGGCGGGCGGGTCCAGCCTGCGGCAGGGCGGGTCGGGCGCGCTGGGCCTGGCCGATGTCGCCATGGGGCGGGTGGATGGATACGCCGAACTGCACCTCCATCTGTGGGACGTGGCGGCGGCGCTGGTGATCGTGCGTGAGGCCGGTGCCAGGGTCAGCGATTTCATGGCGAACGACGGCGCGGCCGAGGGCAACGCGATCCTCGCCTGCGCGCCCGGCCTGGCCGATGCCTGGGCGGCGTTGCCGGGGTTGCCCAGGCCGCTGTGACCTGATCCTGCGATCCGCGTAGCTCTTGCCACCTGCGGTTGATCCGACGCTCATGCCAACGTCGGCGCATATAAATGCCTGTTTGTCATCGGTTCATTAACCATTTGGCAATGATGCATCGCCAATATCAACGTGCCGAGCGGGCGCACACGGTCATTCGTAACCCCGACGGAACTTGATTATGCTCGCAGGCGCGGGTACATCCGCCAATGGAATTCGAGTGGTTCGAGGGCAAGCGGCTCCGGACTTTGGAAGATCGAGGTCTCGATTTTCGGGATGCTCGACATTTGTTCGACGGTAGGTCACTCTATTCATATCCGTCACCGCGTGGTGAAGAGGCGCGTTTTGTGAGCGTCGGGCTACTCGAACAGCGACTTGTCGCCGTGGTTTGGATGGAGCGGCCAGATACGTGCCGTATCATCTCCATGAGAAGGGCGAGGCAAAGTGAGGAAAGAGCATATCGTGCGCTATTCGGCTGATGACCTGGCCGCGAAGAAGAGCCAGACCGACTGGCGCAAGGTCGATGCCATGACCGCTGAGGAGGCCGATCGGCTGGCGGACGAGGAAGACGGACTGCTGCCGGAGGGCTGGGAAAAGACGATCATCCTCGGCACCCCGGAGCCAGGGAAGGACGTGCACCTCCGACTTGATCCTGCCGTACTGCGTTGGTTCAAGGACCAGGGACCCGGCTACCAGGCTCGTATCAATGCAGTCTTGCAGGCCTTTGTCCGGGCGAGACAGCACAGCCGGCAGGGGTAGGACCGCCGGGGCCACGCCGGACCGGGCGTTGCAATGCCGGGACGTATCGCGCCGGCATTTTTCCATCTCGCCTCTCACGCCGACCTGGATCATGGTACAGGCAGCGTCACGTTGGAGGCCGACCATGCCCGCCTATGACTATGTCACCGTCAATGTCTTCACCAGCGAGCGCTTCGGCGGCAACCCGCTGGCGGTGTTCCCCGATGCCGGCGGCCTGACCGACGCGCAGATGCAGCGCATCGCCGCCGACATGAACCTGTCGGAGACGGTCTTCGTGCTGCCGCCGGCGGACCCGCGCCACCACGCCCAGGTGCGGATCTTCACGCCGAAGCTGGAAATGCCGTTCGCCGGGCATCCCAACGTCGGCACCGGCTTCGTCCTGGCGCGCATGGCCGGCGACCCGCCCGAGCACTACACCTTCGAGGAAATCGCCGGCCTCGTGCGGGTGCATATCCTGCGCGACCAGACGGGCGTCATCACCGGCGCGCGGATCTCGGCGCCGCGTTCGCTCAGCCTGGACATCGCCGTACCGACGGAAGTGGTCGCCACCTGTGCCGGCCTGTCGCCCGCCGACATCGTCACCGAGGCGCACACCCCGCTGGTCGCCTCGGTCGGCACGCCGTTCGTCATCGCGGAAGTGGCGTCGCTGGAGGCGCTGGCGCGGGCACGTCCCAACGCCGCGATGTTCGAGGCGGGCGTGTCGCGCATCCCCGCGCTCGCCGGCAAATTCAACCTGATGCTGTACACGCGGCGCGGCGAGAGCCTGATCCATCTGCGCGCCCGCATGTTCGCGCCGCTGGCGGGCGTGGCGGAGGACGCCGCCTCGGGCAGTGCTTGCGCGGCGCTGGCGGCGCTGCTGACCTCGCTGGCGCCGGGCGACAATCTTGCGCTGCATTACGAGATCGAGCAGGGGGTGGAAATGGGGCGGCCGAGCCAGATCGTCGCCGCCGCCAACAAGACCGGCGAGGGGCCGGTGACGGCGACGGTATCGGGGAACTGCGTCCCGGCCGGGCACGGCACGCTGGAGGTGTAAAGGGCGGCTCAGCGCCTGATGCACAATAGCTGCTCTCATTGTCGCACGGACGGTCCAACGGTCATGGCCGGCGCAGGCCGGCCATACACGCCTTTTGCCGCGATCAGCGCCGCAAGGCGTGGAGGTGGCCCTCCGGCCACCATGACGCGGAGGGGCCGATGCGCAGGCTCCAGCGCATCGGTCATTTCGCCCTCGCCCTTAGAGCCTATCCCAGTAGGGCGGTCGGCGCCGGAAAATGTTTGCAAAATCAATGGCTTGATTCGGCTGAATCTGCCTACTGGGATACGCTCTTAGTCCGTCGCCAGCAGCGCCGCCGCCTCCGGCGCCAGGGCGGTACCGGCGAACGGATTGAGGATGCGGACGCCGAACAGGCGGCTGCCGTCGGCAAGGTCCTCGGTGAGAATGGTTGTGCAGCCAGCCTCGGCGGCGGTGGCGACCAGTAGGGCGTCCCAGTAGGATGCCTGCCCATTCACCGCGATCGCGAGCGCGGCCCGCACGGCGCTGGCGGAGGCAGGAACCGTCGGGAACAGGTCCATCAGATCGTTGGCAACCCGGCTGGCTTCGGGCTGCTGCATCATGCGTTTCCGCGTGACGGCGGCATAGAACTCTGAAATGGCCTGCACAGCCAGCAGACAGGGCCTGAGAGCCGCACGGCGAATGATCTGCTTTGCCAGTTCGTGCCGATCGGCAGCCCTCAGATCGATGCTGTAGACGAGGATGTTCGTATCGAGAGTAAACCGTTCATCGCTCATGGAGGGCATCACGATCGAGCGGACCTGCTCCGATATCCCATCCCTTTTCCATCGCCGCATTGAGGCGCTGCAATGCCGCCTGCTGTTCAGGCGTCAGGACCCGCCGCTTGCTCACCGGGGAGAGGCAGGCGACGGGGACACCGTTGCGGGTGATGATGAAGTCTTCGCCGGCCTCGACTTCGCGGATACAGCGGGCAAAGGACTGGTTCGCGTCGCGCAGGGTCAGGGTCTTGGTCATGGTGGCTCGAAAATAGCACATGGCGTGCTACTTTTCAATGTCCGGCTCAGTCCGCCACAGGGGATTCGCACTTCGAAAGTCCTTGACACGCGATTTGGACTTGCCCGACGCGGGCATGATCGACTCTTTGGCTGAGGGTGAGCACCACGATTGCGGGAGGCCCCCTTGGATCAGTTCATCGCCT
>NZ_NHRY01000018.1 GCF_002937115.1 Rhodopila globiformis | reverse complement strand
TCAGGGACATCGTTCGGACCTCCGGGACAGCGACGGCGGTGGCGACCCTCAGGCGCCGACCGTGTCAGTGTATCTTCAAGTCAGGTGGCTTTGACCCTGATCCATATCAACTCCCGTCACCAAGACCTGGGTTCGCAGTCCCAGGGCACACGCGGCGGGGAGCGCCACCGGGAAAGCCGCGGATTTCCTCGGTTTTTGCTCCGGCCACGGCTGGGAAAAAACGGGCTCTTCGCTGTTTGGGGTGGGTAGTCGAGCATGCGTCGGTTGTGATGCGCTGGCTCGGTGCGGGCGAACTGGAGGGACCAACCGGCGCGGTCGTTCCGCTACCTGATGCTGCAGGTGGGGTCTTTGCCTGTGGATTTGTGGGCAACGCAAGCGCGTTGCCCACAAATCCACAGGCACCGCGACCACAACTTCAAGGCGATCTTCCATCTCGTGACGCCGGACCCGATAACCCCTACCCACCCCAAATAGCGAGGAGCCGGAAAAACGCAAAATCCATAGACACACGTATCAGAGAAATTCAGTATATTCCACGGCACTATCATGCTTACGCCATAGGCATGTATCTGCGCATCACTGAGCGGCGTAACCGCGATGGCTTCACCGTCGCCTACTACGCCCTCGCCGAAAACGTCTGGAACGCGCAGGCCAAGCGCTCCGAAGCGCAGGTCATCCACAACTTCGGCCGCGCCGATCAACTCGACAAAGCCGCCTTGCAGCGCCGCATCGCCTCCATCCAATGCGTCATCGCCGCCGATGCGGTCGACGCCCTGCCCACAAGCGGCAAGGCCAGCCTCCCGGACATCGCGACCGATGCCGTCTTCGAACTCGGCGTCGTGCTGGCCGCCCGTGGGCTGTGGGAGGAACTCGGCATCGGCGAGGCCATCCGCACCCGCCTGATGCGAGCGCAACTGAGCGCGCCGCACGAGATGGCGCTGTTCGCCATGGCAGCGCAGCGCCTCGATGATCCAGGCTCGAAACTGAGTTGCGCCACGCGCTGGCTGCCTGACATCGCCTGGCTGCCGGAGGCGGACAACCTGGCCGTCGACCAACTCTATCGTGCGCTCGACTTCCTCGCCGTCTGGTCAGACGAGATCGAGCGCGATGTGTTCCTGCACAGCGCCGATCTGTTCCGCCTCGATGTCGATCTGATCTTCTACGATACCACCGCCTACTTCGAGATCGACGAGCCGGACGAGCACTGCGAGCTGTGGGCTGGCAAGCTGTTCGCGCCGCTGCGCCAGCGCGGCCACAACAAGGAGGGGCGCGACAACCAGCCGCAGGTGATCATCGCCATGGCGGTCACCCGTGACGGCATGCCGGTGCGCTCGTGGGCGAGGCTGGCCAAGGTTCCACCGGCGTCAGCCGGTGGAATGCCAGACGAGGGGCTGCCCGGCAACACCGCCGACGTCGCCACGGTGGCCCGCATCAAGCAGGACCTGCACGCCTGGCGGCTTGGGCGCTGCCTGTTCGTCGGCGATGCCGGGATGTACTCGGCCGACAATCTGGTCGAACTCAGTCGTGGCCTCGGCCGCTACGTGCTGGCGGTGCCGATGCGCCGCCTCAAGGACGTCGAGACCGAGGTGCTGACCCGGCCGGGCCGCTACCGCAAGGTGGCTGACAACCTCGAAGTCAAGGAGGTCTGGGTCGGTGACGGCGAGCGGCGCAAACGCTACGTGCTGTGCTTCAATCCCGCCGAGGCGGCGCAGCAGCGCGCGCACCGCGCTCAGGTGCTGGCCGAACTCGCCGCCGAACTGACGCTGCTTGACGAACGTCATGAAGACCATCCGAAGGCCGCCTGCGCGCTGATGGCCTCGCGCCGTTATGGGCGCTACCTCAGCATGGATCGGCACGCTCGGCCGAAGCTCGATGCGGCCAAGGTTAAGGCCGTCGAGAAGTTCGACGGCAAGTGGGTGGTCATCACCAACGACGAGACGCTGACCGCCGAGGACGTGGCGCTGGCGTACAAAGGCGGCGCCATCATTGAGTCTTGCTTTAGGAGAATGAAGCAGACGGGGCTGGAGGTGCGGCCGATGTTTCATTGGGCGCCGCGGCGGATTGAGGCGCACGTCAAGCTGTGCGTGCTGGCCTTGCAGGTGCAGCGTACCGCCGAGATCCGCACCGGGCTGTCCTGGGCGCGCATCGCCCACTTGCTAGGGACGCTGCAGGCGGTGCGCTATGTCGCTGAGCGGCAGACGATTGTTCAGCGCACGAAAATCGGTCCTGAGTTGGCCGGTTTGCTGAAAACGCTCGGAATATCAGCGCCCAAGCAAGTCATGGCGATGAGTGAGGCAACCGACAGCCCCGCCACGTCATAGACACACGCCCGGAATCCGTCTTCTGTAAACCACTGATTTGGGCCACGGATTCAACGCGTGTGTCGCGTGACCGCGAACCCAGGATGGACGGCCTGTCACTGGTCGAGCACCTCCGCGCCAGCGGCGGGCCGCCGCCCTGCCTGCTGATGATGACCGGCCGGGTCACCGCCGAGGTCGAGCGGCGGGCCGCCGCGGCCGGCGTCCGCGTCATCCAGGGCAAGCCGCTCGACCCGGCCGAGGTCCTTGCCGCCATCGGCTCGGCGCTGGCGGAATGATGCCATGCCGGTCGTGGCTTCCGGCGGTTCCCCGTCATCCGGGACAAACCGTTTCTGGAAGTTGCACGACCGGTGCGGCCGCCGATTGGTTTTGTTTCGGCTTCCATCGGGAATTTCCCGACTGTTCATGACCGCCATGAAGACCTATCAGGCGCGTCAGTCAGCGTCAGGCCATCAGATGAGCAATCAGGACGAACGGTTGTTCCTGCCCGATCAGCATGACGAGGCCCTTGGCGACGTCCGTCAGCTGGTGCTGCCGGATGTCATCCAGGCCACCGGGGTGGGGACCCTTGGGCGCCCGGTCGCGGAACGCACCCGGTCGCCGCGTGCGGCGGCAACGGGTTCCGGGGCTGGGATGGATCGCCGCGACGAGCCCCGGGCAACCCTGCCGGACAACCAACAGGAGGCGCCCGGGCGGTTCACCAGCAGCCTCGCGCACGAATTCAACAACAGGCTCTGCGTCATTGGCTGGGTGTTGGGCGGGGTCCGTGTCCGGGGCGGCGAGCCCGGGGACGGGCCGCAGGACGACGGTCCCGCGCCGGGCGGGAACGAGGCCGCGGCGGACTCCGCCACGCGCGTCGCTTCGGACGCCGATCTTGGGGAGGGCGAAAGCGCGCGGATTCTGCTGGTCGACGATGACGAATCGGTGCGCGAGATCACTGCCACGTACCTGGAGGAACTCAACTACGTCGTGGTCGAGGCGGACAGCGCCGAGGCCGCCTATTTTTACTGTGTCACTATCCTCTAGCTATTGACTATAGCCACCCCATATAGGGGTCCATGTATCAGGAAGGAGCGAGACTGCCGCTGACGGGTGAGGCCCGATTGGAGGCGTATCTGGATGCGATTGTCGGAGGACTGGGACATGCCCGCCGCGCCGCCTCGGCGCGGGCCTACTGCACCGGTCTGCTGCTGCCCGGCGAGCGCAAGAGCATCGAGCCGATGGCCGCA
>NZ_NHRY01000017.1 GCF_002937115.1 Rhodopila globiformis | reverse complement strand
GCGCGGGGGGAACGGCCGCGACGAGGGGCGGCGCAGGGGGCGGCGCAGGGGGCGGCACCACGTGCAGCTTCGGCACCATCGGCGCGGGGACGCTGACGGGCTCGGCCACGGCCGGAGGCGCCGCATCAGCCTCCAGGGCCGGCGGCGCGGCCGATAGCTGGTCGACGGAACTGGCCAGCGGCGGCAGGGTCGGCCCGGCGCCTTTCGCACAGGCCCCCGGCCGCTCGACGACCGGCTTGGCCGCATCCCGCTTGATCGGCGAGGGACGCGCATCGAGGTCCAGCCTGTGGGCTTTGCCAACGATCGCGTTTTTTGATACGCCCAGCCGGCGCCCGATTTCCGCAGTGGAATGACCCTCTGCCCAGAGAACGCGCAGGTGACGGATCGTCTCCTCGTTCCATACCATATGCTGGCTCCTAGGTGGACGCTGCCTACTAAATACAGTATGGTCCGTACGGTTGCGTGGCAATCGCCGAATCGTGTCAAGGCGCAGATTCCTGTGGACAACTGCGGCGGATGCGATTCGACCGCAGGCGGAGCCCGGGCCGACCCTGCGGTATTGGCGCCTGACGGCCCGGAAATCCCCGCTGGCCCGGGTGCAGGATGACTGCCACAAGATGGCCGCGTGCGGCAAGAGGCATTGCTGCCGCCGGGCGTAAATCCAGGGCGCCGTGTGGCCGGCGTGCATCGGCCCCGGCTGCGTGGTCATTGCCGGGAACGCGGTGACGGCGCAGTCTTGGCGGCGCACCTGCCAGAGGGGACGGCTGCGTTTCGCCCGCAATGCCCATGACGCCGACAGACAACCCGGTGCTGCAACGCTTCCGCGCGGTGCTCGACCAGGCCTATGGCAGCCGGATCGAGCGCGTGGTGCTGCCCGGCGGGCTCGATGCGCGGGCCGAGGCCGACTTCGAGGTCGCGGTGTTCCTGCATGGCCTGTCCGACCGCTGGCAGGAACTGGATCGCCTGGCCGACATCGGCTCCATGATGCTGCAGGAAACGGGCACGTGGATTCATGCGATGGCCTATGCGGCTGGCAGTTGGCGCGACCCGACGCCGCGGATGCACGAGATCCGGCAAGGCGTCGACCTGTGACGCCCGAGGCCGCGTGTTTCCTGCTGGCGGCGCGGGAGTGCCTGCTGAAGGCGCATGAGATGCTGGATCAATGGCCGGACGAGGCCGGGCGGGCCGCTTATGTGGCCGCGTTGCAGGCCGCCCGGGGGCTGATCTTCGAGCGCACCGGCGCGGTGGTCACGCGCCATGCCGCGGTCCAGGCGCAGTTCGGCCGGCTGGTCGCGCAGGACCCGAACGGCGGCGCCGGCGCGTGCCTGTTCCTGGGGCGGGCATACAATTTCCGGTTCGTCGCGGAAGAAGAAGCCGGCCCTGGCGGACTGGCGCCCGACCGTGCGGCAGCGGCGGTCGAGGAAGCCGAACGGACCGTTGCCTATGTAACGACGCTGCTGGCGGCCTGAGCCTGGCCGGAGCGCATTCGTTTTTTCCCGTCATGGTAGTTGTCTACTCGGCCAGAGGCGTCATGAGATCGACGTCGCCCGTCGCTCCAGGGTCCGCGACGGTGCGGGCTCGCCCGATAACCGTAACGTAGTAGCAAAGGATTTTTTCGTTCCATTACCGGTATATATTGCGCTGGCCGTGACGGGGTAACCGCGTCCGCGCCGGTGTGCCGGCACTGCGATGGCCGAAAATGGGCGAGATGCCGTTACTTCTCCGTCATGGCCGGGCGTGTCCCGGCCGTCTGCGCTTCGACGGCGGGGGGTGGATGGCCGGGACGCGCCCTACCGGATGCACACATCCTGGAAACGAGTCGGAAATGACCGTACAATCAAGTGCTTGCCTGGGCGCCGAGAGCGTTCCCCCATCGTCATGGCCCGGCTTGTCCGGGCCACCTGTCGCGGCACACGTGCTGGAATAGGTGGCCCGGACAAGCCGGGCCATGACGAAAGGGAAACGCAGCGGCGGACCGTTTCCGAGATGTGTGCTTTGCGTAGGGACGCGCCCGGCCATGACGGTGAGGGAGAGGCCCTTGTTCCGCCGGTCCGCTCATTCTGATACGTATGGGGACACGCCCGGCCATGACGATGGAGCGATGCATTTCAGTCGTGGCCGCCGGGTGATCGGCTGGTCAGGTCCCGATACACCAGCCTGGTCCGGTCTCCGTGGCGCTTTGTGATCCTCCGCTTTCTCCGTGTTGAAAATTGCGAACGCATGAACGGGCACCGACGGTTCCGGATGGCACGGACATTCCGGCCCCTCGTCCCGGGCGGGCACGCCCTGGCCAGCGCGGCGGCGTTGCGCCAGACTCGCCGTCCGTCCGACAGCAGGAGGCGACGATGCTGAAACCCTGTTTCGACCAATTGGCGGAGTACAACCGCTGGGCCAATCGCCGGCTCTACGACGATGCCGCATCGCTGGCCGATGCCGAGCGCAAGCGGCCCATCGGCCTGTTCTTCGGCAGCCTGCACGGGACGCTGAACCACCTGCTGGTCGCCGACTATATCTGGATGCGGCGGATGACCGGCGAGGGGCCGCAGCCGGAACGATTGAACCAGGTCCTGCATGAGGATTTCACCGAACTCCGCACGGCGCGAGAACAGGCGGACGAGCGGATCCTCGGCTTCGTCACGGCACTGGACGAAACGGAGTATGCCCGCGTGCTGGCGTACCAGAACTCCTCCGGCCGGACGTTCCGGCAGGCGCTGGGCCCGGCACTGCTGCATTTTTTCAATCACCAGACGCATCATCGCGGGCAAGCGCATGCAGGCCTGACGATCCTGGGGATCCGGGAGCCGGCCTCGCTGGACCTGCTGGCGCTGCAACGGTCCTGACGGCCGGGGCGCTGCGGTGTGGGGACTCCGGTGCCGCCAGCCAGGTGCTGCCGAGCAGCGCCTCCCGTCCGGGCGCGCCGCCTTGGCTGAGCCGCCAGGCAGCCTCGCTGAGCAGGCCGATGCGGGCGACGTCGGCGCGGCGCTGCCGTGGCGGCAGGCGGTCGAGGCCGGCGGCGAGCTCGGCCGCCACGTCGGTCATCGCGCCGGCCCAGACCAGCGCGCGCCGACGATGGCTCGGCGGTGGCGTGGGCGGAGTGAGGGGTTCTGGGGCAGGCCGCGCCGCCGCGGCCGATCGGCCGGGCGCGGCACCGCGCGGATCGGGCCCGGGTGAGGCAACCGCCGGCTGGACCGGCACCGGCGGGACAGGCACCAGCGGGACAGGCACCAGCGGGACAGGCACGGGCGGGAC
>NZ_NHRY01000016.1 GCF_002937115.1 Rhodopila globiformis | reverse complement strand
CCTCGGCGGGGGTGCGGTCGGGGATGGGATCGCCGGCCAGCCCGGCCTCGTGCACCGTGCCGAACTCCACCGGCCGCAGCCGGCCGAGCGGCCAGGGCAGGATCAGGTGCAGCCCCGGGTGCAGCACGCGCACCGGCGCCCCGAAGCGCTCATACACCGCGCGCTGGTCGAGCGGCACCAGGGCGACGCCGGACAGCCCCCAGGACACCAGCACCAGCACCAGCAGCAGCGGCGCGAAGGCGGCGCGGACATAGGCCAGCGCCCAGCTGCGGGCGAAGTCGATCCCCAGATGCTGGCGCAGCGGTTCCGCCAGGCTGCGTGCCCGGCTGCCCTCGGCCAGCATCCGGGCCAGCGCCGACTCGACGGCCCGCGCCTCGGCTGCGGGCGGTGGCGGCAGGAAGCAGCGGCCGACGGCGCGCAGGGCCAGTTCGGCGGCGATGCCGCCGGGCAACAGCGCCAGCAGCGCGGTCAGATGCGCGGCCAAGCCCGGCGCGCCCAGGCCGGCGGCGATTTCAAGCGCGCCCGTGGCCGGCAGGATGACGGTGGGCAGGAACAGTAGCCCCCGCAGCCCGGGCGCCTCGGGCAGCCGCACCGGCGGCCAGGCGGCCAAGACCCGCTCGGCCACCAGCAGCGGGAAGGCCAGCACGATCAGCGCGCCGCCGCAGATCCATGTGGTTTCCGGCACCGGCGGAGCCACATCCGGAGCCGCCGCGAACCGGGGCAGCAGGGCCGCCGCGGCGACCAGGGCCGAGAGCGGCACCACGGCCATCATCTGTGGCCAGCGCGCGGCGCGCGCCACCCGGGTGGCGTCGCCGCGTTGCCGCGCCCGCGCCATCAGCCAAGCGCCGGCGATCCCGGCCAGCGAGGCCAGCACGGCGGCAAGCGGCACTGCCGCCACGTTCGCGCGGGCAAGCTCGCGCAGAAGCCCCGCGGACAGCCGGGTCCAGGTCAGGGCCTGCGCCGCACCGAGGACGATGGCGACAAGGCCGGCGGTGAGCGCCAGCCGGCGCGCCAGCCTCAGTCCCGCGGCTGCGGCCGCCCGGCCGGGCAGGGCGGCAGCATCCTGAGGCACGACATGTGCGGGGGTCGCATCATTCATGGGGGCAATCAGCATGCTGAATATGAAATAGTTGCACTTGGTCCAAGGCAACGAATGGCACCGGATGCCGTCGTGGAATTGCAGGAAGCGCTGATGCGACGCGGCGAGGTTGAACCGAATTCAATAAGGCGACGGCAGCGATTCCTGTGGCCGCCGTCCGGCGGACACAGGAAAAGTTCTAAAGCGGGCCGATCGGCGCTTGCAAGGATTGTGTTGGCCGGACGCCCGCAGGGTCCGGCCGGCGCCGGATCGTCACGGCTTGCGGGCGAGGGCTGCCTTCCAGTCGTGATAGAAATCGATGTCGACGCTGTCGGGATACCAAAGCAGGCCCGGCGTGTGCCCGCGGGTATCGGTCTGGCCGTACTGCCAGATGAACGCCTTGGTCTGGCGGTCGATGACCAGCACGCGCTCGCGGTGGTCGTCGTTCAGCAGCACGTTGCCATTGGGCAGTTCGACCGCCAGCGACGGGTGGTCGAGCGCCTTCTCGCCCTCGGGCACGCGGTATTCCCACACCACCTTGCCGGTCTGCGGATTGAAGATCACCACCCCGCCCGGCTTGGTGAAGTCGGCGACGATGATGTTGCCGTCGGCCGCCGGGCGTGCGTCCGAAGGATAGTGGACATGCGGCGCGCGCACGCTCCAGACCACGTGGCCGTCGGGCGAGAGGCGGGTGATCCAGGCGTCGGGGATCTCGGTGATCAGGTAGTCGCCGTTGGGATAGTAGTTGAAGTCGTTGGGATAGGCGAAGGTCTCGGGCGGGTTGTGCTTGCACACGCCGGGCTTGCCCCATTGCCGCAGCGTCTGCGACGTCTTCGGATCGATGGTCAGCAGGCGGCAGTTGCGGATGTCGGCGACGATCAGCCGCCCGTCCGGCAGCAGGCGCGCGTCGTCCGGGAAGTTCAGGTAGCCCTCGCCGCGGCCGCGCATGTTCGGCATGCCGTAGGTCCACTTCAGTTGCCGGGAGGCGTAGTCGAGCATGTGGAGGTCGTAATTGTCCTCCTCGTTGACCACCATGGTCCGGCCGTCCTGGGTGAAGTTCACGTCGTCGTTGCCGCGATAGAACGTGAGGTTGGGCGAGTCGAATTCCCACACGATCTGCTTGTCCGGTGTCACTTCCAGCAACCGGTTGTTGCGCCGATCGGCGATAACGATCGGCAAGGGCAGCGGGTTGTTCCAGGATGGCACGGGGTTGTCCCGCGTGCCGGTGGCCGGCGGCGGCGGCGGCAGTTTCACGCCGGAGGAGACGATCCCGGCGCCGATCATTTCCTCGGTGACCGTTACCCGGTGGCCTTTCGGCTTGTGGGCGTGGCCATCCGACGGTTCCGCCGCGGAGGCTCCGACGGCGACGCTCAGGCAGGTGGCGGCAAGCAAGGCCGCGCCCCGCATTGGGGCGGCAGAAAAGCGAAACAGCATGATGAATCCGAATCCCCTGGCCGTCGCCGAACCAGCGCGACGGCATCGCCATTTCATAGGCGCGACAGGACCCCGGTAGCAACATCGGCGTGGAGGCCACGGAGAGCCTGTCTGGCCGGGTTCCGGTTTGGGGGACTCGTGATTCGAGCGTCGATGGGGTGGATGGGCTGTGCCTGCGTTTCGGGTGGTTGAGGGGCATTGGCGGCGGGCATGCGGCCGGATCGTCCAAAAATATAACCACAGAGGACAGCTGAGGGTCGCCGAGGGCCACTGAGTAAGGTGGCCCCCGAAAACTGGACAGGGTGTTAATCTTACTATGTCACTATCCTCTAGCTATTGACCACAACCACCCCACATAGGGTGCATGAAACAGCAAGGAGCAAGACAAGCGCCGAAAAGCGAGGCCCGGTTGGAGGCGTATCTGGATGCGGTGGTCGGAGGATTGGGGCATGCCCGCCGCGCCGCCTCGGCGCGGGCCTACTGCACCGGGCTGCTGCTGCCCGGCGAGCGCAAGAGCATCGAGCTG
>NZ_NHRY01000015.1 GCF_002937115.1 Rhodopila globiformis | reverse complement strand
CCAATCGCCGCTCGCCGCGGACCTACGACCGCGACCTCTACAAGGCGCGCCATCTGATCGAAAATTTCTTCGCCAGGCTCAAGCAGTTCCGTGCCATCGCAACCCGCTATGACAAGACTGCCCGCAATTTCCTCGCCGCGGTCCACCTCGCCGCCGCCGTCGTTTGGCTTAATTGACGACACGCCCTAGGTTTTAGTCTCAGAAATTGTGCTCGCCCACACGCGCGCTACACGTCGAGATTCGCCACCTTCAGCGCATTGCCGACAATGAACTCCCGCCGTGGCTCGACCACGTCGCCCATCAGCGTGCTGAACACCTGTGCGGCGTCCTCGGAATCGCCCACCTTCACCTGCAGCAGCGTGCGGACGGACGGATCCAGCGTCGTCTGCCACAACTGGTCCGGGTTCATCTCGCCCAGTCCTTTGAACCGCTGGATCGACAGGCCGCGGCGTCCATGCGCAATGATGCGATCATAGGCGCTGGCCGGTCCGGCCACTAACGGCTCCTGTGAATCCAGCTTCAGCTTCGCCGGCGTACTGAACCGCTCCGCCAGCGCGCCCGCGCGGTCCGCCAGCCAGCGCGCCTCGCTGCTGCGCAACGCCGCGGCGTCCAGCGCATACCGCTCCGCCACGCCACGTACCGTGCGCGACAGCGTCAGGCCATGATCGGCGCTGACCACCCAGCCCTGTTCCGTCGGCAGCGACACCGCGTTCAGCCGTCGGGCGAACTCCGGCGCGGCGGCGGTGGCGCGGGTGGCATCGGGAGTCAGCACCCCGGCGATCGCCGCCTGCTCCAGCAGCGCCACGGGCACAACCGAGGACAGCCGCTTCAGGTTCAGCGACGCCTCCCGCAGCAGCGTCACCTCCCGCCGCAGTTCCTCGTGCTCCAGCACCGTGCCATTGGCATAGCTCAGCCGGGCGTCCGCCAGCGCCTTGTCCAGCAGGAACGCCTCCAGCGCCGCGTCGTCCTTCAGGTAGCGCTCGTCGTTGCCGCGCTTGGCGCGGTACAGCGGCGGCTGGGCGATGTACAGGTGCCCGCGCTCGATCAGCTCCCGCATCTGGCGGAAGAAGAACGTCAGCAGCAGCGTGCGGATATGCGAGCCGTCCACGTCCGCGTCCGTCATGATGACGATGCGGTGGTAGCGCAGCTTGCTGGCATCGAACCCGCCCTGGTCAACCGCCCCCGGCCCGATGCCGGTGCCCAGCGCGGTGATCAGCGTGCCGATTTCCTGGCTGCTGAGCATGCGGTCGAAGCGCGCCCGCTCGACGTTCAGGATCTTGCCCTTCAGCGGCAGGATCGCCTGGAACTTGCGGTCGCGTCCCTGCTTCGCGGACCCACCTGCGCTGTCACCCTCGACGATGAAGATCTCGCACTTGGCGGGGTCGCGTTCCTGGCAGTCGGCCAGCTTGCCGGGCAGGGTGGACACGTCCAGCACGCCCTTGCGCCGCGTCAGTTCCCGCGCCTTGCGGGCGGCCTCGCGCGCCGCGGCGGCATCCATTACCTTCTGGATGATGTTCCTGGCTTCCTTCGGGTGAGTCTCGAACCAGTGCGACACGGCGTCGGCCACCGCGGCCTGCACCACCGGCTGCACCTCGGACGACACCAGCTTGTCCTTGGTCTGCGAGGAGAATTTCGGGTCCGGCACCTTCACCGACAGCACCGCCGTCATGCCCTCGCGCATGTCGTCGCCGACCAGGGCGAGGGATTCCTTCTTGCCCATCGATTCGGCGTATTTCGTCACCACCCGGGTCAGCGCCGCACGAAACCCGGCCAGGTGCGCCCCGCCGTCGCGCTGCGGGATGTTGTTGGTGAAGCACAGCATCGTCTCGTGGAAGCTGTCGTTCCACGACAGCGCGAACTCCACCCGGATGCCCTGCTGCTCCACCGGCGCGCGCAGGCTTATCGGCGGGGTGAACACCGCCACCTTGGAGCGGTCGAGCCATTCCACGAACGCCACCAGGCCGCCCTCGTAGTGCATGGTGGCTTCCACCGCCGGCGTGTGCCGCTCGTCGCGCAGCACGATGGTCATGCCGGAGTTCAGGAAGGCCAGTTCGCGCAGCCGGCGTTCCAGCAGCGTGTAGTCGAACTCGGTCTTGGTGAAGGTCGCCGGGCTCGGCTTGAAGGTCACCTCGGTGCCGTTGCCGCGATCCGTCGATCCGACCACCTGCAGCGGGCCATCGGATTCGCCGTGCTGGAAGCGGATGGCATGCTCCTGCCCGTGCCGCCAGATGCGCACCTCCATCCACTCCGACAGCGCGTTCACCACCGCGGCGCCGACGCCGTGCAGGCCGCCGGAAACCTTGTAGGAGCTCTGGTTGAATTTGCCGCCCGCATGCAGCCGGGTCAGCACGACCTCAGCGGCGGAGATCCCTTCCTCGGGGTGGATATCGGTCGGGATGCCGCGGCCGTCGTCGCGCACGGTGACGCTGCCGTCGCCGTTCAGCGTCAGCTCGACCTTGGCGGCAAACCCGGCCTGGACCTCGTCCACCGCGTTGTCGATGATCTCAAACGCCATGTGGTGCAGGCCGGACCCGTCGTCGGTGTCGCCGATATACATCCCCGGGCGGCGGCGGACCGCGTCCAGGCCCTTCAGGACCGAGATCGAGGCGGCATCATAGGCGTCAGGATCAGACTCAGGGGGCAGCGCGGCGTTGTCGGACATGCCGGGGGACGACTCCAGGACTGGGGATTTGATACTCTAGATATATAGCAGCTACGGCACGCAGGATACAGGGGAACCGACCGCATCCGGACGAAGAAAACTTGTATCGGGCCGCAGGCTGCCACCGCCGGTCTCGAATGCCTCGGCATGCGCCACCAGCGGAAGGAAAATCTCGCGGTCCGTGCCGGTGAGGACGATCTGCGCCGGCAGCCCCGCCAGCACCTGCCACAGCGAGTCGCGCCGTTGCGGATCCAGGTGCACCGCCGGTTCGTCCAGCAGCAGCAGCGGGGCGAAGCCGCGGGCGGCGGCGATCAGCGCGGCATGGGCCAGGATCAGGCCAATCAGCAGCGCCTTCTGCTGGCCGGTGCTGGCCAGCGCGGCGGGGGTGCCGGTGGTGACGTCGGTCATCAGCAGGTCGGTGCGGTGGGCGCCCAGGGCCGCGCCGCCGGCCGCCGCATCGCGCTTGCGGCCGGCTTCCAGTCCGGCCCGCAGCCAGTCCTCCACCGCCAGCGCCGGCTCGGTCGCCAGCCGCCCGGCGATCGGGCAGGCGAGGCCGATGCGGGCCGGGGGGAAGCTGCCGGCCAGCCCGGCCTCGATCTGCTGGTTCAGCCGGCTCACCAGCGCCAGGCGCGCGGCCGAGGCGGCGACGGCGTGGCGGGCGATGGCATCCTCCAGCCCCGCCAGCCAGGCGCGGTCCTGCCGCCCGTCCGCCAGCAGCCGGTTGCGGCTGCCGACTGCCGTGTCATGCGCCGCCATCTCGCGCGCATGGCCGGGCTCCAGCGCCCAGACCAGGCGATCGAGGAAGCGGCGGCGGCCGGACAGCCCCTCCTGGAACAGCCGGTCCATCTGCGGTGTCAGCCACACCGCGGCGACCAGCCGGGCGATATCCGCCTGGCTGCGCGGCGCCTGCCCGTCCAATCGAAACACCCGCCGATCGGCCGGGCCGTCGGGGGCGGAGCCGGTGCCGATGTCGGCCTTGCCCTCGGACGTCTGGAAGCGGCCCGCCACCGCCCAGGTGTCGAAGCCCCCCTGACGGGGCAGGTCCGCCAGGCGGGCGCCGCGCAGGCCGCGCCCGGGCACCAGCAGCGAGATCGCCTCCAGCAGGTTGGTCTTGCCGCTGCCGTTCGGCCCGTACAGCACGCTGATCCGCGCCGCCGGACGCCAGGTCAGGGATGCGTAGGTGCGGAAGTCGGTCAGGCTGAGGCGGTTGAGTCGAAGCACGACGGGAACATGGCGCTTAGGGCCGCCCTGCGGAAGACCAGGCGTTCACGCGTCCGGGGTTATTCCCGTTCGGTCTCACACTCCCTCGTCCGCCGGCGGTGGCGGCCGGCGGTGGCGGCATGCCAGCGCAACATCAGCGAGCCGCGGCCGGCAACTGATTCTCCATTGCCCAACCGGCGGCCCGAAGCCCGTGCCGGGCACAACGCTGGATCCCGCCCGGCGACGTTGGCAAAGTAAATATCCCCCGGCAGAGCCGGGGGCTTTATAGTGTTGGCCGCTCAAAGCGGCCGGGCGGGTCGCTGACGCGGCCCGTTGAGTGTGAGCCGCTCAAAGCGGCAAGCGGGACCGCTAACGCGGTCCCGGGTTCAGTTGGCCACTAAAGTGGCCGGTTCAG
>NZ_NHRY01000014.1 GCF_002937115.1 Rhodopila globiformis | reverse complement strand
GTTGTTCGCAGCGGTCACGCCAACGGACCCCGGACGGCCCGGCAAATGGTCCTTGATCCGCTCCCACTGGTCGTCGCGCAAGGCATGTCGATGCATCGGTCAGCCTCTCCAAAGCTGACTGCCTATGCATCGAAGAACCGGGGCTGCTGGAATCGGGAAGCCGCTTGTTGATCAACGATTCCGCCGCACTGTTGCAGCCCAGACTCACTCGGCTGGCTCCAATTGACGACACGCCCTAGTCGAGATAGTGCCGCATAAAGGGTTTGCCGGCGAATTTCGCGGCGAGCAGCCCGTCGAAGAAGGCGGCGACCTTGGGGCCGTACATCGGCTTGTACAGATCCGGCGTGACCGCGGACATGTAGATCCGCTTTCGCAGATTGTTGTCGCCGCGTTTCTCCAGGCCCTGGAGGAAGACCGTGACGCCCACTTCCGGCTCTGGCTTCCAGCCCTGGTAGATCAGTCCCCAGAGATCATGTGGCAGGGCGTTCTGCTTGCTGAGCGTCACATCGATCATCGGCAACGCGGGACGTTCACCCTCATAGATGCTGGTGAGGAAGAACGGGATGACAGCGTTCTCCACGTAGGCCGGATCGAAATGGGCCGGGATCGAAGCGCGGAATTTGGCCAGGGCCACGGCAAGATCCGGCGATGCCGGTGTCGTGTCGGCCGCGGAGGTTGTTTTCGGAAGCAGGCCCGCCGCGCTCGTTGCAACGCCTGCCAGAACGGTTCGCCGTTCCATGTGGACGCTCCCATCGCCGGCCTCGTCCGGCGTCGCGGAATGCTATCGGGGCATCGCGAGCCGGGGATGAGTCCGGTGTGCCGTGAGTAGGCCCTGCATCCCAGATCGCATCAGAGTGATCAGTTTGGGGATCCCCGCAACCCGCATCCATGGTTCGGGTTTGAAACGGAGACGTTGCCTCCGGCGAGGGGCATCACGGCACCCGGATGAGACGTCGTGCCCCCAGGCCCATCCCGTCGCGACTGCCTGCGATCATGCAGGAGGACCCAATGCTCGTATCCATCACGCCAATGCGGCGTGGGCCCGCCGGTCCGCCGGGGAATCCAGCGGTTCCGGCCCGGGCAGCCAGGTCGCGCGAGACCCGCTTGCCAGTCGGCCAGTGAAATGACATCGTTGTCCCAACCACATGCAACCTGGGGAAACATCACGCATGGCCACGCCGAACCATCGCCTGCGATGGCAGAACGATCTGCCATCACATGATTGACATCTTTGGGTAACAAATATGCCTGCAACCCTGGGCAGGTGTCCCCAGCAGCCCACATCCGCCTCGCAACAGAAGGGACCGCCCGTGACGCAGGCCTGGCTCAACCGTATCGGCACCGCCGTCCCGCCGCATGACATCCATGCCGCGTTCATCGATTTCGGCCGCGACACGATTGCCGACTGGCACAAGCGCCTTTTGTTCGACCGCATGGCGCGCCTCGCCGACATCGAGCACCGCTACGCGATCTTCGAGCCCGGGCCGCTGCCGCGCGACACCATCCTCGACGCCGCCGGCTTCTACCGGCGCGGCGCGTTCCCCTCCACCGCCGCCCGCATGGCGCAGTACGAGCCGCATGCGCTGCACCTCGCATTGCGCGCGATCCAGGCGCTGGACGCCGACACCAGCCGGATCACCCATCTGGTGGTGGCAAGCTGCACCGGATTCACCGCCCCGGGGCTGGACTTCCAGGTCATGCGCGCCGCCGGGTTGCCCGACGCCACGCACCGCACCATCGTCGGCTTCATGGGCTGCTTCGCCGCCGTCAACGCGCTGAAAGTGGCCAGCCAGATCGTCCTCGCCGACGCCGCCGCCCGCGTGCTGGTGGTCAACGTCGAACTGTCCAGCCTGCATTTGCAGGAGGAGTTCCAGGACGTGCCGAAGATGCTGAGCTTCCTGCTGTTCGGCGACGGCGCCTCGGCCGCCCTGGTCACGGCCGAGCCGCACGGCATCGCGCTCGGCCGCTTCCAGGTCGCGGTGATCCCGCGCTCGGCGGACCTGATCACCTGGCACATCGCCGACACCGGCTTCCTGATGCACCTGTCGGGCCAGGTGCCCGGCCGCATCCGCCGCTGGCTGGCGGAGCATGGGCCAACGCTGCTGCCGCCGCAGCATCCGGCGCTGTGGGCGGTGCACGCCGGCGGGCGATCGATCCTGGACGCGGTGCAGCAGGGGTTGTACCTGTCGCCGGACGCGCTGCGCTTCTCCCGCGCGGTGCTGCGCAACCACGGCAACATGTCCTCGGCAACCCTGATGTTCGTGCTGAACGCCATCCTGAACGACGAAGACGCCCGCGGCCCCGGCCTCGCCATGGCCTTCGGCCCCGGGCTGACGGTCGAAACCTTTGCGTTTGAACGGCCATGATCCTGTCCGCCCGCAGCACGCAGCCGGAGCTGATGGACACCGACTGCGTTGATTTCGACCAGTACAGAAGCTGCCTGCACGACCTGTCGCAGGTGAACGTGCTGACCCTGACCCACCGGCCCATGCTGAAATGGCTGGCCCGGAAAGCAAAGGACCACCCGGACTTCTCCCTGCTGGACATCGCCCAGGGCCACGGCGACGCGCTGCGCCGCATCCGCCGGCGGCATCCGCAGGCGCGGCTGACCGGGATCGACCTCAACCCCTGGGCGAAGCGCGTGGCCGAGGCCGCCACCGACCCGGCCGATCGGATCGAATACATCACCGACGACGCCTTCGCCTACAAGCCGGCCGAGCCGTTCGACTTCATCATCTGCTCGCAGTTCACCCACCACCTGACCGACGAGCAGGTCGTGGCCTTCCTGGGCTGGCTGCGCACCAACGCCGCACGCGGCTGGTTCATCGGCGACGTGCACCGGCACGTGATTCCGTATTACGGCTTTCCGGTGCTCGCCTGGCTCATGCGCTGGGAGCGCTTCATCCGCGACGACGGCCGGATCTCCATCGCCCGGTCGTTCGTCCGCGCGGAGTGGGAAGATTACCTGCGGCAGGCGGGCATCCCGCCGGAGGAGGCGACGATCGCTTGGCATGTTCCGTTCCGGCTGTGCGTCGCGAGCCGCTGATCATCGGCGCCGGCCCCGCCGGCTGTGCCGCCGCCATCACCCTGGCCCGGGCCGGTTGCCACCCCGTGCTGATCGAGCGCGCCAGCGGGCCGGCGGACAAGGTGTGCGGCGATTTCCTCAGCGCCGACACCATCGGGCGGCTGCGCGGTTTCGGCGTCGATCCGGCGGCGCTGGGCGGCTCGGTCATCGGCCGGGTGCGGCTGATCCACCGCGACCGGGTCGCCGAGGCCGCCCTGCCCTTCCCCGCCCTGGGCCTGTCCCGCCGCGTGCTGGACGACGCGCTGCTGCGCCAGGCATCGCAGGCGGGTGCCAAGGTGCTGGCCGGCCGCACCGTCCGCCACCTGACCCGCGAGTTCGGCGCCTGGAGCGTCGAGGCCGACAATACCCCGCCAATGGTCGCCGACGCCGTGTTCCTGGCCACCGGCAAGCACGACCTGCGCGACGTGCCCCGCCCGCGCTCGGACCACGATGCGGTCGGGATGAAGATGTATTTCATCCTCAGCCCGGCGGCGGCCAGGCGGCTGGGCGACGCCACGGAACTGACCCTGTTCCCCGGCGGCTATGCCGGCCTGCAGGCGGCCGAGGATGGCCGCGCCGTGCTGTGCGTCGCGGTGCGGCGGGCGGCGTTCCAGGGCTATGGCGGCGGGTGGACCGGGCTGCTGGCGGCCATCGGCAGGACCAGCGGGCGGTTCCCGGAGATGCTGGCGGGCGCGATCCCGCTGCTGCCGCGTCCGCTGGCCGTCGCCGGCATTCCGTATGGCTACCAGGTGCGGTCCGCGCCGGATGGTTTGTTCCGCCTGGGCGACCAGGCCGCCGTGATTCCATCGCTGACCGGCGACGGCATGGCGATCGCGCTGCACAGCGGCCAGGCAGCGGCCCGCGCCTGGCTGGAGGGCGCCGGTGCGGCCACCTACCACCGTGCCCTGAACCGCACGCTGGCGCCGCAGATGGGACTCGCGCGCGGCTTGCATTCGGCGATGATGGACGGGCTGGCGCAGGGCGCGGTGGTGCAGGCGGCGCGGCTGTTTCCCGGCCTGCTGCGCCAGGCGGCGCGGCATACCAGGCTGCGGAGGGTTCGGCCGTGCGGCTTCAGAACCCGTCAGTGAATCACCGCCCGATATTGCCATAGCAGACCGCAGGCACGCCAGGACACACCCATCGGCCGCAGCCCGGACAGCGCCGACGGCACGGCGGCTGCAGTGAGGTTGAAACGGCAACTCAGCGCCTATGCGGCTGGTCCGGGACAAGCCCGGGCACAGGCTCCGGGCCGCCATCCAGGCGTTTGTTTGGTCCGGCACCGCCAGAAGGAACTCATACCAACCCGCATAAAGAAGGACTCTCCCGGCCGGGCGCCTGGTTGACAGCACGTTCAAGGTTCGATTCGTAACCTCGAACGGCATTCGGACCAGGAGAGACGATGATGGGATCGCCATTGACGGT
>NZ_NHRY01000013.1 GCF_002937115.1 Rhodopila globiformis | reverse complement strand
CTGTGGTACCATATCCGGACGATCCGCCCGCACCCCCGCCGCCGATGGCCCACGATCGGCCCGGGCACAGACAGCACCCATCCAGACCGGAGGCGCCCGCACCGTACCACCGCCTCGCCACCGGCACCCAAACCGGACCCGTTTCCAAGGAAACCGATCCGCCTGCCACGACAAAGCCGGCGTTTCCGACGCCCCGCGCCCTCCCTACTTCAGATCGCGCGCCACGCGGAAGCCGTTGACCAGATAGCGCACGGACGCATCGTAGTCGAACCGGTAGATCACCGTGATCTCGTCATGCGGCGAGCGGAACGAGCCCCCGCGCAGCACTCGTTTCTCGCAGTCCCTGGCCTCGCGCGGCGCCGCATCGGCCGGCGCGCCGTGATAGTTCGGGAACCAGCAATCCGCCATCCACTGCGCCACGCCCCCCAGCATGTCGTACAGCCCGAACGGGTTCGGCCGCAGCGCATCGACCGGCAGCGGCGCATAGGCGTTCTGCGCCCCGCCGCAGTCCTGGCAGTTGGCCAGGTGCACCCCCACCGCCTCGCCCCACCAGTAGCGCGTCGTCGTGCCGCCGCGCGCGGCATACTCCCACTCCGCCTCGCTCGGCAGCCGGTAGCGATGGCCCGCCGCCTGCGACAGCCAGGCGATGTACTGCCCGGCGTCGTCCCAGCTCAGGTTGTGCACCGGCGTGCGGTCCTGGGCGACCCGCATGCGCGGCAGGAACTTGCAGGCTCCGGCGGCCATGCAGGCCTTCCAGTCGCCCACCGTCACCGGCGCCTGGCCAAGGGCGAAGGCCGGCACCTCGACGCGGTGCGCCGGCAGCGATTCCGGCGCGTGCGCGCCCTGTCCCATGATGAAGCTGCCCCCGGGGATGCGCACCATCGGCGGGCAGGTTGGGCAGTCCTGGAACACGCCCGCCATGCGGCCCGGTTCACGCGCAGCCGGGGCGAGCGGTGGGACGTTGGCGGCGGTCTTGAACGGCGCTGACGCGGCCGGCGGCTCGCCGGGCGGCGGCGCCTGCCGGGTGACGGTGCCTGGCAGCGCGCCAGCCGGCCTGGACGCCACCGGCGGCTCGCCGCCCCGCGCGGCCTGCGGCGCCATTGGCGGCGCCATCCCGGGCGCCATCCCAGGCGCCATCCCGGGCGCCACCGGTTCCGCCATCCTGGGCGCCATCGCCATCCCGGGCGCCATCCCGGGCGCCACCGGTTCCGCCATCCCCGCCGCCTCCGCCGCCGCCCGCTGCGGCTCACCCCGCGGCGGCTCGCCCTGGGCGGCAACCTGCGGGCGGGCCGCCAGCAACGCCGCCCGCCGCCGCTTCGCCTCCCCGGCGTGCGGCGAGCCCGGGAACAGCCGCAGGAACGCATCGAACTCCACCGGATCGCGGCTGTCGCGCAGCGTCAGCCACAGCGCCGCCTCCGGCCCCTGGTCGGGACTGCCGCTGGCCGGCCCGACATCGACCGCCAGCGCCCCCTCGACCACCCCGCCATGGCCGTTGTCCACCGTGTAGCGCAGGCTGCCGGCCGGCCCGGACGTGCCCGCCTCCGGCCAGAAGGTCAGCCGCGACAAGTCCTGCGGCGAGACATGGTCGCCCGGATGCACGATCGCCGTGCCGTTGCGCACCGTGCCGCGCGGCAGCGCCGTGATCGTCACCGTCAGCGGATCGCCGTCCGGACTGACCGGAGCGGGAATGCCCAGCACCTGCTCGGCCACCGCGACCCGCGCCGGACCCGCCAGCACCGGCAGGTGATGCGACGAGCGCACCGTGATCGGCAGGCTCGCGGTGACGCTGCCGCCGCGCCCGTCCTCGACCAGCAGGTCCAGCGTGCCGGCCGGGCCGATGCTCTTGCCGTCCGGCTTGTACACCGCCCCCTTCAGCCGATCGGCGCTGAACACGGCATTGAGCGCGACGGGGCGACCCTCGATGCGCACCTCGCCGAACCGCGGCAGGCCGATGATGCGCACGCTCAGCGGGTCCTGGTCCGGATCGGTCGGCGCTGCCAGCCCGAGCGGCGTCGGCCCGGCGGCCTCGGTCACCGCCAGCGGCGTGACCGCGGCCATCACCGGGGCGCGGTTCGGCGGGCGGGGGAAGAAGTAGAACGGCTCGGCGCCGAGCGAGCTGAACACATACGGCTCCTGGCGGTTGCCGGTGGCCTTCAGCACGGTGTCGCGCACGCTGCGGAAGAACAGGCTCAGCTCCAGCCCGGGGATCTGGAAATGCGCCAGCAGCGCGGCGGCGAACGGGCTGTGCGCCTGCCCGTCCTCGGCGATCTGGTCCGCCTTGGCCGCCATCACCACCATGGTGTTGCGCGGCACGTTGTCCACCCGCGCCATGCCCGGGGTGGTCGCCACCGCGCGCCCGGCCACGGTCATCGAGCGCGAAATGTGCGCGATGAACGGGTTGTTGCGGCAGCTGTCGAGCAGCACGATGCCGATGTGGCTGGCCTGCGAGACCTCATCGAGCAGCCGCTCCAGCGGCATCGCCTCGTAGAACAGGTCGCGCTCGCGCTCCAGCTTGGCATCCGCCGGGATCAGGTAGTTCTCGCGGTCCACCTGCACGCCGTGGCCGGCGTAGTAGACCACGGCGACGTCGGCAGTGGCGGCCTGGATGCCGAAGGCGCGCACGCCGTTGTTGAGGGCGCGGAAGTCGGGGTCGTCGAGTTCGCTGACCTCGAACTTCAGCCGGCGCAGGGCGTCGCCGATGGCGCGCGCGTCGTTCACCGGGTTGGCCAGGTGCGGCGCGTTCTGGTAGGCGCTGATGCCGATCACCAGGGCGATGCGCCGCTCCTCGGCCGGGGGCGGCGCGGCGTGCGCCGGAAGGGGGAGAAGGACCAGCCGCACGGCCAGCAGGCCGCTCAGGAGAATTGCCAGGCGTGTCGTGCGTGGGGTGATCATCGCAGGGCCTCCACCGCCAGTCGTGCATCCGCGATCCGTGCGCCGGGGATGACCCGGACCTGCGCGCCG
>NZ_NHRY01000012.1 GCF_002937115.1 Rhodopila globiformis | reverse complement strand
GTTGTTCGCAGCGGTCACGCCAACGGACCCCGGACGGCCCGGCAAATGGTCCTTGATCCGCTCCCACTGGTCGTCGCGCAAGGCATGTCGATGCATCGGTCAGCCTCTCCAAAGCTGACTGCCTATGCATCGAAGAACCGGGGCTGCTGGAATCGGGAAGCCGCTTGTTGATCAACGATTCCGCCGCACTGTTGCAGCCCAGACCCACTCGGCTGGCTCCAATTGACGACACGCACTAGTGTTGCAACCAATCCCACCGGCCACCGGTGTTGCGCACCTGTCACCGCCAGGAGCGGCTGAGCGGTTCCCGTCAACGCCAAGACGCCAAGATACCGGGGGCACCCGTCGCCGTACGGGCGAGTAGCCGCATATCACACGGTCCCCGGGGAATTTCGGCCGTTTTCCCGAAACTCTTGGTGCGACCGGCGTTGGCCTGGGAAGTGATGGATCGGGTAATTTTCCCCGGGAGCCGTGCTACGCCATGAAAGCGCCAGCCCCTGGACGGGCATCCGGCGATGCTGCCGGGCCAGGCGAATTACCTCTTGAACTCGAGTGTGTTTAGATATATCTGGTATTTCGTTATATCGAAACACACTCGGAGGTTGTATGCGACACAAACATTTTCATGGGCATGGCGGCAAGGACCGGCGTTTCGCCCGCGGCGAACGCTGCGACGATGGGCCGGGCTTCGGCCGGATGCGGCATCGTGGCCAGGGCGGCGGCCATTGGGGCGGCCGTAGGGGCGGCCGATCGGGCCTTGGCCGCTTCTTCGCGCATGGCGATCTTCGCCTGGTCATTCTCCATCTGATCGCCGGGAAGCCCCGGCACGGCTACGAGATCATCAAGGCGATCGAAGACCAGGTCGCTGGCGCCTACAGCCCAAGCCCCGGCGTGATCTATCCGGCCCTGACCCTGCTCGAGGAACTCGGCTACGTGACGGTCAGCGCCACGCCCGAGGGCGGCAGGAAGCTGCACACCATCACCGACCAGGGCCGCGCGTTCCTGGAGGCGAACCGCCCGGCATTGGACGCCCTGCTCGCCCGCATGGATCAGGCCGGACGCGACCGGGGCGGCGCGCCGGCGCCGCAGATCGTGCGCGCGATGGAGAACCTGAGCCTTGCGCTGCGGCTCCGGCTGGCGCGCGACCCGCTCAGCGCCGAGCAGGTCGATGCCGTGGCGGCCCTGCTCGACGCCGCGGCCACCAGCGTGGAGAAAATCTGATGAACCGGAACCCGTCGATGCTGTCGTCCGAAGCACGCCTGCCAATCGGCGAGCCACGCCGCTACCTGGGGCAGCTTTGCAAGCACTTCCAGCACAAGCTGCCGGTCACGCTGGAGGAGACACACGGATGCATCACGTTTCCGGGCGGCGTCTGCACACTCAAAGCGCCGGCGGATGCCAGGATGCTGACTCTGCGGCTCGTTGCCGGCGACGAGGCTGCCCTGGGCACGCTGGAGGACGTCGTGGGGCGCCACCTGAAGCGGTTCGCATTCCGGGAGGACCCTGAACTCCACTGGACCCGCGCGGCGGGGCAATCATCGCATTGAGCCTGGAGGCGCCCGGACGCGGCATGCGCGCCGGGCCGCCGTCATTCGCCGTGGTCATTTCCGTCGCCCGCGCCGGAGGTCGATGTCCGGGAAGGGCGGCGGACCTGTCATCGCCAGCCAGCTGCCAGTGGACGCTGCAGTCGCTTGCGCGGCGCGACAAGCGTCAGGCTCTCCGATGCGCGCTCCCCGTTGCCAGGGGCGGCAAGAGGCAATGCCTTCAAGGTGGTCAATCCTCGGGCAGCCGGAAGGTGTTCCAGGATTTCATCACCGAAATAACGTCCCCCAGCTTTTTCAGGACGTAGAACCTGTCGTCGAACGAGGCCATCGACCACGGGGCACCCTTCGCCTCGTAGAGATCCTCTGCGAACTTGTCGAATGTGAATGTCCGCACACCGTCATTGATCCAGCCGCGGCTGAATGCCTTGGCGGCCAAGTGCCGCAGTTTATCCAGGCCAAGATGGGCAATGGCACTCTGCCAACCGATCCAGGCCTGGGACGGCCCTTGCGGTTGCAGCGTCGTGAACAGGCCACGCAGGTAGCGGGCGGTTTCGTCACGGTCGATCCGGCCGGCGGCGGTCAGCCAGGCCAGCACCTCGAACGCGGTGTCGCGTCCCGCCTCGTTGGCATCAGGGGCCTCGATCAGCGTTCGCAACGGCGTGGGGTCGCCGTCATAGGTGCGCACGAGCATGGACGGGACCTCCTCGGTGACCCCGTCGCTGAGGGCGTCATCCGATGCCTTTGCGTCCAGCAACAGCGTGCAGAGCATCCGGAACGCGCGGGTGTCCCGTTGCTGGGCCATCAGGTAGAGGCCGTAGAACGCGAGGTCGATGGCGTGGCCGGAACGGTCACGACCGTCGGCATAGGCCTCGATGTGCGGGACCAGGACAGGCGCGACTTCATCCCAGCGCGCGATCGCCTGTTCCAGAGCGTCAATCGGCAGGACGCCGCTGTCGCTGTCGAGGCCATCCAGGATGTCCTGGACCGTCAGGGGCACGGTGGTTGCCATGGCAGCTTCCTCCTGATGCCGGCGCCCGCAATAAAGCTCCGGTCACCGCCTGCGTCCAGACCGGGGGCGCGGCCCGTCGGACGTCCCGCTTCCATTCTCAGCCTGTGGCAAAGCCGCAGCCTGTTCCGCCCTTCCCCGGAGGCGCCGACGGCAACGGGGGCCGTTCTTCCGACGCGTTGTATCAGGCGGACAGGGCGCCGATCACCATACCCATGGCCTGGCTGGCGGCGCTGGCGAAGGCGGCGGCGGTCGCGGGATCGGTTTCCGCCGCGGCCTGCCAATTGATGATCAGGGCGAAACAGACCCAGCGCTGGTTGACGAACATCCCGCCCGCCACGCACAGGCAATGGAATCCCGGCACGTCGATGCTGCCGCCCTTGCAGAAGGCGCTGGCGCCGAGCGGCAGCGGCACCAGCCAGATGGCGTCGCCGAGCGAGAGGATGCGGCGGAATTCGTTCAATGTCTGCGGGTTCCTGAAGAACGTCCCCTGCAGCGCACGCGAATAGTAGGAAACGAGATCATCGGCCGACGAAGCCAGTGTCTCAACCTTGTTCAGCGGTGGATTGACCATGGGAGATGGGGCCGCGGCCTGAAGGTCCGCCCAGGTGAACGTCTGATAGTCGCGGGCGCCGAGCAGGTAGCCGAAGAAGCTGCGCGTGCTTTCCGGGATCATCGTCCTGTGAAGGCCGGCCGCCTGGACGAAGCGGCGCACGTTGCTGGCGCCGGCGTGCCGGATGCTCATGTCGGTGGCGGTGTTGTCGCTGTGCAGGATCATCGCCTCCAGCGCGGTGCGCTGGGATACGACGCCGATGAGGTTCGGCGGGTTGAACGTGGCGCTGTCGGCGCTCCAGACGGTTTCGTTCAGTTGCAGTTGCGTCGTGGTCAGCGTGTGCACGACATCCGGCGTGTCGGCCTGTGCCAGCGATTCGGCCAGGATGAAGGTCTTGATGGCGCTGCCGACGAACAACTGCGCCGACGCATTCGATGCAATGTCGATCTCCGGCTTGTCATTGGCCGCCGGCGCCCGGATCCGGATGGCCGTTTCGCCGGGCAATGCATGGAACAACGAAAGGATCCGGTCGCTGCTGACCACAGTCGGCGACGCCGCGCGTGGCTGGCCCGCCAAGGCCGCCGAAAACGCTGCCGTTGCGCCCATGAAAAGTCGGCGCGACTGCATGTTGTCCTCCCCCTGATGATGACGAAGACTGCCTTCGATCCGGGACCGTGTCCATGACATCCGGCGGCAAAGCAGGCGCTGCGGCGTCGTTAACACAACGTGCTGATCGGGATATTGCAGAGGGTGATAGTGAAATTTCTGGATACGCCGCCGGGCGGCCGGTAAGCTGATCGCGTTGTATTGAACGCAATCATTGGGATCTGATCTGATGGCAGAACATAATCTGATCGAACGGGAACCGGTAGCCTCGGGCGCGGCGATCACGGCGCTGAAGCCGCCCATCCTGTTCGCTCAGAGCCAGGCCCTGGTTGCGAAGATCGAGGCTTTGATCAACGAGCCGCTGATCACCTACTGGAATTCGTGCAGCGGATCGATCTGCGACAGTGACGTTCTCGGGCTGTACGGCGTGCTGCGCGACATGCCGCCGGCGCAGCGGATGTCGCTGTTCATCAAATCCGACGGCGGATCGGGCCAGGCGTCGCTGCGCATGATCAATCTGTTGCGCCAGCATGTCGAGCACCTGACCGTGCTGGTGCCGCTGGAATGCGCCTCAGCCGGAACGATGCTGGCGCTGGGAGCGAACGCGATCGGGATGGGGCCGCTGGCGCACCTGTCCGCGGTCGATACCTCGCTGACGCACGACCTGTCGCCGCTCGACCGCGACAACCGCCGCGTCAAGGTCAGCCAGGACGAGCTTGGCCGCGCGGCCCGGCTGTTCCAGGGCGACAGCGGCTGGGATGCCGCCAATCCCTATTCGGCGTTGTTCCAGCACGTGCATCCGCTGGTCATCGGCGCGGTGGACCGCGCCAGCGCGCTGTCCACCCGGCTGTGCATCGAGATCCTGGGCTACCACATGGCGGACCCGGCGAAGGCCGAGGCGATCAGCAACACGCTGAATTCCGGTTATCCCTCGCACAGCTACCCGATCACGCTGCGCGAGGCCTGCCGCATCGGCCTGAACGCCGAGCCGCTGCCCGTGGCGGTGAACCGCGCGCTGCTGGAGCTGAACGCGGTCTATTCCGAGATGGGCCAGCGTGCGATGACGGACTTCGACGACCGCAGCTCGCACGACAACAGCATCCTGACGATCATCGAGGGCAGCGGGCGGCAGGTGTTCTTCCAGCAGGAGAAGGACTGGCACTACCGGACGGAAGAGCGGCGCTGGATCACGCTGAACGACCGCAGTTCCTGGCGCAAGGCGGAATGGGCCGGGCAAGCGGTGGCGGTGTCGGATTATCCGATCCGGTAGGCGCCGGGTCGTTCCTTCTTCGTCATGGTCGGGCGTGTCCCTGCCGCATGCACACATCCTGGAAACAACTGCAAAACCAGGCGCTCGCCCGGTGCCCGGGACCGTTGCCGCTCGGTCCCGGCGGCGCGTTTGGCTGGCAAGCGGCCGGCCGAGGGTGCGCAGGGACGCGGCGCTATGGCGTGCGTCGCTCGCACAGCCGGTGTGGGGCATCCTGCCCATCGGGATGGGGTGGGGGTGGG
>NZ_NHRY01000011.1 GCF_002937115.1 Rhodopila globiformis | reverse complement strand
GACCTCCGAACGTACTGTTGGCCGCGCGCCGATCGTTGCCAGGGCGCTCGGTTGCGGTTTTCAAGGGTCCTGCCGGGTTCCGGATGGGCGGTGAAGCGTCTCACCACCCCGAAATCCAACAAGAGCCAACTGAAAAACGCGAACTTCATCATGGTTCGGCCCCCGCTTCCTTGCGGCCGCGACCATAGCGCGGGACAGAATGGTAGTGAAATGATATTCCGCGAAGCCGCCCGGAGCCACGCCGCCATCTGCCATGGCCAGCGCACGGCAACCCGCGGCGGCCCCTGGGTGGACCGGCGTTGCGCCGTGAGGACAGGCACGGTCCCGGCGGCCTGAAGCATCCTGGTCCGCATCATCCGGCGTCGATGCCCGGAACCGCACGATCCGTCTCCGTTGCAACCGGCGGGAGGAGCGCCAGTGCCGCCTGCCCGCTGATCACCGCCCCGGCCGGCCAACCGCTCACTGGCCAACCGCTCACTGGCCAACCGCTGGCCGACCACCGCGGGCGGCCGATCACTCAGTGTAGATTCTTGTTGTGTTCTCGTGCAACCTATGGTAGGCGTTAGGAACCTATAACGAACATGCCTCGCTCGTAATCCCCCAGACCAGGCCGCGCCATGACCGACACCAGCACGACCACGACCGACTGCCTGTTCGACACCATTCTCGGCTTCCTGCTGCCGTTCTTCCTGCTAGGCGCCCACGGCGACCGGGCGCTGGCGACCGCCGCCATCCGCGATCTGATCCAGGCCTACCATGTCAGCACCGTCACCGAACTCGACCTCGCCGGCCGCATCGTCGGCTTTTCCGTTGTCGCGATGGATAATCTGCGGTTGTCGATGAGGCCCGACCTGTCGGACTCGCTGGTGCTGCGCTACCGCTGCAACGCCGTCACCCTCAGCCGATCGGCCGATCAGGCCCAGGCGATGCTGGAGGCGCTGCAGGCCGGGTGCCCGGTCCACCGCGACGTGCCGCGTCCGTCCGTCGCCCCGGCGCCGCCGGCGCCGAAGCCCCGGGAAGCCGCCAGGCCGCCCGTGGCGGCGGCGGCCACGAAGCCGCCCGCTGCAACGGCCGCCACGAAGCCACCCGCCGCCGGCATCGCCGCTCTTCCACAGGATATCGAGGCGATGCAGCGCGAGGCCCGCGCCATGCTGGCCGGGTTCTCCCGCAACAGCCTGCTGGGCAGCGCTATTCCGCTGGTCCCTGATCCCGCCACGCTGGCCGCTGCTGCCGCCAGGGAGGCGGTCAGCCAGGCCCTGCGCCCGCCAGCCGCCTGATCGCGCCGGCCGCCGATGCCCGTTAGCCCTTTGGCAAGAAGTTTGCGCCAGGATGCGCCGCATGCCGGCGCAGCCGTCAAAACGAGGCACGACCCATGTGGCATCCCGCGCAGTTCCAGCCCGAACGCCCTGACCCGAACGCATTGATGAGCGCCGCGCCCTGTCATTCGCCCATCGACCTCGCCGACGCCGTCGGCGCCGCCGACAGCGCCCTGAGCGAATGCCTGACGCTCTACATCCCCGGGGCAAGGACCGCGACGGCACCCCGATCGACCAGACCACCTGGATCGGCGAGGCCCTGGCGCTGCTGGCGCAAATCGGCGGCCGCGCACACATCCTGCCGCCGGTCGAGGGCACCTGGCTCAACGCCGAAACCGGCGTGCTGATCCAGGACAGCGTCATCCTGGCCTACACCCATGTCGAGCCCGAGCAGTTCGAGGCCTCGCTGCTCTGGCTGCGCGGCTTCCTGCACCGCCTTGGCCGCGAGACCAACCAGGCCGAAATTGCCTTCGAGTTCGCCGATCGGCTGTACAAGATCCGGCATTTCGATGGCGGCTGAGGCGGCGCGCATGGCCCTCGCCGACGCCGCCCGGCGCCGGGTGATCCTGGCCGACGCGCCGAAGCGGCACCTGGACGCCAGCCGCATCGCCAGCGTGCTGGGCACCGAGGCAGTCCTGCCCGCGCCGCCTGGTGGCGGCTCTCCGGTTCGCCGTTACGCGATGCACGAGGCCGCGCTCGCGACGGCCCGACCCGTCGATGGAGCCGATTGCCAGTGAGCGGCGCACCGCTCCAGGACTCCGATGCTGAATCACGGCACGGCCGCCACCACAACCAGCACCGCCGGCTGGTAGAGATCCCGGATTTGGAACTCGTTGCATGAAACCGATGATGGATGAGGACATGGTTGCAGCGCCCGCAAACAAATCGAATGAGCGGTCAGCGGCGACCTCTCAGCACGGTGTCGGGCCGGCGTGATCCTGTGCTTGCTTCCGACGGAGGCGGGCCGCATGATCCTGATATGGAAATCCGTTTGGCCGGGCTCGAAAGCGATATGACGGCGATGCGTGCCGATCTCAGCGCGACCAGAGCCACGTGTGAATACATTCGCGGGCGCCTTGAAAGCCTGCCTACGACCTAGCAAATGGTCGGTACTGTACTGGCCGGCCTGTTGCTGGCGGCGGCAAGACTGTTCAGCCATCCGTAGCCGGGGTCTTGTTCGTTCGTTCACAAATCGAGGCGCCCCTTCGCCCGGCACGGCACGCTGCAGCAATCCCAGCCCAACTGAGACCGATCCACCGCTCCCTCGCCGCTCACGAGGACAAACACTGAAATGATTGGGAATTGTTAGGGCGTGTCGTCAATTAAGCCAAACGACGGCGGCGGCGAGGTGGACCGCGGCGAGGAAGTTGCGGGCAGTCTTGTCATAGCGGGTTGCGATGGCACGGAACTGCTTGAGCCTGGCGAAGAAATTTTCGATCAGATGGCGCGCCTTGTAGAGGTCGCGGTCGTAGGTCCGCGGCGAGCGGCGATTGG
>NZ_NHRY01000010.1 GCF_002937115.1 Rhodopila globiformis | reverse complement strand
GGCTGAGCCGGCCGCCGGCGGCGGGGGCGCGATCGGGTTGATCATCGCCGTGCTCGGCGCGGTCTGGGGTATGGCCGGCAGTGGCGCCGCCGGTGCGGCGGCGGGCGACGGAGGCGCGGCGGTCGCCGTTGACGGTGCCGGTGTGACGGCAGCGGTTGATGCCGCGGGCGCGGTGGCGGTAACCGCCGGCTGCCCTGGCACCGTGGCGACAGCCGCCGGTGCGGCGGCCGCCGTCGCTGGCGCTTTGGCGATTGCAGGTGCCGGCGCGGCCCTGGCGACAGGCGCGCGCCGGACAACCGGCGCGGCATGCGGCATCGGGGGAGCTGCCGGACGCTCCGGCAGTGCCTGCAGCGCATGCAGGTCGACGGTTACCTGCGCCACCCCAGGCGTGGCGGCGGACATCATGACAGCACTGAGAAGAAGCAACGGGCGCATAGCAACGATTGGTAGCGGAACCTGCTGTTCCGTTCAATGAACCATCCGTGTATCAGGTATAATGCAAGGCGGGCGCGTGTTGACACAAGCCGCCGGCCGGCCGGTAATCCTGCGATAACGGCGCAGGGAGCGTGCCATGAAACCCATCGGCGGCGAGCCCACCGGCAGCGACGCAATCAGCCGGGCACGCGATCTCGGCCCGCAGATCGCCGCCGCCGCGGATGACATCGAACGCAGCCAGACCATCCCCGAGCCGCTGCTGACGCGGATTCATGACGCCCGCCTGGCCCGTATGCTGCTGCCGCGCTCGGTCGGGGGCGATCAGGTCGATCCCTGGATCTATCTGCACGCGATCGAGGAAATCGCCCGCCACGACGCCTCGGTGGGCTGGAACCTGTTCGTCGCCAACAGTTCGGCCCTGATCGCGCCGTTCATTCCACTGGAAACCGCGCGCGCGATCTATGCGGATCCGCGCACGATCATTTCTTGGGGACCGCCCAACCAGCACACCGCCCGGGCGGTGCCGGGCGGCTACCGGGTCAGCGGTGAGTGGCATTTCGCCAGCGGCAGCCGCCAGGCCAACTGGATGGGCGCGCATTGCCAGGTGATCGAGCCGGACGGCTCGATCCGCCTGAACCGCTTCGGCCGTCCCACCGTCCGCACGCTGCTGTTCCGCAAGGAGCATACCCAGCCGATTGAGAACTGGAACACCATCGGCCTGCGGGGCACCGCGTCCGAGGGCTACCGCGTCGCCAACCTGTTCGTGCCGGAAGCCTACAGCGGTACCCGGGAAGATCCCTCGCTGCGGCGTGATCCCGGTCCGCTGTATGCCTTCACCATGCAGGGCCTGTATGCCGTCGGGGTTTCCGCGGTCGCGTTCGGCATCGCCCGCGCCATGCTGGACGCCTTCGTCGGCCTGGCGACCGAGAAGGTTCCCCGAGGCCTGCAGCGCCTCGCCGACAGCCCCGTGGTGCAGGCCGGCGTCGCCCGGCGGGAGGCCACGCTCGGTTCCGCGCGCGCCTGGTTGGTGGACATCCTGAAGGACGTCGCCGCCGGCGCGGACCAGGTGGCGCCGATTGACCTGAACGCCCGGGTGCGTGTCAGGCTCGGCTGCGCGCATGCGATCCAGGCCGCCGCCGAGGTTGCCGATTACGTGTACAAGGCGGCCGGGACCTCGGCGATCTTCCTCGGCACCCCGTTCGAGCGCCGTTTCCGCGACATGCACACCGTGTCGCAGCAGATCCAGGCGCGGGAGTCACATTTCGAGGCAGTCGGGCGGGCGATGTTCAACGGCGACCCGGACGGCCTATTTCTCTAGGCGCTGCACAACGGGGAACACCGCATGGCACACCTGACCCTGGCCGATGCCCAGGCCGTGATTGCGGCCGCGCTGGCGCATGCGCGGGAGAAGTCGCTCGCGCCGATGGCGGTGGCCGTTCTCGACGCGCGCGGCGCGCTGAAGGCGTTCGCCGCCGAGGAAGGCACCGCGCTGCGGCGGGCCGACATCGCCATCGGCAAGGCGTACGGCGCGCTGGCGATGGGCGTGGGATCGCGCACGCTGGGCAAGCGCGCCGAGGAACGGCCGCATTTCATTGCGTCGGTGACTCAGGCGATTGGTGGATCGATGGTGCCGGTCGCCGGCGGCGTGCTGATCCGCGACGACGACAAGAACATCCTCGGCGCAGTCGGCGCCACCGGGGACACCTCCGACAACGACGAGGCCGCCGCGCTGGCTGGCCTGTCCGCGGCGGGGCTGACCGCCGATCCGAGCTGAGCGGCGCGGCGCTTTCAACCATTCGTTAACCTGTCGCCTTGTATCATCCGGCTGCCCTGTGGGTGCCGGATGAACAACGTTATGCGACAGATGGCCATGCAAGTCGTCAGATTGAATACTTCGGTATGTAACCCGAACTATGGATAAGGGGTGAGGGGATTTCCAAAAGATCAAGGGTTTGACAGCATCGGTTTGCCAAAACGGAAGGTCAAACCAGGTTCGGAAGGATCCCCTCAATGACGGTGGATATCACAACGCTCTACTGCTGTCTCGATGACTTCTGCAAAGTGTTCGAAGACTGGGAATCCCACCGGCTGATCCCGTGGCAGCGGACAAGGAAGCGCGCGG
>NZ_NHRY01000009.1 GCF_002937115.1 Rhodopila globiformis | reverse complement strand
GGGCGCGCGCGGCGACGACCGCCGGCCTGGGCCGCAGGTGCCGGCGCAGCGGGCGCGGCACCAGCGGCGGAGGCTCCTTCGGCGGCACCGGGACATCCGATGCGCGGTTATCCGGCCCGGGTGCTGGGCTGGCAGCCGCCGGTGCGGCAGAAGCCGGCTGCGGGGCAGTGTTCGGCTGGGCGGACGCAGGCGGGACGGGTGCAACCGAGGTGGGCGGCGCGGTTGTGATCCAACGCACGCTGATTGGCGTCGTCAGCGCCGGCCGATCGGCATCGTGGCCCGGCAGAAGGCGGAGCAGCGCGAGGTGGCCTACCGCGACAAGCACGAACACGCTGGCCCGCAGCAGGCGGCCGGTGCGCCGGCATCCGGCGTCGCCATCCGGCATGCGCGCCGGGCGAACGGCGTCGTCGATCCGTGCGGGATCCATGTCAGGCCGACCGGAAATCCGGTTCCCCGTTCCTGTCCGCCGCATGACGGACGCAGGCACCCGCGTAGGGACGCAGTCGGTGCGGAAACGGCTCAGGCCGCCTTCGGCCCCCCGCTGTCAGCCCGAATCCGGACCGGCACAGGAAGGCAATGATTTATTCATTCACAACGCCGAACTAAATATTTTTATTCGGAGTCAAGAATGGAAACCATGATGGCATCAGTAATGACGTTGATGATGTCGCCTGTCAACCGGCAATCGTACTGCGGGCTTTATGAAATGACGCGGCTTCCGGCGAATCCGCTGCCTTCTTTGCGGCGGGCAGATGGATGAAGCGGCCATGCCGTCCGAACTCGCGCGCCGTGGCGCCGGCCCGGATCGCCGCGGCCAGTCCGTCGGCGTCGTCGACCACGAAGCCCGCGACGACGGCGAGGCCATAATCGTGCAGCCGCGACGACAGCGGCGTGGCCGGGCCGACCAGGGCCACCGGACGATGCCGGGCCAGCCGCAGCAGCCGCGGCAGGCTGCGGTTGACCAGGGCCGAGGCGTTCACCACCGCCGCGCCGCAGCCCGGCAGCAACGAATCCAGCGCAACGATCGGAAACCGTCCCGGCCGCGGATCCGCTTCCGCCAGGGCGCAATTGGGCAGCATGCCGTCGACGCCGGGAAACGCGCCGACCACCACCACCTGGCCCGGCACATGACGGAAGGCGCGCACGCCGTTGCCAGCCGGGGCATCGACGTCACGACGGTTGTAGTGCGCGTTGATCGCCGCAATGGCGACCGCCATGTCCAGCGGATCCCATGAGGCCGACAGCGCCGCCAGTTCCCGCAGGCTCCGGCGGGCGAGCTTCGGCAGGCGTGGCAGCAGTTCGCGCGGATGGCACGGCAGTGCGGCAACGCCGACGCCGCCGGGCCCTTCGATCATGATCCAGCGCGGACCACAGACGATGCGGCGGATTTCCTGCGCCGCCACGCCCAGGGCGAGGTCGCGATACAGGTGCTCGGGTCCCCACCATGCCCACAAGGACGCCAGATCGGGCGACAGCATCGTGCCTTCCTGCCGGGCATAGCAGTGCCACTTGTGGATGCATTGCCCGGCGATCGAGGTCAGCAGCGGCAGGCCGGGCGCGGCGCCGGGACCGAAGCGGGCATGCAGGCTGTCGGTGGCGCCGAGGCACGCCGAGAAATGACTGATGACCAGAAGATCGGTCGATTCCCGCATGGCCGCCTGCAGATAGGTCACGGCGTCATCGCGGTCGACCTTCACCGTGGCGCCACTGCCAAGGTCGAGATAGCTGATCCGGGGCGCGCAGCCCTCGCCCTTGCCGGCACAGCCGCGGTTGTTGTGCTGCACGAAGCCGGCGACGTTGAAACCGCGGCGCTTGAGGGTGAGGGCAAAATCCGCCAGGAGATCGTCCACCACCTCCGCCGGATCGTGCACCACGACGCCGGGCCGGACCCACGGGTTGTCAGCCGCCGCACGGGCGGCACCATGCACCGGAAGCCCCCGTTTGCCCTGGCACGCAGGACCCATGGTCGGTTGTTCAGGCATACGGTCTCCGATAGCAGGCTGCGCCGACGCGGCGCGGGGCCATCGTGACCTTGCAAGCCACAAGCCAAGACGAGGCGCGCTTCACCGCGGCCGGACCGGATTGTTCAGGATACGGATGTCACGTAGCTGTACAATCGTATCTCGTTCGTTCGGGGATGAACACATGCGTCATGTGGTTGCGGCAAGGCACAGCGGGCACCCTCCGGATGCTCCTGCCGCGCCCTGCCATGAGACGTTCATTACTGGCAGGTCATCTGTTCTGCCCCTGGCTGGTTTGGATGGGAAACGGATTGTTCGACTTCAGACAATCCGGCTTGTTGATCCGGCCAGGGGCCTCGTGGCGGATGCCCATGGCGGCCGATGTGGCCTTGCATGAAGCACATCGGCATGCGGCGTTTCACGCCGGCCGCACAGGAGGACGGGCCTTGACCGGTGCGTATCAGGATAGGACGGCGGCCGGAGAAGGATTTGGCGCTTGGTCCGTTGCCCCACCGTCATGGCCAGGACACGCCCTATGGGATGCACAGATTTCGGAAATGGCCCGCTGCAGCCGTGGCTCATACTGTCATCGCCGGTGCTGATTTCACCGGCGGCAATCAAGCGGACACGGAGTTACACAATGTTTGCACGGAGTTGCACGGAGGAAGTGGATATTGCGCTTCGCGCGAAGCGCCTGAAATCATCGAAGCCGCCACAGGAGCGACCAGG
>NZ_NHRY01000008.1 GCF_002937115.1 Rhodopila globiformis | reverse complement strand
CCTGGTCGCTCCTGTGGCGGCTTCGATGATTTCAGGCGCTTCGCGCGAAGCGCAATATCCACTTCCTCCGTGCAACTCCGTGCAAACATTGTGTAACTCCGTGTCCGCTTGATTGCCGCCGGTGAAACCAGCACCAGCGATGACAGTATGAGCCACGGCTGCAGCGGACCGTTTCCGAAATCTGTGCATCCCATAGGGCGCGTCCTGCCCATCCACCCCCGCCGCCTGGGCGCAGATGGCCGGGACACGCCAGGCGAAGCGGCCGATCGAGGCGAGAGGCTTGTTTCATCCCCTGGATTGTGCGTTTCACCGCGCATGACCGACGCTGTACACGTGATTGGCGCCTCCGGCCGCACCGGCCTGACGCTGTGCCGAAGCCTGCTCGATGACGCCATCCCGGTGGTGCCGGTGGTGCGCAACCCGGCGAAATGGGCGGAAGCGGGGCTGGACGGCCAGGTGCGGCCGGCCGACCTGCGGCAGCCCGAGGCGCTGCGGGCCGCGCTGTCGGACGCGACCCGCATCGTCTCCTGCGCCCACGCCCGCCACACCGCCGCGATCCTGGCGGCGGCACCGGTGTCCGCCCGGCTGGTTCTGCTGGGCAGCACGCGCAAGTTCACGCGCTGGCCGGACGCCCACGGCAACGGCGTGCTGGCCGGCGAGGGCGCGCTGCTCGCCTCGGGCCGCCTGGGCGTGATGCTGCACCCGACGATGATCTACGGCGCGCAGGGCGAGAACAACGTGCAGCGCCTCGCCGCCCTGTTGCGCCGCCTGCGGATCCTGCCGCTGCCCGGCGGCGGGCGCTTCCTGGTGCAGCCGATTCACCAGTCGGACGTGGTGCGCTGCATCCGCGCGGCGCTGGCGCGGGACTGGCCGCGGCCGGACACCCTGGTGGTCGCGGGGCCGGAGCCAGTGCGTTATGCCGATTTCGTCCACGCCGTGGCCGCCGCCGCCGGGCTGCGGCCGCCGACGATCCTGTCCGTCCCTGCCGCGCCGCTGATCCTGGCGGCCCGGCTGACCCGGCATTTCCGTGGGCTGCCGACGGTGGAACCGGCCGAGATCCGCCGCCTGCTGGAGGACAAGGCGTTCGACATAACCCCGATGCGGGCGCAACTGGGGGTGGAGCCGATCCCGCTGGCGACCGGATTGTCGCTGACCTTCCGTCCGTGCGACGATGGCTGAGCCTGCCAGGGGAATGCCATTGGGGAACGCCATGCCCATCGTCAACAGCATCGCCGCGCTGCACAATGAGATGACCGCCTGGCGGCGGGATTTCCACGCGCATCCCGAACTGTCGATGCAGGAAAGCCGCACATCGGCCGTGGTGCGGCAAAGGCTCGCGGAATTCGGCACCGACGAAATCATCACCGGCCTGGCCACGCACGGCGTTATCGGCGTGGTCCGTGCCGGCCGCTCGGCTCGCGCCATCGGCCTGCGCGCCGACATGGACGCGCTGCCGATGCAGGAGGAGACCGGGCTGCCGCATGCCAGCCGCCATCCCGGCGTGATGCACGCCTGCGGCCATGACGGCCACACCGCGATGCTGCTGGGCGCGGCGAAATACCTGGCGGAGACTCGTAACTTCGACGGCACGGTGTACCTGGTGTTCCAGCCCGCCGAGGAATTCGAAGGCGGCGCCGAGCGGATGGTGCGGGACGGTCTGTTCCGGCGCTGCCCGATGCAGGCGATCTACGCCCTGCACAACTGGCCGCAGGCCAGGACCGGGACGTTTCTTTGGCGCAGCGGCCCGGTCATGGCGGCGGTGGCGTTCTTCGAGATCACCGTCACCGGCAAGGGCAGCCACGCGGCGTTCCCGCACCAGGGCGTCGACACCATCGTCGTTGCCGTGCAGATCGTCAACGCGCTGCAGACGATCGTCGCGCGGTCGATCGACCCGAACGGCGCCGGCGTGGTCTCCGTCGGCAGCATCGCCGGCGGCGAGGCATCCAATATTCTGCCGGAACGGGTGGTCATGAAGGGCACCGCCCGCTGGTTCCGCCCCGACATCGGCGACCAGATCGAATCCGGCATGAACCGGCTGGTCAGCGGCATCGCCGCCAGTTTCGGCGCGACGGCGCACCTGGCGTTCCGCCGCCACGCGCCGGCGACGGTGAACGATCCGGACGCGACGGAGTTGGCCGTGAACGCCGCCCGCGCCGTCGCCGGCCACGACCAGGTGCGGGAAATGGCCGCCCCAACGATGGGCGGCGAGGACTTCGCCTTCATGCTGGAGGCCAGGCCCGGCGCCTACCTGATGCTCGGCGCGGCCCGCGGCGATCATGATCCGCTGCTGCATCACCCCTGCTACGACTTCAACGACGAGATCCTGCCGATTGGCGCCTCCTGGCTGGCGACGCTGGTGGAGCAGCAACTGGCCAAGGGCCGCGCCGGCATGGCCTGACCATGACCCGGCGCGGATGCCGCATTCCGCCGCATGCCCGGCCTGCACCGCCTGGACGGGGCGGACCGATCGGCGGCGGACGCCCCCCAGACGGGATCATCGGGCGGGATCATCGGGCGGGATCATCGGGCGGGATCATC
>NZ_NHRY01000007.1 GCF_002937115.1 Rhodopila globiformis | reverse complement strand
CTACAAGGCGGTTGTCGATGCCTGCTGCGAGGCCTGGAACAAGCTCATGCAAATGCCGGAACGGATTGCTTCCCTGACCCAGCGCAAATGGGCAGCAATAACGGTCACCGGATAGGGCCGTTGGTATGACACGGTTCCCGGGAAACATTGCCGGTTTCGTCACGCTTCAGGCCAACGCAGGCCGCGCCAACAGCCGCGGGAAAACGGCCAGAGTTTCCGGAGTGCCGCATTATTTCCTCCGGCCGCAAACGGCCGTTTCGCTTCCGGCATATGATGCCCGGATACGGAAGACCGGACTTCAGGCTTCTCGATCCGGCCGCGCGACCTGTCGTGGCATGCGAAGCGCTACCGGACAGAGCCGGTCATTCTCCAGCAAGCACAGAGGGCCGCACGGCTGCGGCGCGGGCCGATACTGCTGGCCGGTCGAGTGCGCTTCGACTGGCTGCCGGAGAACGAACGCCTCTCCGATATAGTCGTTACGAGATCATTATTCAGCTTTGGTTGTTTAATAGTAACATAACTCCGGCCGCACCCGGGCTGGCCCCGGCGTTGTGGAAACCGTATCCGGGGATGCGGGACAGCGTGGGATGGCAATTCAGGCACGCCCTGCCCCCGGACTCTTCGCCCCGTAGCCCGGACCGGCCGACGGTGTTACCCTGTCCCGCAAAATGCCAGGGAGGTCCGTGATGAAGCTCGGTCTGTTCATCAACACCCAGTTCCCCGAAGGCACCACCGTGGCGGACCGCATCCCGGAGATCGTCGCGCAGGTGCGCGCGGCGAAGGAGGCCGGGTTCCGGTCGCTGTGGTTCCCGCACCACTGGCTGACCCATCCGCTGCAGATGCTGCAGATCACGCCGATGATGGCCTACGTCGCCGCGCACGCGCCGGGCATGACCATCGGCTCCAACATCCTGATCCTGCCGTTGCTCAACCCGGTTCACGTCGCCGAGGAAGCCGCGACGCTGGACGTGCTGACCGGCGGCAATTTCATCCTGGGCATCGGCCAGGGCTATCGCCAACCGGAGTTCGACGCCTTTCGCATTCCGCTGGCGGAACGGGCGCCGCGCTTCAACGAAGCCATCGGGCTGATGCAGCGCCTGTGGACCGGGGAGCGGGTCAGCCACCAGGGCCGCTTCTACACCGTCGCCGATTCCGGCATCAGCCTGAAGCCGCACCGCCCCGGCGGGCCGCCGCTGTATATCGCCGCGCAGGCCGAGGTCTCGGTGAAGCGCGCGGCGCGCATTGGCGACGCCTGGCTGATCGTCAACAGCGGCGGGCTGGGCAAGGCCGTGCCGCTGATGCGGACCTACCGCGCCGCGCTGGCGGAATACGGCCGCACCGCCAGCGAGTTTCCCATCACCGTGGAATGCCATGTCGGCGAAACTCGCGCCGCCGCCTTCGAGGAATGCCGCGGGCCGCTGGAATACAAGTACAACGCCTACGCCTCCTGGGGCCTGCAAGGGCGCCGCGCGGAGACCTCGTTCGAGGACTTCGCCCGCGACCGGTTCATCATCGGCGACACTGTGTCTGTCAAGGAAGAGATTGCCCGCTACCGCGAACTGCTCGGCGTTGACCACTTCATCATGCGCTGCAACTGGCCCGGCCTGCCGCAGGCGCACACGCTGGCGACGATCCGGCGGCTGGGGGCGATCCTCGGGGCATAGGGGCTCACAGCCAGTCCGCCGCGAGAGCCAGGAGACGCTGGCGGTCCACCTTGCCGATCGGCGTGCGCGGAATTGAATCGATACGGAACAACCGGTCCGGCAACTTGTAGTCGGCGAGCTGCGTCGACAGGGACCGCCGGATGTCCGGCAGCACGTCGTCGCCGGCCTCCGCCAGCTGCACAAAGGCTACGACACGCTGGCCCAGCACCGGATCGGGCACCCCAACGACGCCGGCGTCCCTGGCCGCCGGATGGGCCAGAATCGCCCGCTCCACCTCCGCCGGCGCGATGTTGGACCCGCCGCGGACGATCAGCTCCTTCAGCCGGGCGACGAACCAGGCGTTGCCGCCGGCGTCCAGGCGCATCTGGTCGCCGCTGCGGTACCAGCCGTTTTCCAGGCCGGAGACGACACCGGGCCGTTGCCAGTAGCCGAGCATGACGTTTGGACCACGCAACAGCATCTCGCCTTGCATGCCGGGCGGAACGTCGTTGCCGTGGTCGTCCACGATGCGGATCTCCGCCCCCGGCACGACACGGCTCACCGCGCCCGGCCGCAATCCGGGCGCCAGCGAACCCACGGCCTCGGTCGAGGCCCAGAACGAGAGCAGCGGCAATCCGAACAGCGCCTGGAACGCCTCCTGCTGCCCGGGCGGGCAGGCATCGCCGGCGGTCAGGCAGACGCGCAGCGACGACACGTCGCGCGGCTGCCGCCGCTGGCTCTGCATCAGCAGGGCCATGGTCGCGGGCAGCGCGGCCATGCAGTCGCAGCGGTGCCGCTCGACCTGATCGAGGATCGAGTCCGGATCGCCGGCGTCGCACAGGACAAGCCGTCCGCCCAGCCGGATGCCGGCGAGGAACACCGCAAGCCCGGACATGTGCGCCATCGGCAGGAAGAAGGCGTGAACCTGCCCGGCCCGCAGGCCCAGGTGCACGGTCCGGTCGGCGATTTCCGTCAATGTCCGCAGGCTGTGCGCGACGAATTTCGGATATCCGGTGGTGCCCGACGTCATCAGCAGCAGGATCGGCGCATCCGGTGCGGCGGCGTGGGGCAGGCCGCCTGCCTCCGGCGCCGCGTGCAAATCGGTCCAGGGCCGCGCCGTGGCGTCGCCGGCGGCGTCGGCCAGGAAGCGGGCGTGCAGCGGCAGGATCGACCGGTCAACGGCGACGACGTGCCGGTAGAGTTCCTGCTGCCCGATATAGACAGCCGGCCGCAGCCGTCGCAGCACGTCGTCCAGTTCAGCCTGCTTGAGCCGCACGTTCAGCGGCGCGGCAATCGCGCCGATGCGGAAGCACGCGAGGCAGGCGACGGCGATCTCCGGCCCGTTGCGCAGGTGCAGGGCGACGCGGTCGCCACGGCCGATGCCGGACGCGACCAGTCCGGCGGCCAGGCGCTCCACCGCCTGCGCCAGCCGCGCGAAGCTCCAGCGGCAGGGCAATCGCACTTCAGAATAGTGCCAGGAGGCGAGCGAGATAGGCGTTGTCCCAGGCGGCCTTCTGGAACTTGCCGCGCAAGGCGTCCTTGTCGCCGTTCGTCTGCATGACATTGATGGCCATG
>NZ_NHRY01000006.1 GCF_002937115.1 Rhodopila globiformis | reverse complement strand
GGGCAGGGCACTGGGGGGCAGGGCACTGGCCCATAAGCGCTACAGCAGACCGCAGGGCGGTTGGGACGGGACAACGGCGTTCCTTCATCGTCATGGCGGGCGCAGGCCCGCCATCCACGCCTGGCAGTGCTGATTTCGGCAAAAGGCGTGGATGGTGGGCCTTCGCCCACCACGACGTGGTGGGAACGAGTGTGCCTCACGCCGAGCCAAATTAGCGCTTTTAGGGCACTGGCCCCTCCGCGTCATGGTCCGCTTTGAGCGGCCAACACCATGAGGCCCCCGACTTTGCCGGGGGATACTTACTGGCCTGCGCCAGCGGGGACTGTTTTGGGATCGACAGCCCGATCCCCCGATGACGTGTCCGGCTGGTCCTGGCTGCAAGCGGCATCCCCCGGAAGGATTCGGACGCCTCGGCACCCCAGGCAACGCCTCCCGGTGCGCAAGGCCGGTCAGGCCGCGGACATCCTTTTCCGCCTCAGGCCGCCTTCGCCAGCCGGATGCCGCTGGCATCGAACGCGCCGAACAGCGTCGCCGCCTGTGCCTCGGTCAGCCGCAGGTGCGGCGGGCGGATGTTCAGCCAGCGCGCGTCGCCGGTGTTGCGCGCCACCAGCGCCTTCAGCGCCGGGATCAGCGGCACCGAGGTCACCGCCCGGCGCGTCGCGGTCAGCACCGCCTGCGCCGCGGCGCCGGCGGCGTTGTCCCAGTTCGCGCACACCTCCGCCCCCAGCGCGCAGGCGACGTTGGAGGCCGCGGTGATGCTGCCGGCGCTGCCCTTCGCCAGCAGTGATTGCAGCAGGGAATCATCGCCGGCATAGACCTCGAACCCGTCGCGGGCGAAGGCTTCGACATAGGCCAGGCTGTTCTCGTAGTTGCCGGAACTGTCCTTGATCCCCTTCACCTTGCCGGCATGGGTCTTCAGCAGCCGCGCGATGAAATCCACCGAGAACGGGATCGCCGACTGCTGCGGGAAATTGTACAGGTAGATCCGGATGTCGCCGCCGACCCGCTGGATCACCGCGTTGAAATACGCCAGCAGCCCGTCGTCGGAGGGATTCTTGTAGTAGAACGGCGGCAGCAGCAGGGCGCCGCGGCAGCCCATCGCCTCGGCATGGCGGGTCAGCAGCACCGTGTCGGTGATCGCCGTGGTGCCGGTGCCGGGCAGCATTTTCGCCGCCGGTATGCCGCGTTCCACCAGCCCTTCCAGCACCGCCATGCGCTCATTGATGCCCAGGCTGTTGGCCTCGCCGGTGGTGCCGAGCACGGCGAGGCCGGTGCAGCCATTCGCCAGCAGCCAGCGGCAATGCGCCGCCAGGCGGTCGAGGTCGATCGACAGGTCGTCGTTCATCGCCGTCACCACGGCGGCATTGATCCCGCCGTACAGGGCGTCCTTCAGCATTCTGTTTTCTCCCTGGAATTGTTGTTCTGCCTGGCCCGCCTCGCCCGTGGTGCCTTGCCGGGCCAGTCCACGACGTGATCTTCCAGCGCGCCGGCCCGCCGCTCGCTGACCGCCCGCCCGCGCACCGAGATCCCGGCCTGGTGCACGGTGTCGGGGTCACCGGACACCAGCGGATGCCACCACGCCAGGTCCTGCCCGTCGCGCAGCCGGCGATAGGCGCAGGTGGGGGGCAGCCAGTCGATCTCCGCCAGCGCCTCCGGCGTCAGGCCGACGCAGTCCGGCACCCGCCGCTGGCGGCGGGCATAGTCGCTGCACCGGCAGGTCTCCAGGTCGAGCAGCCGGCAGGCGACATTGGTGAAGGAGAGTTCGTTGGTTTCTTCATGCCGCAGCTTGTGCAGGCAGCAGCGGCCGCAGCCGTCGCACAGGGATTCCCATTCCTCGCGGGTCATCTCGTGCAGGCGCTTGGTCTTCCAGAATGGCATGTCCATGCTGGAACACCCTACAGGCTGGGCGAGCGCTTTGCCAGCCAGGGCCGGGGGCAGCCCGCGCGAGCGCCATCCGCCAGGCCCGGCCGCCGCGGGATCGGCGGACGGGCCCTGACGCGTCCGGCGCTACCGCGGCGGCAGGTTCTGTTCCTGCACCGGTCCCCGCTCACCCGGCGGCGGCTGGTAGCCCTGGCTGCCGGTGGGAAGCTGGGTGGGAAGCTGATAGGGCGCCTGTCCCGGCGGCTGCTGCGCGGGCGGTGCCCGGTAAGGCGGGTAGGCCGGCGCATAACCCGACTGTTGCGGCCCACGCGCCGGCGCCGGGCCTGCCGTCCGGGAGCCGTATCGGGTCAGGATCTCCCGCAGCGGATCGGCGCCGGGATTGGAACCCTGCATCTCCATCACAAGCTGCCGCGCGGCAAAGCGCTGGCCGTAATACAACTGGTTCCACAGGGTATCCGACGACATCACGCTACCCTCCAGCGCCACGCCGCCGAACAGCCCGCGTGACGCCGCGAAGGCGACGATGTCCGCGCCAATCGCCGTCGTGGTCGAGCCGCTGATGCCGGCGCCGAACGTGGCCACCGCGATGCCCGCCGTCGCGCCCAGCTTCAGCTGGCTGTCCAGCACCGCGTTCAGGCCCTTCTCGGTCAGGATCAGCAGCAGCAACTCGCTGTCGGCGATGCCGAACTGGAAGCCGAAGCTGCCGCTGCCGATAGTGTAGAACGCCGGATAGGACCAGGTGCCGTTGCCCGCCCGCGCCAGCAGCACGCACCGTCCGCCCTCGCCGCCGAAGAAGAAACCGGCCTTGAAGATGCGCGGGCACACCATCACGCCCTTGGCTTTGGGCAGCACCCGCCTGGGATCCTGCGAGACGCTGCTGGTCATCATTTCCTGCACCGTCAGGGTGGCGCGGTCCACCAGGGTCTGCTGCTCGCCCTGGGTGGCGGAGCAGGCTGTCTGTTGCACGATCAACAAGGCCAGTGCGGCCACGCCCAGGAATCGGATCATACGATTGTAACTCCCTGCTTCCCCGAATCGAATTCCCATACGCCGGTTGGCCGAGTCGATGCGAGTCCGCTCGGGCGCAACGGCGCCAACGTGATCCCGCCCGATGATC
>NZ_NHRY01000005.1 GCF_002937115.1 Rhodopila globiformis | reverse complement strand
GTTGTTCGCAGCGGTCGCGCCAACGGACCCCGGACGGCCCGGCAAATGGTCCTTGATCCGCTCCCACTGGTCGTCGCGCAAGGCATGTCGATGCATCGGTCAGCCTCTCCAAAGCTGACTGCCTATGCATCGAAGAACCGGGGCTGCTGGAATCGGGAAGCCGCTTGTTGATCAACGATTCCGCCGCACTGTTGCAGCCCAGACTCACTCGGCTGGCTCCAATTGACGACACGCCCTAACCTTCTTAAAGTTGGTCGGGCGCCGACGCGGGGGATAACCCGGAACCGCGGGCCATGATCGTGGCGCTGCTCAACCAAAAGGGCGGCGTCGGCAAGACCACGCTCGCCCTCCATCTTGCCGGACGATGGTCCCGGGAAGGGAAGCGGGTCATCGTCATCGATGCGGACCCGCAGGGTTCGGCGCTCGATTGGTCGGCGCAGCGCGCCCGCGAGTCCGCGCCGCAATTGTTCGGGGTCGTCGGCCTCGCGCGCGACACCCTGCATCGCGAGGCGCCGGACCTTGCACGCGGCGCGGATCACGTGATCATCGATGGACCGCCGCGCGTAGCTGGCTTGCTGCGCTCGGCGTTGCTCGCTGCCGATCTCGTGCTGATCCCCGCGCAACCCTCGCCGTTCGACGGCTGGGCCTCCGCCGAAATGCTGCGGCTGCTCGAGGAGGCTCGCGTTTTCCGGCCCGGTCTCGCAGCGCGTTTCCTCCTCAACCGCTGCGCCGCGCGCACGGTGATCGCCCGCGAGACCGCCGACGGCCTGGCCGAACACGATCCGCCAGTGCTCGCGTCCCGCATCGGCCAGCGCGTCGCCTTCGCGGACGCCGCGCGTTCGGGCCGCCTGGTCGACGAGTTCGCTCCGGACGGCCTGGCCGCGCGCGAAATCGCGGCGCTCGCCACCGAAGTCGAGGCGGTGGTGCCATGACTGATCGCGTCTCCAAGCCTGCGTTCGCCGCACGGCCAGCCACACCGGACGCCTGGGTGCGAACACAGGATGTCGCGCCGCCGCGCGGGGCCGCCGACACGTTCTCCGCGCGCCTGACGATCGACGTGACGCCGGAACTGCGCGGACGGATCAAGATCGCCGCGTTCCGCCGCGGCGAAACCGTCGCCGACATGCTGCGCGCGCTGCTGCTGCGCGAGTTTCCCGACACCGAGGGACCAGCGTCATGACGGCTGACTCTCGACCTCGATCGTGCGCGTCTGATGCAGCGGCGCCGCTGACCCACGTCGAGCTGACCTGGATCGAAAAGCGGATCGAGCACTGGATCCGCTTCGGTCGCGACATCGAGGAAACGATCCTCGACCGACGCCGCCGGGTGTTGAGCTTCGCGCCGAACTCCGTCTTCGCTTTCGTTCGATGGGCCGCCAACGACTTCGGCACCGTCTTATCCCGGATCGACATTCTCCGCGCGGTCGCCACCGGCGAAGCCTACCAGACCGTGCCCTACGTCCAGCCCGGCGGAGAGATTCTGCTGCGGATCAACGGCTGGCCGAAGGTCGAGCGCACGCTTCAGACCATCGACGCCATCGAAGCGCTCGACATCGATCCGGCCGAAGCCGCTCCGGACTATTGGCGCCACGTCCATAACCGATTGAGCGCGGGCGACGCGCCGCGCGCCTACACCCGCGAGCGCCATCGCGCGTGGCTCGTGCGCCGGAGCGTCGGCTTATGACGCACGAACGCTGGTCGATCCTCGCGGGGCTGATCGCGCTGGCAACTGCCGCGACGGTCGTCATCCGGCCGAACCCGCTGTTGATATGGAACGCGAGCGCGAGTGTGCCGATCGGCCTCTACGCGATCGAGGCTGCCGGACGACTGCATGTCACCGAGTTGGTCGCGGTCGACCCGCCGCCCGACCTCGCCGGCTTCCTCGCGGCGCGCGGGTATCTGCCCAGGGGTGTGCCCATGCTGAAGCACATCCTCGCCCTTCCTGGTCAAACCGTGTGCCGCTCCGGACGGTCGGTGAGTGTCGATGGGATGGCGATGGGCGACGCGCTCGACCGCGACAGCCTGGGCCGCCCGCTGCCGGTCTGGCAGGGGTGCCAGCGCGTATCGGACGGCTCGATTTTCCTGATGAACCGGGAGTCTGAGCACTCCTTCGACGGCCGGTATTTCGGTCTGCTGCCTGCAAGCACGATCGTCGGTCGGGCGGTTCCCCTCTGGACGCACGAGGAGGACTGATCGTGCAACCACATCGCTCATCGGTGGCCGATCATGGTCGCGCTCACCGCCGGATCTTCTCCCTCTTACCGGCCTGCGTTCGACCACTCTTTGGCGCCGGGCCTGTTCAACAGCCGCGTCTGCATCGCATGGCGTGCGTCATTGGCGTCGCGGTCCTGATGTTGTTCGGCGCCATGCCGGCCCACGCCCAGCCTGCACAGATACGCGTCGTCGAGTCGCGCGGACCGTTCGCCTCCTTCGTCGATGAAGCTGCCACGCGGTTCGGTATTCCTCCTGCATGGATCCACGCTGTCATGCGGGCCGAAAGCTTCGGCGATACGCGCGCGACCTCGCCCAAGGGCGCGCTCGGCCTTATGCAGATCATGCCGGAGACATGGGCCGAGCTGCGCCGTCGCTACCATCTCGGCGCCGATCCGTACGACGCGCACGACAACATCGTCGCCGGCGCGGCGTATCTGCGGGAGTTGCACGACCGCTACGGCATCCCTGGCTTCCTCGCGGCCTATAACGCCGGGCCAGCGCGCTGGGAGGACCACGTCGCGACCGGCCGGCCGCTGCCGCTGGAGACCCGGGCTTACCTCGCTCGGCTTGTGCCGGTCGTTTCCGGCGGGGCGGTCGATGATGCAACGCTGCTGGCGACGGTCGTGCGATCCTGGACCGAGGCATCGCTCTTCCCATCGCCGTCGAGACCGCCGTCGACCAGCGGCAAGGATGCAGTCGACCCGCAAACCGGGTCGCCGTCAGATGACCGTCGCGTCGCCGACTGGACCGGCCTCGCGCCCTCGTCGAACGGCCTGTTCGTCGCGCTGTCTGGGCAGAGCCCGCGGCGATGATCGGAGCGGCCGTTTTTACTGTTGCAGCGAGCTATCGCGGCGCTTGGAGGGTCGTCGAGAGGGAGACCCGCGAACCGACCAACGGACGGGGACGGCAAGATAAAAGCGCCGCCAGCGGCACGGCGCATGTGGTTGGTTGGATTGAGGATTTTCGCCAGCTTACCCAGCAACGGCGCTGGCGCTTTCGGCGAAAAGATCAAGTATTTCAACGTTCCAAGCGCCATCCTCGCGCTCAGCGAGCGCGGCTTTGGCCATGACTGGGGCCGACGACGACTTCACCGCGAGGCCCGGCCGCATTCGCCACGGCAATCGAGGAGCCAAGCGGCCGAAGAGCTTCGTCGGCGAGGTGATGCGCGCCGCCGCGAAGGCCGGCCATCGGAGCGCGACATTCAAGAACGCCGGGAAGAGCAAGGGGCGATCGACGTTCGGTCGCGGCCGGCGGGCGGCTCTGTCCCTGTCGTCGCGTTCGGCCACGCGGCGGGTCGTAGTCATGATCCGCATCGTTCGTCACCGCGGCGGACGCTTCCGGTCGGCCCCACTGGCAAAGCACGTGGCCTATCTGAAGCGCGACGGCGTCACCCGTGACGGCGCCGACGCGCGCATGTTCGACGCGGCGTCCGATGACGCCGACGCACGGGCCTTCGCGGAGCGGTGCGAGGAGGATCGGCACCATTTCCGCTTCACCGTCTCGCCCGAGGATGCCAACCGCATGGAGGATCTGCACGCCTTCACGCGCGAGCTGATGCGGGACGCCGAACGCGATCTCGGCACCCGCCTCGATTGGGTCGCCGTCGACCATTGGAACACCGACAATCCTCATGTCCATGTCCTGGTGCGCGGACGCGCCGACGATGGCGCCGACCTCGTCATCAGCCGCGACTACATCAGCCATGGACTGCGCAACCGCGCCGCCGACCGCGTCACCCTGGAGCTCGGGCCGCGCACCGCCCAGGAAATCCGCGCGGGGCTGGAAAGCGAAGTCGGCGCGGAGCGATGGACCAGCCTCGACCGCTCCCTGCGCGACATGGCCGACGAAGGTGGGGGCGTCGCGGACCTACGCCCCGGAGGCACGGACGAAGACCCCGAGCTGCGCCGGCTGCTAGTCGGCCGCGCGGCCAGGCTCGGACGCCTCGGGCTCGCCGAGCAAGTCGGCCCGGCGCAGTGGACGCTGAAGTCCGGTCTCGAGCCTACGCTGAGGGAGCTCGGGGTCCGCGGCGACATCATCAAGACCATGCACCGGGCCATGAGTGCCGGCGATCGCGAGCCGGACGTCGCTAGTTTCGCGATGCACGGAGAGGAGCCGTCCGCGCCGATCCTCGGCCGTCTGGTCGAGCGCGGACTACACAACGAGCTGAAGGGAACGGCCTATGTCGTCGTCGACGGGATCGACGGCCGCACGCATCACGTCGTCTTTCCCGATCTCGATGTAACCGGCGACGCGAAGCCCGGCGCCATCGTCGAGACCCGGGTTTATGAGGATGCCGGCGGCCGTCGGCGCCTGGCGCTTTCCACCCGCTCCGACTTCTCCATCGAGGCTCAGGTGACGGCGACCGGCGCCACCTGGCTCGATCGCCAGCTCCTCGCCAAGGAGACCGTCCTCAGTGCCGCGGGATTCGGTGCGGACGTGCGGGAAGCCATGGACCGCCGCATCGATCATCTCGTCGAGCAGGGCCTCGCGCGCCGGCAAGGGCAGCGGGTCGTCTTCGCCCGCGACCTTCTCGACACGCTGCGCCGACGGGAGCTCGATGACGCCGTCACCCGGCTGTCGGCCGAGACGGGGCTCGCCCATCGGCCATCCGCGGAAGGCGAGCACGTCTCGGGCGTCTATCGCCAGCGCGTCACGCTCGCGTCTGGCCGGTTTGCCATGATCGATGACGGCATGGGGTTTCAGCTCGTGCCTTGGCGGCCGACGCTCGAGCAGCAGCTCGGGCGACAGGTGACAGGGCTCAGAGGCGCTGGCGATGCCGTCGACTGGAAGCTTGGTCGCGAGCGCGGCATTGGCATCTGACCGCCCGGCTCAAGCTGGCACCCAAATCGAATCATCTGGATGATGAGCATCCCCGAATGCGCGTCGTTGTTCTACGGGCAGCGTCGCGACCCATGCCGACATGAACGCGTCGAGGCGATCATGACGGCTTCCAGGGACGGCAGACTTGAGCGCGGTCTCGAGACCCTGCGGCTCCCATCCAGTCCGCTGCGCGACAGCCTCCACCTGGGAATGAAAGCCACCTTCCGTCGACTTGTGCAGGCATGAGGGGAGCAGTGCGCGAACGATCGCGAATGGATAAACCTCAATGACTTCGACATCGAGCTCCCGCCTCAGCGCCGAAAACAGCTCGAACCCGAATAGCATCCAGATTTTGTTGGCATGGGGCAGCGACGCCGCACCGCCACCTGACCGAAGGTGTTGAGCGCACTTCTCCCGGATAGAGGGCCAGTCGGACACTAGAGGCGTTCGAAAGGACGACAAGCCGGATCGACCGAGTTCAACTTCTGAGGATCGCGAACCATTGGTCGGGGGCGCCGCCGGCGCGTCGACCGCGATCCGCTCTATGCGCCAGCCCGACTCCGCTGCAATACGCTTCAGCCCAACGGCGACCTTCTGAGCGGCGTCCCGGTAGGGATGCGTCGCCGTGACCTCTCTATTGCCCAAGCCCCGAGGAAGGACTGCGCGAAGGTCCCTGGGAAGAGTCAAAGGCGTGAGCGGCAAGCCAGGCTCGACGAAGCAGATCGGCAACCGCTTGCCCGTCGCACAGGCGACATCGATGCCCAGATAAATCGGGGAAGCCGACAAAGGCGTCCTCAGCGTTCGAGTTGTCCGAATTTCCCGCCAGCCTATCCGGGGACAGGACACCCTTCAATTTGTCCTTGAGGCTGCGCGACCTACGCGTCCTGATCCACGGTCGCCATGAACGCGACCAAGATCCTCTGGGGCCAGGTGCTCACCGTCAGCCTTGTCGCGCTCGCCTTCGTCTGGGGGGCGTCGGAGTGGGTGGCGTGGCGACTCGCCTTCCAGCCCCAGCTCGGCAGACCTTGGTTCGAGTGCTTCGGCTGGCCGATCTATCAGCCGCCGGCCTTTTTCTGGTGGTGGTTCGCCTACGACGCCTACGCGCGCGATATCTTCACTGAGGGCGCCTACATCGCCGCCTCGGGCGGGATCGCCGCGGTCATCGTCGCGATTGCCATGTCGGTCTGGCGCGCCCGCGAAGCAAAGCGCGTCACGACCTATGGCTCGGCGCGTTGGGCGCAAACGGCGGAGGTGCGCGACGCTGGTCTGCTCTCCCATGATGGGGCCGTGCTCGGGCGCTGGCAGGATCGGTATCTTCGGCACGACGGCCCCGAGCATGTTCTGTGCTTCGCCCCCACCCGGTCCGGCAAAGGTGTCGGTCTGGTGGTGCCGACGCTCCTGACGTGGTCGGGATCAGCGATCGTCCACGACATCAAAGGCGAGAACTGGTCGCTGACCGCCGGCTGGCGCCAGCGCTTCGGCCGGGTGCTCTTGTTCGATCCGACCAATGCGGCAAGCGCCGCCTACAATCCGCTTCTCGAGGTCCGCCGCGGTGAGTGGGAGGTGCGCGACGTTCAGAACATCGCGGACGTGCTGGTCGATCCCGAAGGCGCCCTCGAGCGGCGGAATCATTGGGAGAAAACCAGCCACTCGCTGCTCGTCGGCGCGATCCTTCACGTGCTCTACGCCGAGCCCGACAAGACCCTCGCGGGCGTGGCCAAGTTCCTGTCCGACCCGCGCCGCCCGACCGAGACGACACTTCGGGCGATGATGACGACGCCGCACCTTGGCGAACTCGGCGTGCATCCGGTGGTCGCCAGTTCGGCCCGAGAGCTGCTCAACAAGAGCGAGAATGAGCGGTCCGGCGTGCTGTCGACCGCCATGTCGTTCCTCGGCCTCTACCGGGATCCCGTTGTCGCGGCCGTGACGCGACGGTGCGACTGGCACATCCGGGACCTTGTGGAGGCGAAGGCGCCGACCACCCTCTACCTGGTGGTGCCACCATCGGACATCAGCCGGACCAAGCCCCTCGTGCGCCTGATCCTCAATCAGATTGGCAGGCGTCTGACCGAGGAGCTCTCACCGAAGACCGCGCGGCATCGGCTGTTGCTGATGCTCGACGAATTCCCGGCGCTCGGCCGGCTGGATTTCTTCGAGAGCGCGCTCGCCTTCATGGCCGGATACGGACTGAAGAGCTTTCTGATCGCGCAGTCGCTCAATCAGATCGAAAAGGCGTACGGCCAGAACAATTCGATCCTCGACAATTGCCATGTGCGCGTGAGCTTCGCGACCAACGATGAGCGGACCGCCAAGCGCGTGTCCGACGCTCTGGGCACCGCCACCGAAATGCGCGCCATGAAGAACTACGCCGGCCACAGACTAAGCCCGTGGCTCGGCCACCTGATGGTGTCGCGACAGGAGACCGCGCGGCCACTGCTGACCCCCGGCGAGGTGATGCAGCTCCCGCACGAGGACGAACTGGTGCTGGTGTCCGGCTGCCAGCCGATCCGGGCGAAGAAGGCGCGTTACTACGAGGACGTCGAACTGAAGGCCCGCATTCTGCAGCCGCCCGAGTTATCGAGCCACGCCCCGGACCCGCCCCGCGTGGAGACCGTTCCGAACGATGCCCGTGGCGACTGGGCGGGCGCCGTCATCGTCCAACCGCTCCAGGCCGACACCGAGGATCCAGCGAACGGTGGCATCCGGCGCGAGCCCGAGCTGCCCGAGCACGAAGACATCGCTCCGTCGACGCCACGGGCTGTCAACGAGTTCGAGCTGATCGATGAGGATGCAGACGACGAGCCGCAGCGGCAGCGCACCTTGCAACGCACGATGAGTGCTGTCGCCCGGCAGGTGTCCCTCGACCCGGCCGACGACATGCAGATGTGAGCACGATGCGAACCAAACACACGTTCCGGCTGCCACCGGACCTGATGACCAAGTTGTCCGACTACGCGGCGCGGAAAGGGGTCAGCCAGTCGATGATCGTCGAAGCGGCGCTGGCGTCGCATTTGTCCCCGGATGGCGCCGACCGGCTGGAGGCGGCACTGGCGCGGCGGCTCGACCGCATCGGTCGCCACCTGGAGCGGCTCGAAAGGCACGTGGACATTTCGAACGAGGCGCTGGCCGTCTTCGTCCGCTTCTGGCTGACGAGCACGCCGCCACTGCCGGACAACTCGGCCGCTGCAGCTCAGATAAAAGGGCGGGAGCGGTATGAGGGGTTCGTGGAAGCGCTCGGCCGTCGCCTGGCACGCGGGAAAAAATTGGCTGACGAGATCATCCAGGATGTGGCCGCCAAACAGTCGGAACAGGATGGCACTCAGGATGGTGATGATCGACAACGGCTCTGAATGGCGGTTATCGACACGTCCAAAAAATTCGGTGTGCTCTCACCGAATGGCCGATTTGCGCCGATTCTGTTGAAGAACTCGCGGCATGGCCCGCTGACGGTTTGGCCGCTCGAGCGGCTGATGGCGCCTGCGCGGCCTCAGGTGGCCATGATCGGGCTCGGGGTCGGGACCAGCTTGGCGAGCTTCCTGAGGTTCTGGGCGGTAGCGGCGAGGAGGAACTCATCACGTGCGCCGCAAGGCCCGCGTAGTCGAAGTCGGTCGAGTTTGAGGATGCGCTTGAGGTGGGCGAACAGCATCTCGACCTTCTTCCGCTGTCGGCGAGAGGTGACGTAGGCCTCGGTCTTGGCGATGGCCCGGGCCTTGTCGCGGGCGGCCTCATGGACGGAGCGCGGCACCTTGCGCGCTGGGGCGTTGGGGCAGCATCGGGACTTCATCGGGCACGGCCCGCAGTCACGCTTGCTGGCGCGGTAGCGCACCGTTTTGTCCTTCAACACGCCGGTCCGCGGCACGGCGAACGCGCGACGGTACTTTCGCAGGTGCTTCCCCGCCGGGCAGACGTAGAGGTCTTGCTCCGGGTCATAGGTGAAGTCGTCTCGCGAGAAGGTCCCGTCGGTTCGCGCGGATTTGTCGAACACCGGGATGTGCGGCTCGATGGCCTGCTCGTCGACCAGCCAGGCCAGCATCTCCGCAGAGCCGTAGGCCGTGTCGGCGGCCAGGCGCTCCGGGTGAAGGTCGAAGCACTCCTGGGCGCGCACGATCATGGTCTTGGCGGCCGTCACCTCGGCCTGGCGGATGGCGGTGCTGGCTTCGACGTCGACGATCACCGCGTTGTCCAGGTCGATCAGATAGTTGGTGGAGTAGGCGTAGAACGCCATGCCGCCGTTGGCGCCGGTCCAACGTGACGCTGGATCGGCTGGGGCCAGGTACTTCGGGGTGACGGGCGTGGCCGCGCCGAAGGCTGCGTCGTCCAGCACAGCCAGGTACTCATCAACCGCCCGGCTCGAGACCTCGGGGTCCAGGCCATTGGCGCCGTCCGTCCCGCTCTGGCGGTTGGCGTCGGCCTTGATCAGGCTGGCGTCGACGGCGAAGCCAGCGCCGCCGACGAGCCCCTCCTCGATGCAGCGGCGCACGACGGTCTCGAACAGAAGGCGCAGCAGATCGCTGTCGCGGAAGCGGCCATGGCGGTTCTTCGAGAAGGTCGAGTGATCGGGGACATCGCCGTCGAGGCCCAGCCGGCAGAACCAGCGGTAGGCGAGGTTGAGGTGGACCTCCTCGCACAGCCGTCGCTCGGAACGGATGCCGAAGCAGTAGCCCACGAGCAGCATCCGGATCAGCAGCTCCGGGTCGATCGAGGGGCGGCCGGTCGAGCTGTAGTATGGCCGCAGGTGCGCCCTGACGCCGTCGAGATCAACGAACCGGTCGATCGATCTCAGAAGGTGGTCCGCCGGCACATGGCGTTCGAGAGAGAACTCATAGAACAGGGCCGCTTGGTCGACCCGCCGATCTCCCATCATCGACTCACCTCCGGCCACAACGACCAGAGTGAATCAGCGGGCCCGCGCCCGCTCAACACCCGTGTTTTTCAACAGAATCCGCCAAAGGCGGAAATTGCCCCTAGGGCGTGTCGTCAATTAAGCCAAACGACGGCGGCGGCGAGGTGGACCGCGGCGAGGAAGTTGCGGGCAGTCTTGTCATAGCGGGTTGCGATGGCACGGAACTGCTTGAGCCTGGCGAAGAAATTTTCGATCAGATGGCGCGCCTTGTAGAGGTCGCGGTCGTAGGTCCGCGGCGAGCGGCGATTGG
>NZ_NHRY01000004.1 GCF_002937115.1 Rhodopila globiformis | reverse complement strand
TCGCTGTCCCGCCCTCGCTGTCCCGCCTGGGCCGTCACGACGCGGCCCGGTCGCCGGCGCCCGCTGCGTCCGGGCAGGAAGCCGGCTAACGCCCGGCGGCGGCCTGCTCCAGGCCGTACAGCGCCGCGCCCAGCAGAGCGGCCTGGCAGGTGATCACCCTGACCGGAATTCGCCCCAGCAGCTCGGCGAATCGCCCCTTGCTGACGAAGGCGCGCATGAAGCGGCCGTCGTCGAGCTGCGGCAGGATGCGCGGCGGGATGCCGCCACCTAGGTAGAGGCCGCCGGTCGCCAGCACCTTCAACGCCAGGTTGCCGGCCTCGGCCCCCATCGCCTTGATGAAAACATCCAGCGTCGCGGCGCACAGCGCATCGGGCGGCTGCGCCTGCGCCGCCCGCACGATCAGCGGCGTGCGATCGGCGGCGGCGGCCAGCGCGGCGGCGAAGGCCGGCGCCTCCGGCGCGTGGCCGCTGTCGCGCAGGAAATCGTAGATGTTTGGCAGGCCGCTGCCGGACACCACGCGCTCATAGGCGACATGACCGTAGCGTTGGAAAAGATAATGCCACAGGCCCGCCTGCAGCGCGTCGGCCGGGGCGAAGTCGGCATGGCCGCCCTCGGACGAGCCGGCGGCGTAGCGGTCGCTGTGCCAGGTCAGGAACGCCTCGCCCAGCCCGGTCCCGGGCGCGATCACGCCGATGGGCCCGTGCGGCTCGGCTTCGCCCTGGTTGAGCACGTGCACGTCGTCCGGCCCCAGGTGCGGCACGGCGTAGGCAACCGCCTTGAGGTCGTTCAGCAGGGTCACGCGCTGCAGGCCCAGCGTCTGCTGCATCGCGCCTTCGTCCAGCACCCAGGGCAGGTTGGTCAGGTGCGCCCGCCCGCCGATGACCGGCCCCGCCACGTCGAGGCAGGCGAAGCTGACGGGACGCCTGGTCTGCAGCATGAAATTGCGCAGGATCGCCTCCAGGCTGGGATAGTCGGCGCTGACGAACTCCGCCCGGGCGAGCGGCTGGCGCGGGCCGGCCTCGGCCGTGAACAGCGCGAGCAGGGTCTTGGTGCCACCGACATCCCCGGCGATCAGCATCCGCTTCGTTCTCCCTCCGACGACGAGCCTGCCGCGAGCCTGCGCCACCTGCCGGAGCAGATCAACGCCGCAGCGCACTCGATCCGGCAGCGCGACGCAGACGGCGGCGGCAGCGGGAATCGGCGTGCCGGCCGACGGTGACGATGCAATCAGGAAACGGTTGCCGCCAGGCTGCCCGTTGACACAGATCAACGTCCCGTCGCCGCCCGCGTTCTATCAATGAAATCAGGTACATGACCGTGAGGTTCGGCCGTGGTGGACGCCATCGCCAGGACTCTGACACGGTTGCCCATGCCGCTGCTGCTGGCGGGTGCGTTTCTGGCCGCCGCCGTCCGGGTCCGGCGGCGCGGCTTCCGCAAGCGGCCGATCCTGCGGTTCGCCGAGCGAATGGGGGCGTTACTGGGGGTGGAGTGACGACCAAAAAGAATCCCCCCGGTGCTGCGAGCAACGCCGGGGGTAATCCTTCAGTGATGAAAACCACTTTGCCGTGGCTTTCCTACCGATTTCCCAACCGCTAGTCTTATGTAATGATGTGGCCCTGTCAAGGCCAATTCGTCCAAAAAGGAAAATTCCATGCGTATTCTGGGAATCGATGGCGGCATCGCTACGATCGGCTGGGCGGTGCTTGATCTCGATACCGAGGCGGCCACGTTGACGGTTGTCAACGCGGGGACGCGGAGCTTCGATGCGCCCGAGACTTCCAAGGAACGAACGCCAACCGCTGCCGTCCGCAGGCTGCATCGCGGCCAACGGCGGGTGATCCGGCGGCGGCGGCAGAGGATGAACGAGATCCGCCGCCTGTTCCACACCGCCGGGCTACTGCCGGCGGCGAAAAGCGATGCGCTCGGCCAGAAAGGTCTCGATCCCTGGGCGTTGCGGGCCGCGGCCCTGGAACGGACACTGACAGGGCCGGAACTTGCCGTTGCCCTCGGCCATATCGCCCGGCACCGGGGCTTCCGCTCGAACGCCAAACGAGACGCGGCCGCCAATGCCGCCGACGAAACATCAAAAATGAAAAAGGCCATCGCGGCGACACAGGAGCGGCTGCAAGGCTATCGCACCATCGGGCAGATGTTCGCCACCGACGACGCCTACAGGGACCGCAAGCGCAACAGAGGCGATTTTACCCGCTCCATCCTGCGCACTGACCAGGAAAGCGAGGTTCGCCAGATCTTCCGGGAACAGCGCCAGCGGGGCAATCCCCTGGCATCCGAGGAACTGGAAGCGGACTTCACCCACATCGCGTTCTTCCAGCGCCCGCTGCAGGACAGCGAGCACATGGTGCAGTCCTGCCCGTTCGAACCGGCCGAAAAGCGCGCCGCCCGGCGGAGCTATGCGTTCGAAATGTTCCGCCTGCTGTCGCGGCTGACGGCCATTTCGCTGTCGGCAGGCGGACAGGAGTTGCGCCTGACTCCGGAACAGATCGCCCAGGTTGCCGAGGATTTCGGCCGGACCAAAGGCATCACCTACAAATCCGTCCGCAAGACCCTGGATCTCGACAGCCGCACCCGCTTCGTCGGCGTATCGGAAAAGGACGAGAAGAACGACATCGTCGCCCGCCATGGCAACGCCGCGGAAGGGACCCACACGCTGCGCGAGATCGTCGGGCCGTCGGGCTGGCGCGTGCTGATGCACAACCCGGTCATGCGCGACCGTATTGCCGAAGTCCTGACTTTCCGTGAAGATCCGGCTTCGGTGCAGGCCGGGCTTGCGGAGGCAGGGCTGCAGGAACCACTGCTGGCGGCGGTGATGCAAGGCGTCCAATCCGGCGCGTTCGCCGAATTCACCCGCGCCGGCCACATCTCGGCCAAGGCGGCACGCGCCCTGATCCCGTCCCTGCAGCGCGGCCGGGTCTATTCCGAAGCCTGCGAGGATGCGGGATACGATCACACCGCCCGCGCCGCAGTCTCGCTGGAGGACGTGCGCAATCCGGTTGCCCGCAAGGCAGTCTGCGAGATGCTGAAGCAGGTCCGCGCCATCGTTCAGGCTTACGGCCTGCCGGACATGATCCACGTCGAGTTGGCCCGCGACATCGGCAAGAGCGCCGAAGAGCGCGACAAGATCAGCAAAGGCATCGAGGACCGCAACAAGCAGCGTGAAACAGCCAGGAAAGAGCTGGCGGATTTACTCGAGCGCCCGGCGAACGACGAGGAACTGCTGCGCTACGAACTGTGGAAGGAGCAGAACGGGCGCTGCCTTTATACCGATACGGCAATACCGCCGCACTGGCTCGCCGCCGGCGACAACCGGGTGCAGGTGGACCATATCCTGCCGTGGAGCCGGTTCGGCGACGACAGCTTCATCAACAAGACACTGTGCACCGCCAAGGCCAACCAGGACAAGAGAGGCCGGACGCCGTTTGAGTGGTTCGAGGCAGAAGGCCTGGACTGGGCACTGTTCGCGACCCGCGTCGAAGGCTGCAAGGAGATGAAGGGTCGCAAGAAAGGCGGCTTCTATCTCCGCAAGAACGCCAAGGAGGTCGAGGAGACGTTCAGAAACCGCAACCTGGGCGATACGCGCTACGCCACGCGGCTGCTGCTGGACATGCTCGCCCGTCAGTATCCCAAGGACGGGTCCCGCCATGTCCTGGCCCGGCCTGGCCAGTTGACGGCCAAGCTGCGGCGGGCCTGGGCGCTGGATGACCTGAAGAAAGGCCCGGACGGCAAGCGCCTGGAGGATGACCGCCACCATGCGCTGGACGCCATCGTCATTGCCGCGACCAGCGAATCCATGCTGAACCGCCTGACCAAGGCGGCGCAGGAGGCCGAGCGGCAGGGACTGCCGCGCGGGTTTGATTTCACGCAGATCGACCCGCCGGCGGCTGGGTTCCGCGAGGTCGTGCGGGATGTCGTCCGCAACGTCTTCGTATCCCGGGCCGAACGGCGCCGCGCGCGGGGCGAAGCCCATGCCGCCACGATCAAGCGCGTGGAGACCGTCGATGGGGTCGCTACGGTGTTCGAGCGCAAGGCGGTCGAGGCGCTGACGCTGAACGACCTCGCGAACATCCCGATCCCCGATCCCTATGGAAAAGTTGTCGATCCGGCGAAACTGCGCAACGAGCTAGTGGAAAGCCTGCGCTGCTGGATCGAGGCCGGGAAGCCGAAGAACGCGCCACCCCGGTCGCCGAAGGGGGACGTCATCCGCAAGGTCCGCTTGGCGACCAAGGACAAGGTCGCGGTTCCGGTGCGGGAGGGCTCGGCCGATCGTGGCGATATGGCGCGGGTGGATGTTTTCGCCAAGGCCGACAGGAAGGGGAAGCTACGCCACTATCTCGTGCCAATCTATCCGCATCAGATCGCCGATCGGCAGACTTGGCCGGAACCGCCGAACCGGGCGGTGGTGGCCGACAAGGCCGAGGCGGACTGGGCTGTGGTTGATTCGGACTATGAATTCCTGTTCAGCCTGTACTCGCACAGCCTGCTGGAAGTAGCAAAAGCTGACGGGGTCGTCCTGAAAGGGTATTTCAAAGGAATGGACCGCAGCACGGGTGCGATTGCGATTGCTGCTCCAGAGAGTCCACGGGCGTTGACCAGGGGCATTGGCGCCAAGACTCTGGCGCATTTCAGAAAACTCCAGGTTGATCGCTTGGGCCGTGTGACAGCGGTCAATAAGGAGGTACGCACATGGCATGGCGTGGCCTGCACGTAAGCCGGCCGACCCGCCTGTCGCTGGCGGACAACCAGATCGTTGCCAGGCAGGACGAGACGGAGGCACGGATCGCGATCGAGGACATCGGCTGGATCGTCCTCGACTCGCCGCAGGTGACACTGTCAACGGCCCTGATCGCGGCCTGCATGGAGGCCGGCGTGGCGGTCATCACCACCGACCGGACCCACACGCCCAGTGGACTGCTGCTGCCGTTTCATCGCCATCACCGGCAGGCGGAAATGGCGGCCTTGCAGGCCGGGCTGCCATTGCCTTTGAAGAAACGGCTCTGGCAGGCCCTGGTGCGGACAAAGATCGACAACCAGGCGGCCTGCCTGGCCACCTGCGGACAGGATGCAACCGCCTTGCGCGCCATGGCACATCTCGTCGGGTCCGGCGATCCGGACAACGTCGAGGCGCGGGCAGCACGCGCCTACTGGCCGCGCCTGTTCAGCGAGTTTGTGCGGGAGGACGATACGGACAAGCGCAACGCCCTGCTGAACTACGGCTATGCCGTCGTCCGGTCCGCGGTGGCCCGGGCGCTGGTCGCGGCGGGCCTCGTTCCGGCATTGGGACTTAACCACGCCAGCATGACCAACGCCTTCAATCTGGCCGATGACATGGTCGAGCCGTTCCGGCCGTTCGTTGATCGGCAGGTATGGCAGCTTTCGGCAAAAGGAACGGTACGGAATGGGCAAACGACGGTCGAGGAGCGGCGCACGCTGGCCTCTATTCTGACAGAAACAACGGTCTTCGGCACGGATACCGTGTCCTTGCTGACGGCCACCGAACAGGCGGCGGAGAGTCTGGTGCGAGCGATGCAGACAAGCAGCGCGGCGGTGCTGCAGATGCCGCGGATGGTCGCGTGATGCCGGAGGCGGAGGCGCGTTTCATGTGGCTGTTTGTGTTTTTCGACCTGCCGGTAGGGACCAAGGTTCAGCGACGCAACGCAACCCGGTTTCGCAACTTCCTGAAGGATGATGGCTTCATGATGCTACAGTTCTCGGTCTATGCACGGGTCTGCCGCGGCGAGGACGGGGCAACCAAGCATATCGCAAGGGTCACCCGAAATCTGCCAAGCGAGGGAAGCGTACGGGCGTTGCAGGTGACGGATCGGCAGTACGAAAGGATGAAATTGTTGCTCGGTGAGGCGACAAAAACCGAGTCGCTTGGCTCGCGCCAGATGATTCTGCTGTGATTTTCGAGGTGGCAAATCTCGAAAATCACAGCAGTTTCAGTCGCTTGTTGTGCTCCGATCCTACCACAGGGAAATCGGTAGGGAAGCCACGGCGAAGATGACCGAGGGGCGCAGGTGGCGCTCATCCTACCACAGGGAAATCGGTAGGGAAGCCACGGCCGCAGGCCGTCGGCCCGGGCACAATCACCCATCCTACCACAGGGAAATCGGTAGGGAAGCCACGGCGTCATCCCGGAGCACCCGCGCCACCCGAACATCCTACCACAGGGAAATCGGTAGGGAAGCCACGGCCTGGCCCGCGCGGCCCTGCGTATGCGGACAATCCTACCACAGGGAAATCGGTAGGGAAGCCACGGCCTGTCGGCGCGGGTTCTGCAGCCGGCTGTGATCCTACCACAGGGAAATCGGTAGGGAAGCCACGGCGCCGGCCATATCGTTCTCCTCTACATTCTCATCCTACCACAGGGAAATCGGTAGGGAAGCCACGGCGTGGACACCGCCGCTGTGGGCGACGCGGTGATCCTACCACAGGGAAATCGGTAGGGAAGCCACGGCAGACTCACAAGCGCCAGTCTCATATTCCTTATCCTACCACAGGGAAATCGGTAGGGAAGCCACGGCTCGGAACATTATGTTGTGGCAATCGCCGTAATCCTACCACAGGGAAATCGGTAGGGAAGCCACGGCCGCGTAAATGTCCTTGATGAACTGGCCGAGATCCTACCACAGGGAAATCGGTAGGGAAGCCACGGCCTACACCGCCCTCACCCTGCCGCCCGTGGAATCCTACCACAGGGAAATCGGTAGGGAAGCCACGGCGAGACAATCGCTTTCGCTAACGGAGAGTATATCCTACCACAGGGAAATCGGTAGGGAAGCCACGGCCGGGGTTGTATACCGCCCCCATACGTCCGTATCCTACCACAGGGAAATCGGTAGGGAAGCCACGGCGCTCACAACGCGCGGCTGGATACGATGGCGATCCTACCACAGGGAAATCGGTAGGGAAGCCACGGCTCCGCCAATCAAACAATCAAAGCATGGCCGATCCTACCACAGGGAAATCGGTAGGGAAGCCACGGCCCCCGCCATCTTCGGACCATGGGCCAGATAATCCTACCACAGGGAAATCGGTAGGGAAGCCACGGCACAACGCCCGGGCAAGCCGGAGGCTTTCGGATCCTACCACAGGGAAATCGGTAGGGAAGCCACGGCCGGGGTTCGGTGCCAGACGGTGACAATAGTATCCTACCACAGGGAAATCGGTAGGGAAGCCACGGCCTGACATTTCTGGTGCCCTTTCGTGGTTTGATCCTACCACAGGGAAATCGGTAGGGAAGCCACGGCACGAAGCTGCCTATTGGCCTAGCGCACTGTATCCTACCACAGGGAAATCGGTAGGGAAGCCACGGCGAGGTCAACCGTCTTGTCGTTGGGGCCGAAATCCTACCACAGGGAAATCGGTAGGGAAGCCACGGCGACATGGGTGAAGTCGAAGCCGTTCGGGAAATCCTACCACAGGGAAATCGGTAGGGAAGCCACGGCTCGCGTAGGCCAACATCGTCGGCTCGGTGGATCCTACCACAGGGAAATCGGTAGGGAAGCCACGGCTTCAAGACGGCCGTCATCGACAAGCTCAAGATCCTACCACAGGGAAATCGGTAGGGAAGCCACGGCCCACGACTTGACGGTGACCTGAACGTCTGTATCCTACCACAGGGAAATCGGTAGGGAAGCCACGGCACGGCGCACGCGGTCAAAACATCCCGCAAGATCCTACCACAGGGAAATCGGTAGGGAAGCCACGGCTCATGTCACGTGCTCCAAAGCGTTTCGATGATCCTACCACAGGGAAATCGGTAGGGAAGCCACGGCCGATGATGCGAAGTCGTGCGGGATGTATTGATCCTACCACAGGGAAATCGGTAGGGAAGCCACGGCGACACCGTCCGGTGGCGGGAGGGGGATTTATCCCCCTCCCGCCACCGGACGGCATAGCTGTCGCACCGGCTGACAAGGCCCATCTTGACTCCCCCCGCCCCCTCGGCCAAAGCCCCGCCATGCAATCCCCTGGCCTGATCGACCTGCAGGTGAACGGCTACGCCGGCATCGACTTCAACGATGCCGCCCTCACCCCCGGCGCGCTCGACCACGCTTTGCGCGCCATGCTGCGCAGCGGCGTCACCACCTGCCTGCCCACCCTGGTCACCGCCGACGAGATCACCCTCACCCGCCGCCTCGCCGCGCTCGACAAGGCCGTCGGCGGCAGCAAGCTGGGGCGGCTGATGGTGCCGGGCTTCCACCTGGAAGGCCCGTTCCTCAACCCCGCGCCCGGCTACGCCGGCTGCCACAACGCCGCCGCCATGGTGGCGCCGGACCCGGCGCTGCTGCACCGCCTGGGCCGGCACCTCAAGCGGCCGATCCTGCTGCTGACTTTGGCGCCGGAGCAGCCGGGGGCGCTGGCGCTGGTCGCCGAGGCGTGCGCCCGCGGCATCGCCGTCGCCATGGGCCACACCGCCGCCGACGCCGAGACCGTGGCGCAGGCGGTGCAGGCCGGGGTGACGCTGAGCACCCACCTCGGCAACGCCCTGCCGCAGCCGCAGCCGAAGTTCCTCAACCCGCTGATGGCGCAGCTGGCGGCGGACGCGCTGCACGCCAGCTTCATCGCCGACGGGCTGCATGTCCCGCCGCCGGTGCTGAAGGTGCTGGTGCGCGCCAAGCGTCGGCTGCGCTCGATCCTGGTCACCGATGCCACCGCCGCCGCCGCCGCGCCGCCCGGGCAGTACGGCTTCGCCGGCCAGGCGATCGAGCTGGCCGCGGATGGCGCCGTGCGCTACCCCGGCACCGCCAGCCTGGCCGGTTCGGCTTTGCGGCTGGACCAGGCGGTGCGCAACGTGGTCGCCTGGGGCATCGCCGACGCCACCTCGGCCGTGGCGATGGCGACGCTGCATCCGGCGACGGTGCTGACCCCGGCCCTGGCCCACCACGGCATCGCCCTGTCGCCCGCCGCCGTCACCTGGACCGAGACGCTGCAGCCCGAGTCGGTGATCCTCGGGGGCACGCATTTTCCCGCCGGCTAGAGCGTTTTCAGCCCGACTGGAAACGCTCCAGCTCATAATTTCACGAGCAATTTCATCGGCCTGAAATCGCTCCGCGATTTCCAGTCAGGCCGATATTGCTCTAGAAACCTTTCGTTTACCATTTCGCGCTAGTGTCCCCGCCGCGAAGAGCGCGACGGTGTCAGGCCTGGTGGGCAGAACGGACCATTCCCTGGCTTACTAACAAGGGAAAGGTCGGACAGCAGCCGTGATGACGTGTTCCCACGCGCCGCGGTCACCGGGCCGCGCCGTGATGCCCGCCCCGCCGGCCACCACCATGCCCGCCCCCATAC
>NZ_NHRY01000003.1 GCF_002937115.1 Rhodopila globiformis | reverse complement strand
TCCCATTTGGTGTGATTTAGGCTCTCGAATTCGTCCATTGATGGAACTCCATCAGCGTGTGCTTTGGCGGCTCACGCTCCAGAGTTTCATTGATGGGCGAACCGGGGCCTACCCCCGCAAATGTCAAACTGCTGCTGCCTCCCCGGCAGAGCCGGGGGAACTCCCGGTTACGTTAGGGTGACGCATCCAACGATTTGCCCACACTCAGGGCCATTGCTCGATCGATTGGAATCCGCGCGAGGCTGTGGTCCGCGCTGATCCAGCCATAGCTTGTCAGCAGACGCGTTTCACGCGATTGAACCCGGGCAAGGTCGGCGAACGGATTCCGTTGCAAGTGCGGTGCCGGTGGCACGACGCGGGCGGTCTCTGCCGGCGTCAGGCGAGACATCGTTTCGTGCCGGCTGATATCGAACCGCCATGTCATCCAGAAGACAATTCCGACGACAATGGCCGTGGTTGCCGCCATGCCCGCAAGAATCAGCGAAACGTCAATGGTGTCGATATCTTCCGTTTCATGGCCGGCGTTGAGCGCTTCGGTGCTTGGGGGTGTACCCGGCGAGCCTCGCCCGCTGGTTTTGCTTATCTCTCCCCGAAACAGCGCTGCGATGCCAGCGACCACGCCGGTTAAGACCAGCAGACGCCATAGGCTGAATCCGTGCCGTTGCCGCTTCGTGTTACCTTGCGCCATTTCGTCAGGCATGGCGGCCCACACTGGATGGGGTTACGCAACGTACGGATAGCCCCGACTGCCCAGGTGCCATGGCTGGGCATGGGAACGACAAGCCTGCCGTCCATAGCACCGATTTCATGCTCATGGGGCAACCTCCTTTGCCGGTTTGGGCAGCGGGCCAATCAGCAGGCAGATGCCTAGCATCACGCCGCCGATGCCCGCGAGCGCCAGCACATCCATGCCGGTAATAGTGAAGTGGTGCCGCAACGACGGCGTAATCAGCCAGAGCATTCCGAGCGCCTGGGTGCAGACCACCAGCACCGCGGCAGCAATCAGTCCTGCCGGCCGGCGCCGCAGGCGGGACGACAATATCGAAACCGGCACAACAACGCCGACGGCTAACGCCATCCAAACAGCGATCCGGCTGCCAAGGTCCGAGCGGTGCAAATACCAGGCAATATCGGATGCCTTGTCCCCCGACCAGATCACCAGGAACTGGATGAACTGGGCAAACAGCCAGATTCCAACGGCACTGATCAGCATCAGGCCGGCGGCATCCGGCGCGAGCAGCCGCCATGTCCTGCCGCTGAGCAGAATCGCGGCACTGACGGCGATGCTGACCTGCGCTGCAACCAGTAGCAGGCCGAACTCGGCCGAGAACCAGTTCGGCTCCACCGTCATCGCCCAGTCCACCGAGGCGAGCGTGGCGCTCAACGCGTAAGCGCACAGGCCGGCGGCGGCAAAGCCGCGGCGGCGCCCGACAGCCTCGGCCCTCGGCGGCCAGCGGAACAGCACGGCCAGGAGTGTCCAGAGCCCGACATAGATAATACTGCGCCCGATGAACCAGCCATGGTTCATCCAGGCACGGCCGAACGGAGTCGAGAAGCCGTGGCCGTTGGCCCAGCCGAACAAGGTTGCCGGCAGCACCAGCACCGGAATCATCAGCACGGCCGCAACAGGCGTGAGAATCAGCAGGCGGCGCAACGCCGGTTCCAGCGGCAATCCCGCGCCGGGACCGACCAGGTCGATCAACATCACCACCGGCAGCGCGCCGAAGGGTAACGACGACCAGAACAGCCAGTCGGCGAGATAAGAGGGTGTGGTCGGCATGCCGCTATGCAGCGCGAGGAACAGGGCCAGCCCCAGCAGCAGAACGCCAACCATCAGCAGGACCATGGCCACCCACTTCATGGGTTACTCTCCTGCAGATGCTGCTTGTCGTTGTCTGATAGCTCGGCGACCTGGGCATGCTGACTGCGCTGCAACGCACGGATATACCCTGTAATCGCCCAGCGGTCCGCGGGCGCAACCCGATCGGCATAGCTGTACATAACGCCGTGCCCGTGGGTAATCACGTTATAGAAATGCCGCGCCTTGGCCTTGATCAGGCGGTCGTTGAACAGCGGCGGCGGCTTGGGAAAGCCGCGTTGCACGATCATGCCTTCCCCATCGCCCGACTGCCCGTGGCAGGGGACGCAGTTGATGTTGTACTGCCGCCGGCCGCGCGCCAGCATGGCCGCCGTGATCTCCGGCGGCTGGGGAACGGGTGCGTCCGCCGGATTGCGGGCAACGGTCCCGGGCACCGGGTGCTGCATCGTCATCCGTCCGGGAAAGGGAAAGAACTTGCCCCAGCCGACGGCTTTCTCTTGCGAATACATGTCTTCCTGACGGCACGTCGCCAGTGCCAGCAGCAGGAGCATGGATAGGGATCGCCGGTTCATCGTTCCACGCGCTGGATGCGAAGGGGACGCACCGGCAATTCGGCAAGGGCATGCTCAACCGCCTCGGCGTCGAAATCGCTTGTGCGCGCCTCCACAACCAGGAACAGACGGTCCGTGGTGACGCCCTGAATCCCATCGATGTTGAAGACGGGATGATTGAGCCTGGGCAACCGGTCGAGGAACAGCATGACGACAAACAGAACGACTGCGCCTGTCAGCATGGCCGCCGCCACACTGGGAATAACGTAGTAGGGCCAACTGAGCAGCGGCCGGCCGCCGACAATGATTGGGTATGCAACGACTGTCGCAATGACGATCATGCCGAAACAACCAAAGCCACCCAACAGCACCCCGGCCACGGCGGCCACACCGAGAGACCGGCCACTGGTTCCCAGCGCCGCATCCATGCCGCTGATCGGAAGCGGCGACAGTGCGTCCAACAGGCCAATGCCACGGCTGCGCAGGCTGGATACAGCGGCCAGCAAACCGTCCGGTTCGGCAAACTCGGCGGCGATGCCGTAGAATTCGGATTCCTCAGACATTCTGCTCGGCCTTCTGCTGATGGGCCAGCAGCCGGGTTTCAATGATCGACACGACCGGGACGTAACGCAGCACGAGTAGCATCAAGGAACTGAACAGGCCGATCGTGCCCAGCCAGGTGGTCACCGCCCAGAAACTGGTAGTGTAGAAAGCCTGCGAAGATGGCAGGAAGTCGCGGTGCTGCGTCGTGACAAGGGTCATGAAGTGGTCGCCCCACATGCCCGCCATCATCAGGATGCCGAGCAGGAACAGCATCAGGGCGCTGCAGCGCACCGCGCGGAACCACAACAGATGCACCGGCAGCAACGCAGCGCCTACGATCAGCCAGAAGCTTCCCGCGTAGAGGCCGGTGAAACGACGCATCATCACCGATCGGTCGTAGCTGTCGCCGCCGAGTGCCGTGAAGAAGAAATCGACGAGGTAACAGTAGGTGGACAGAAGTCCCGCTGCAAGAATCAGCCGCCCGATCACGTCGAGATGCTCCCGTGTGATCAGCGACTCAACCGGATAGAGATAGCGCACGATCGAAACGACGACCGCTATCAATCCCAGGCCTGACAGGACCGCATTGACGATGAAGAAGGCCGGCAGCAGCGTGTCGTGCCACCCTGGCTCGACAGTGCCGGCATACATCACCGCGGCGCCGCACTGGGTACAAATTGCCTGTATGACGCCAAAGACCGCGAGCGTGCGGTAAGTTCGGTTCCAGCGGCTCCAGTGCCTGGCGGAACCGCGCCAGCCCAGGGCGGCCACGCCGTAGATCCGGCGTTTCAGCACCCCGGCGGGGCGGTCGCGCAGCGTGGCAAGATCCGGGATCATGCCGACATACCAGAACAGCAAGGCAACGACTAGGAAGCTGATGATATCAAATGCATCCCAAACCAACGGACTGCGGAACTGCGGCCAGAGCAGCAGACTGTTCGGGTAGGGCAGGTTCCAGTAGAAGAACCAAGGCCGGCCGAGATGAACGATGGGATAGATGCCGGCCGCCGCGGCGGACAGCAGCGCGACCGACTCGGCGACACGGTTCAATGCGCCGCGCCAGTGCTGCCGTAGCAGCAACAGAAGCCCGGATATGATCAATGCGCCGCAGGCGTTGCCCATCCACCAGTCGTAGTTGGTGATGTCCAGCGCCCATCCGACGGGGATATTGTTGCCCCAGACTCCGATCCCCCAGTAGAACAGCCATCCCAGCGCAATGACCAGCCACGATGCCATCAGGGCGCTGATGCCGAAAGCGATCACCCATCGCGTGCGCGACGGATGCCCGAAGGTGAGGCCGGCAATTTCGTTGCCAATGGCCGCATCTTCATACGGTGTCGCCAGGTAGTTGGCGTGGCTCTGTCGGATTGCCTGGTCGGACATTGTCAGGCTTTCTCTGCCGGAGGCGCGAACGCGGCGAGGTATGTGGTGCGTGGACGGGTGTTCAGTTCGCCCAGCAACGCATAATTCCGTGGATTCTGCCGCGCCTTCGCGACGGCACTGTCCTTGTGGTTCAGGTCGCCGAAAGTGATCGCCTGCGTCGGGCAGGCTGCCGCACAGGCGGTCACTACCTCACCGTCACGGATTGGCCGGTCTTCCTTATCTGCGGCAATTCGTCCGGCTACGATACGTTGTACGCAGTAGGTGCACTTTTCCATGACGCCGCGAGCTCGAACCGTTACGGCCGGATTGCGTTGGGCTTCCACGATCGGCGGCGCCTCGCTGTAGTGCAGGTAATTGAAATGGCGTACCTTATATGGACAATACGCGTTGCAGGCGCGCGTGCCCACACAACGGTTATAGACCATCAGATTGAGGCCCTCGTGATCGTGCAGCGTCGCCTCGACCGGACAGGCAAGTTCGCACGGCGCTGTTTCGCAATGCATGCACGGCACCGGCATGAATCGCGTGTCGGGATCTTGATCCGGGCCGGAGTAATAGCGGTCCACGCGCAGCCAGTGCATGTCGCGGCCGGCGAGGAACTCATCCTTTCCGGCCACTGGCACGTTGTTTTCAGCCTGGCAGGCCACGACGCATGCGTTGCACCCGATACAGGCGTCGAGGTCGATCACCATGCCCCACGCGCGGCCATCGGAGGGATCCCTCCTGTACAGGGTTGGCTGCGTAAATGCTGTGTTGTCGCCGGCGGGTTTGCCGCCGATTTCTTGCAGCCGCACGTAGTCGTGACCTTCCTGATAGTCAATTTGCTGCGCAGTAGCAACGGTGTAGTTGTTCTTGCTGTGGACCAGCCGGATCCCGGACAGATGCCATGGCGCGTCGAGGCGGCGTAGCGCATAGGCATTGTAACCAATCCCGGCGCCGACGGTGCCGACGCTGTTTCGGCCGTACCCAAGTTGCAGCATGATGGTGTTATCGTTCTGCCCCGGCACAACCCAGATCGGTCCTTCAATCCACTGTGTCCCGGCGGCCACCACGATACCGTCGCCATTCCTGAGCTTCTGGTCGGCGGCGAGCTTTGGCGAAACGGCAATGATATTTTGCCAGACGGTCTTAAACATTGGTTTCGGCAATTCCTGCAGCCACGCATTGTTCGCGAAACTACCGTCCCAAATGGTCGCATCAGGCCTGATCACGACCTCGAGCCCGCTTGCCTCGATCGCCGGCGGCGGGTCTGTAACCGGGGTCGGCTGCACATTCCGGGTTGGGAATGTTGTGTCCGCTACGAAACCCATCTGCAAGGCCTGACGCCATGCTGCCTGGAAGTCGTCCTTTGGCATCTGTCCGCGCCAGAAGCTCCGCAGCAACTCATAGCCGGGCCGTGGCGTTGGTTCGGACAGTACCGACAGGATTTCCATTACGGAACGTGTATCGTAGAGCCGTTGGATTGTCGGCTGAATCAGGGTTGCCGTCCCATCCGGCGCCCGCGCATCACCCCAGGTTTCCAGCGGGTGGGAAAGCGGCAAATGCCAGTCGCACAGGGTCGCGGTTTCATCCCAGTGAAGTCCAGCATGAAGCTTTAAATCAATTTTTGTAAGCAGCGTGCCGAAGTCCACGTCCGCCGGTGCGCTGTATACCGGATTGGTATCCAGCATGACCAGCGTCGTTACGTTACCGCCATGCATCGCTTCGATCAGATTCGTGAACGGTTCCGCTTGTCCCAGAACGGGATCTGTGTGGAGGATGGTGTTTCCGATGTTGCCGATCGCGGCGTTGATGCGATGCACCGTCGCATGGAGTTCGGCGCTTTGATGCGTGCCGGTCAGCACAATGCTGCGGCCGCGGGCCGCACCTAGTGCAGCCGCAATGTCGCCCCGCCATTTTCCTGCCGGGCCGAAGCCGGTCGGCGTTCCACCGTTCAGTTGCATTAACAACGATTGTGCCAGCGGCAGAAGGTCTCGTTGCGCGACAGGCATATGGTAATCAGCCTTGGCATAGGTCAGGCTGGGAACAGGTGCGACGGCATGCATAGCCAGCAACCTGTCCTGATGTGCCAGTTTACGGCGGGCGTCGTACCAGGCCCGCGAGACGCCAGCCTGTTGCGGTCCGGAATCGAGAAAGTCGCCATCCAGAGACACAATGATTTCGGCCTGATCAAAGTTCCAGCGCGTTTCTAACGTAACCGGGAGTTCCCCCGGCTCTGCCGGGGAGGCAGCAGCAGTTTGACATTTGCGGGGGTAGGCCCCGGTTCGCCCATCAATGAAACTCTGGAGCGTGAGCCGCCAAAGCACACGCTGATGGAGTTCCATCAATGGACGAATTCGAGAGCCTAAATCACACCAAATGGGA
>NZ_NHRY01000002.1 GCF_002937115.1 Rhodopila globiformis | reverse complement strand
GTTGTTCGCAGCGGTCACGCCAACGGACCCCGGACGGCCCGGCAAATGGTCCTTGATCCGCTCCCACTGGTCGTCGCGCAAGGCATGTCGATGCATCGGTCAGCCTCTCCAAAGCTGACTGCCTATGCATCGAAGAACCGGGGCTGCTGGAATCGGGAAGCCGCTTGTTGATCAACGATTCCGCCGCACTGTTGCAGCCCAGACTCACTCGGCTGGCTCCAATTGACGACACGCCCTAGTTCGACTGTGTCAGTTTCCGCCTAACACATTGAAATCACGACGTTTTCTCGCAAACTAGAGCTCCCATAACCCATTGATAACATTGACTATCTCTCAGTTTTTGACACAGTAAGACTAGCACGTTGGGCAATTGGCTCAAACGTCTGCATGGAGCCCCGCACCGTTTCCTCAGTGAGGTCCATCGGTCCGCCCAGAGTGAGAGCCTGGCCGGAACGGGTTTGAGCCGGTGAGGTCCTAGAGAGAGCGCCGACCGGCTCGCCCGTTCCCGCTCTCTCGGGGTTTCCTTCATGAACGACTCTTCCCCGATCGCGGCCTGCGAGGCCATGTCGCGCTCGCGCCCGTGCGAACTTGATCCCGCGGCCGCCATTCTCGCAGCGGCCGAGCGTCTTCTCCCCCATCTCGAACGCGGCGAGCGCGTGGACGCCGCGATGCTGCGCAGCGCCATGGAGGCGGCCTTCGGCGCCTCCGATGCGACGGGCGCCTGGGACTGGAAATCCGCCTACGAAGCCGGCGAGGTCGCCACCGTCCTGTTCCTGCGCAAATACGGAAAGGCGCTGTTCCGCAAAGCCGGCACTCCGGCTTTGCGCCTTTCCGCGCTGGCCAGGATCGCGAACCTGCTCCCCACGCAGACGCGCCGATCGGTCGAAAGCGATACGTTCCAGCAATTCTCGACGCCGATCCCGCTCGGGTTCGCCGCATTGACGGCTGCGGCCATCACTCCGGGCGACCGCGTTCTCGAGCCCTCGGCCGGCACTGGGCTCCTCGCCATCCTGGCGGAGACTGCGGGCGGCGCCCTGGTGCTGAACGAGCTGGCCGCGACCCGCGCCGCGCTGCTTGCCTCCCTCTTTCCGGCCACTCCCGTCACGCGGTTCGATGCCGCGCAGATCGACGATCACCTCGATCCCGCAGCCGTGCCGAGTGTAGTGCTGATCAACCCGCCATTCTCGGCATTGGCCCACGTCTCCGGCCGTGTGGCTGACACTGTCTATCGGCACATCCGCTCCGCCCTTTCGCGTCTTGCTGATGGTGGGCGTCTGGTGGCGTTCACCGGCGCCAATTTCGCACCCGACGCGCCCGCCGGGCGGGACGCATTCGTTCGCCTGCAGGAGCGCGGCAGCGTGGTGTTCAGCGCCGCGATCGACGGCAGTGTCTACGCCAAGCATGGCACTTCAGTCGAAACGAGGCTGACCGTCATCGACAAGGCGCCCGCCGACGATCCAAACACTTTCCCGGAATCCGCCGTCATCGCACCCGATGTCGCGACGCTGCTCCGCTGGATCGGCGAGCGCGTTCCTGCCCGGCTGGCAGTCGAGAGGCCAGCGACGATCCCGATGTCCGCGCACGCCGCGCCGCGCGCCGTGAACGCCCCTCGTGCGCGCGCCATCGCTGCCCGGCCGACCGGGCTGCCGATCACCGACCCCGAGGCCGTCGATCTCGCCTACGAGACGACCGATTGGACGCCGCCCGAGGCCGCACGCCTGAGCGAGGCGATCTACGAGGAGTACCGCCTCCAATCGATCCGTATTCCCGGCGCCCAACCGCACCCGACCAAGCTGGTGCAATCCGCGGCGATGGCCTCGGTCGCGCCGCCGAAGCCCAGCTATCGGCCCCGGCTACCGGCCCGCCTCGTTACCGAAGGCCTCCTCTCCGACGCCCAACTGGAGACGGTGATCTATGCCGGCGAGGCCCACGGCGAGTATCTCGCTGGCGCCTGGACAGTGGACGAGACCTTCGATCTCGTCACCGCTGCGCCCGACGATGCGCCGAACGCAGTGCGCTTCCGCCGCGGCTTCATGCTGGGTGACGGCACCGGCGCCGGCAAGGGACGCCAGTCCGCCGCCATCATCCTCGACAACTGGCTGCGCGGGCGGCGCAAGGCAGTCTGGATCTCGAAGTCCGACAAGCTGCTGGAGGACGCACAACGCGACTGGTCGGCGCTCGGCATGGAGCGGCTGCTCATCACCCCGCTCTCGCGCTTCCCGCAAGGCACGCCGATCCGCCTGGCCGAAGGCATCCTATTTTTGACCTACGCTACGCTGCGGTCCGACGACCGTGGCGAGAAGCTTTCGCGCGTCCGGCAGATCGTCGAATGGTTGGGCTCCACCTTCGATGGGGTCATCATTTTCGACGAGAGCCACGCCATGCAGAACGCCGGCGGCGGTAAAAGCGAGCGCGGCGATATCGCGCCCTCACAGCAGGGACGCGCCGGCCTCCGCCTGCAACACGCGCTGCCCAACGCGCGCGTGGTCTACGTCTCGGCGACGGGCGCCACCACGGTCCACAATCTCGCCTATGCCCAGCGGCTCGGCCTGTGGGGCGGCGAGGATTTTCCTTTCGCGACCCGCGCCGAGTTCGTCGAAGCGATCGAGGCCGGCGGCGTCGCGGCCATGGAGGTGCTGGCGCGCGACCTCCGTTCCCTTGGCCTCTACACCGCCCGTTCGCTCTCCTACGACGGCGTCGAATACGAACTGGTCGAGCACCAGCTCACCGATGAGCAGCGCCGCATCTACGATGCCTATGCCGGCGCCTTCGCGATCATCCACAACCATCTCGATGCCGCGATGGAAGCCGCCAACATCACCGGCGAGTCCGGCACGCTGAATCGGCAGGCGAAGGCCGCGGCCCGCTCGGCGTTCGAGAGCGCCAAGCAGCGGTTCTTCGGTCATCTCCTGACCAGCATGAAGACGCCGACTCTGCTCCGCTCGATCGATCAGGACCTGGCGGATGGCCATGCCGCCGTGGTGCAGATTGTCTCCACCGGCGAGGCGCTGATGGAGCGCCGGCTCGCCGAAATCCCGACCGAGGAATGGAACGACATCCGCGTCGACATCACGCCGCGCGAATACGTGCTGGATTATCTGGCGCACTCCTTCCCGGTGCAGCTTTACGAGCCCTTCACCGACAGTGAGGGCAATCTCTCCTCGCGGCCTGTCTTCCGCGATGGCCAACCCGTCGAGAGCCGTGAGGCCGTGGCGCGGCGCGACGAACTCATCGAGCGGCTCGCCTCGCTGCCACCCGTGCCCGGCGCACTCGACCAGATCGTGCAGCGCTTCGGCACGGACACCGTCGCCGAGGTGACCGGCCGCTCGCGGCGGGTCGTTCGCAAGGGCGAACGCCTGATCGTCGAGAACCGCTCCGCCTCGGCCAACCTCGCCGAGACCGCCGCCTTCATGGACGATGTTAAACGCATCCTCGTCTTCTCGGACGCAGGCGGCACCGGTCGCAGCTATCACGCCGACCTGACGGCGCGGAACCAGCGGCGGCGCGTCCACTATCTGCTCGAACCCGGGTGGAAGGCCGATGCCGCCATCCAGGGGCTCGGCCGGACGAACCGGACGAACCAGGCCCAGCCGCCGCTGTTCCGGCCGATCGCGACAGACGTTAAAGCCGAGAAGCGCTTCCTTTCGACGATTGCCCGGCGGCTGGACACGCTGGGCGCCATCACGCGCGGGCAGCGCCAGACCGGCGGCCAGGGTCTGTTCCGGCCGGAGGACAACCTCGAAAGCCCCTATGCGCGCGACGCGCTGCGCCAGCTCTACCTGCTGCTCGTTCGCGGGAAGGTCGATGGCTGCTCGCTTCAGGCGTTCGAAGAATCCACCGGCCTCTCACTGATGGACGCCAACGGCCCGAAGGACGATCTGCCGCCGATCACGACCTTCCTCAATCGGCTACTCGCGCTCACCATCGATTTGCAGGGCGTGTTGTTCACCGCGTTCGAGCAATTGCTGAACGCGAAGATCGAAGGTGCCATCGCCAGCGGCGTCTACGATGTCGGGTTGGAGACGCTGCAAGCCGAGAGCTTCATCGTCAACGATCGGCGAACGATCTACACCCACCCCGACACCGGCGCAGAAACCCGTCTGCTCACCATCACCGAGCGGCGGCGCAACAATCCGCTCAGCCTCGATCAGGCGCTTGGCCATCTCTCCGATCGAAGAGCAGTGCTGCTGATCAACGAGCGTTCAGGTCGCGCGGCGGTGCAGATTCCAGCGCCGAGCGTCATGCTCGACGACGGCGAGATCGAACGTCGCGTTCGGCTGATCCTTCCAATGGAGCAGCACACTGTCTCGCTGAAGACGATGGCGGAGAGCCGCTGGATCGAGACCGACCGCGAAAGCTTCGGCGCCGCGTGGGATCGCGAGGTGGCTCAGGTTCCGGAATTCGCCGAGAGCACGCTGCACATCGTCGCGGGGCTCCTGCTACCCATCTGGAAGCGGCTGCCAAACGAGTCGACGCGCGTATATCGGCTTCAGACCGACGACGGCGAACGCGTCATCGGCCGCAAGGTCTCGCCCGCCTGGGCAGCGAACGCTTCTGCGCCCGGCGCAGCGTCGCTGACGCCCGAGGCAGCGTTCTCCGCGCTGATGGAGGGACGGACGGTGCTGGATCTCGCGGAGGGGCTGCAACTGCGCCGCGTCCGCGTCATGAACGCGCTTCGCATCGAACTCTCCGGATTCAGCGAAGCGATGCGTGACCGGCTGCGCACCTATGGCCTGTTCGGCGAGATCATCTCCTGGAAACTTCGCATGTTCGTGCCGACGGACGCCGGCGGCGCCGAGGTGCTGGTGCGCGTGCTCGATCGCTTTCCGATCGAGCGCATCGGTGAGCGGGAGGCGGCGTGATGGAACGCGTGGACGCCTCCGAACTCGCCCACCGCCTCGCCAAAAACGCCGAGGCGGTCTGCCGCCATTACCTCTCCGCCGGCCGCCGCGAAGGCGCCTACTGGCTCGTGGGCGACGCGCGCAACACGCCGGGCCGGTCGATGTTCGTGCGACTCAAGGAAACCGCGAAAGGTCCGGCCGGTAAATGGACCGATTATGTTGCGCCGCGTGTTATGTTGCGGCCCCGCGCTGGGCGGCGATGTTGCGAGGGATCGGCAGCTTCTCCGCAACATAACCTCAGCCCATCGGGAAGGGTCGCGTGATGCCCCGCGACG
>NZ_NHRY01000001.1 GCF_002937115.1 Rhodopila globiformis | reverse complement strand
GTTGTTCGCAGCGGTCACGCCAACGGACCCCGGACGGCCCGGCAAATGGTCCTTGATCCGCTCCCACTGGTCGTCGCGCAAGGCATGTCGATGCATCGGTCAGCCTCTCCAAAGCTGACTGCCTATGCATCGAAGAACCGGGGCTGCTGGAATCGGGAAGCCGCTTGTTGATCAACGATTCCGCCGCACTGTTGCAGCCCAGACCCACTCGGCTGGCTCCAATTGACGACACGCCCAAACCCGCCGGGCGATCATGGCTGGCGTCGGCGAGCGTGGAGCGGCTGGGTGCCACCCCACCCAACTGGCGCAGCGCCTCGCTGTCGGGCGCCAGCGTCGCGATCAACGGACGCAGGCCCTGCTGACCGCTCAGCGTGCCGGCCAGCAAGGCAAGGAAATGCTGACGGCTGGTGAAGCCGCGCTGGTTGTCATCGGCGCCGTGGGCGCGAACGTGGTGGTCAAAGCGGTTCCACGAGAACTGTTCAACGATCTGCTCGAACACGGTGGTCTGATGAGGCATGTCATGCGTCCTCTCCACGGTGACTACCTGGCAGAACGCGGGCCTCGGCAAAGGTTCAATGCCGACCGTCGATGGAGAGCAAAAAATGTGCCGGACAGCAGTGGCGCAGGCCCGCCATCCACGCCTTTTGCCGATTTCAGCACGGCAAGACCCTATGCGGGTGGAAGTGGTGACTGGTCCGGCACTTGGTGCAGGATATCGCTTCCACCGTCCTTGAGGGAGCGACCCATGCGTACTGACATCAGCCCAACCGCCCAACCAGCCACCGTGGCCCAGCCTGCCACACTCCTGGTCTCCTTGGAACTGAGCCAGAAGGAGTGGGTGGTCACCGTCCTGCCGCCCGACGCGGCGAAGATGTCGCGCCACAAAGTCCAGGCCGGCGACACCGCGCGGCTGCTGAATGTGCTGCACACCCACCGCGCCCGCACCGAGCGGCGCAGCGGCGGGCCGGTCGGCATCGTCAGCATCTACGAGGCCGGCCTCGACGGCTTCTGGCTGCACCACTGGCTGGTGGCCCAGAGCATCGAGAGCCACGTGGTCGACGCCGCCTCGATCGCCGCGCCACGGCGCAAGCAGCGGGCGAAAAGCGACGGCATCGATGGGGAAACGCTGGTGCGCACCCTGGCCGCCTGGCGGCGCGGCGAGCCGCGGGTCTGCGCGATGGTGGCGCCGCCCACGCCGGCGGAAGAAGACCGCCGTCGCCTCTCGCGTGAGCGCGACAAGCTGATGCGCGAGCGGATCGCGCTGAGCAACGGCATCGGCGGGCGGCTCGCCGGGCAGGGCGTGCGCGGCTACAAGCCGCTGCGCAAGGACCGCTGGCAGGCGCTGGAGGCGCTGCGCCGGCCCGATGGCAGCGAGCTGCCGCCGCACCTGATGGCGGAGCTGCGCCACATGCTGCAGCGGCTGGAGCTGGTGATGCAGCAACTCAAGGCGGTGGAGAAGGCGCGCGATGCGATGCTGCTCGCCGAGGCCGCCGCCGACAGTGGCTCGGTCGCCGCCCTGCTGCTGCGCCTGCGCGGGCTGGGGCCGCAGTTCACCGCGCTGCTGTGGCTGGAATGTTTCTACCGCACCTTTGCCAACCGCCGCCAGGTCGGCGCCCCCCGCCTTCGCAGGGGCATGCTTTGGCGGGCTGGCGCCGACACCCTGGCGCAGCGGCGGCATCAAGCGCGAGCAGGGCATCAGTGCCGCCGGCAACCCGCGGGTGCGCAAGACCATGATCGAACTGGCCTGGACCTGGCTGCGCTGCCAGCCCAACTCGGCGCTCAGCCGGTGGTTCCAGGACAAGGTCAAGGGCGCCAGCGCGCGCGGCAAGCGGGTGCTGATCGTTGCGCTCGCACGCAAGCTGCTGGTGGCGCTGTGGCGCTATGTCAGCGCCGGCGTGCTGCCCGAGGGCGCGGTGCTGAAGCCCGCCCGCTGAGCCGCGCGGGCTGAGGCCGCAGGGACCTGCCCCCGTGCAGCATGACCGTCACGACGAGGTTCGGCCGGGCCTGATCAGCCCGCCGGAGTCCAGGGCACGAGACCGCATCCACGCATGGCTGCAACAGGCCGCTTTTGCAAGAATGGTCTCGCTTGCCAGGCCGATACCCCGAGCACCGGGGATGAGGGTGCGCCGCCCCGCGCGGCGACCGGATATGAGGATCCGTGGTGTCGAAGCCACGGCATGCGTCAACGCCTGGCCCCGGACGATCCGGCAGAGGACAGAGATGGCACCGCCGCACACTGCATCCACGGCATGGACACGACCGCGACCCACGGCCCGAACCAGGATCTCAGGCTGGTGCGGCGCCCTCAAGCCCGGCGCTGCGCGCCCCGCTCGCGCGGCAAGGGGCTTGACCGCGCCGCACCAGCCTGAGCACGCGCCGCCGTGCCGGTTAAGCCGCACACTGACCGCGCCCAAGGGAGACACCGCCATGAAATAACCGCTTGACAGGAGAAACCCCATATGAGGCGTGGATGGCGGCCCTGCGGCCACCATGACGATTGGGGGCAGATCGCCCCACCCGAAGTCGTGTCCCAACCGACCTGCAGTCTGCTGTAGCGTATCGATAGGCCGAGTGAAGGCCGTTCCCTGGAAACTACAGTGCCCATTATGAGCCAAAGAATTGCTGCTTTCACCCGATCGCCCAGTCACGGCCAGGACCTGGGCTGTTACTCAAAATCTATCAATATCAGCAGAGCTTAACGTGAAGCTCTCAGCGCAATCGGGTGAAATGAGAGCCTCTTGCAAAATAGGGAATCATTCCAAATGATGCACCATGTAGTGCAACTTAGGGCGTGTCGTCAATTGGAGCCAGCCGAGTGGGTCTGGGCTGCAACAGTGCGGCGGAATCGTTGATCAACAAGCGGCTTCCCGATTCCAGCAGCCCCGGTTCTTCGATGCATAGGCAGTCAGCTTTGGAGAGGCTGACCGATGCATCGACATGCCTTGCGCGACGACCAGTGGGAGCGGATCAAGGACCATTTGCCGGGCCGTCCGGGGTCCGTTGGCGTGACCGCTGCGAACAAC